>JAJZFS010000037.1 GCA_021805245.1 Pseudomonadota bacterium | reverse complement strand
AGATGATGTCAGGATCCTGACGCAGCAGGGCCTTGATGCCGTCGGCGAAGGTAAAGCCGCCACCCTCGCGCACGTGCGCCTGACGAATGCCTTTCAGGGAATATTCCACCGGATCTTCCAACGTCTGGATATTGACGTCGGGCGTATTGATCGCATTGAGCATTGAATAGAGCGTCGTCGTCTTGCCCGAACCGGTCGGGCCGGTCACCACGACGATGCCTTCGGGGCGCGCCAGAATTTTCTCGATCAGCTGCGAATTGTGCGCACTGAAATCCAGCTTTTCGACCGGCACGATGCTGGCGTTCTGGTCGAGAATACGCAGGACGATGTTTTCTCCATGCACCGTCGGCAGGCAGGAGACGCGGAAATCGGCTTCGCGCCCGCCCATGCTCATGCCGAAGCGGCCGTCCTGCGGCGACAGCTTGTCCGCGATGTTCATCTCGGCCATGATTTTGAGGCGCTGGCAGATGCCGTTCCAGTATTCCTTGTGAATAACGTGCGCCACCACAAGGTCGCCGTCTATCCGGTTGCGAACGCGCACGGAGTTTTCCTCAGGCTCGAAGTGAATATCCGATGCCCCGATTTTAACGGCCTCGAACACAATCGCGTTGACAAGACGCACGATCGGGTGGCTGTAGGCCTCCTCTTCCGAAAGGCTGTCCATATTTTTCTTGGCTGCGGTTTTGTCGCCCGACAGCTCTTTCATGATCCCTTCGATGGTGCTGGTGACGCCGTACGCCCTCTGCACCACATCGGAAAAAACTGTCGACGGACAAACGAACGGGACAATATCGTAACCGCGCGGCACAAGCTGCTTCAGCTTATCGAGCGCCAGCACGTCGTAGGGGTCGACCATGGCGACCCTGAATTCACCTTTATCCTTGAGGACGGTGATAGGAATGGCCTGATACTTGAGCACATCCTTCTTCGTCATCAGCGCCAGCGCCTCGGGGTCCAGCATGGTCTTTTTGGAATCGAACTGCTGCTGCCCCGAACTTTCCGCGATAAAGGCCGTGATGGATGCCTCGGAAACAAACCCCAACTCGACCAGAATCTGGCCAACCATTTTACCGGATTTCTGCTTTTCATGCAGCGCGACGTTCAACTGATCTATGGTGATCAGCCCTTGCTCGACCAGACGGTCACCGATGCGCTTTGAAGACTTCTTCTGTTCGCCGCCTTCCTCCAGCCGCATCTCTTCCGCGAGCGCGGGCGTCGCATCGGTCGTGACCATGGCCGTCTGTCCGCTGACAGGCAGGCTTGTCCCTGCAGCCCCTGGCGCAGCCGGAAGGTTTTTATCAGCGGCCTTTGGCGGCGGCCCGTTCATTGAAAGCTCTTCGCCTGCGGCAGGTGGCGGCGCGCTGACCACCGGCTTTTTATCTGCGGCAGGCTGTGGTGGCAGTGCGCTCGCTGCTGTTTTTTTCTCTGCGGCGGACGGAGGCGGTGCGCTCGCTGCTGGCTGCTTTGGTGCTGCGGCAACAGGCTGCGGCGTTGGCGCACTTGCTGGCGGCGGCGCTGCAGCGGCGGCAGGCGACGGCGGTGCGCTCGCTGCTGGCTGCTTTGGTGCTGCGGCAGCAGGCGGCGGCGGTGGCGCGCTTGCTGGCGACGGCGCTGCAGCGGCAGGTGGCGTCGACACGAATCTTGAGTGGTCTTTTTCCGCAACTGGCGGCGGCGCGACCTTAACCTGTGTGTTGCCCGCGACGGCAGGTTGTGTCACGCCATTGATCGGCGGCGCGCCTGCGGCGGCAGACTGCGGCGTGCCGTTGACTGGCGGCTTGGGCGCGGCGGCAGGCTGCGGCGTACCGTTGACCGGCGGCGCGCCTGCGGCAGCAGACGATGCACCGTTCACTGGCGGTCTTTTATCCGCAGTAGCCGGCGGTGGCACGTTCGCTGAAAGATTTTTCTCTGCCCCATTGGGCACAGGGTTATCTGTCATCTTATAAAATACACCCCATTATGAAAGCCTCCCCCTACAAGTAAAGAGTGACACAAAAGGGTTAAAAAGTTCTTCTTACCGCTAAGATTATAGGGATAAATCTTTATATATGTTAAAAAGTAGTGTATTTATGCATGGATTCTAGAAATTGTGTCGGTTGTGCTGAAACCTTCTTCCATCTCTGCGCGGACGATCTGACCCCCGTAAGACATAACGACTTCATAGCCGACAACCTCCTCAAGCTTATACTGGCCCCCTTTGACCAATACATCCGGTTTGATGCTCCGTATAAGTTCTATGGGCGTATCGTCTTCAAAAACAATGACCATATCGACCATTTCCAGTGCGGATAGAATATCGGCGCGGGCAGTCTCGCTCTGTACCGGACGCGATGGCCCCTTCAGACGTTTGACAGACGAGTCGCTGTTGATCGCGACGATCAAAAAGTCGCACGCCGCGCGCGCCTGACGCAGAACCGACACATGGCCGGGATGCAGCAGATCGAAGCAACCGTTGGTAAATCCGACCTTCTTGCCGCGCGTGCGCAGACGCTCAGCCTGCGTGACGGCATCCTCTATGGATGCGTATTTAGCGCCATTTTGAACAGAAGACATTGTTTCCCGCCCCGGTCGTGCCGCCAGAACGGCGTGAATTTCATCAAGGCGCGCTGTCGCCGTGCCCGGTTTGCCGACAACGATACCGGCCGCGATATTGGCCAGCAGCGCGGCGTTTTTGACCGGAAACCCGGCCGCAAGCCCCGCAGCAAAAGTCGCCACCACGGTGTCGCCGGCACCGGAAACGTCATAAATCTCGCGCACTTGCGCTGGAATATGCACCGGCGCGTCTTTCTCCGAGATAATCGACATGCCGTCTTTGCTGCGCGTGGCCAGAACCGTATCGACGCCGCAATCCATGATCAGTTTCAACGCGGCGGCACGCACCTCGTCGTCCGTCCCCGCCTTCATGCCGGTCGCCTCTTCAAGCTCCTTGCGGTTGGGCGTAATGACGGTCGCGCCGCGATAACGGGCGAAATTCTTGCCCTTGGGATCGACGATCACTGGCTTGTTATGTTGGCGCGCGCAGGCGATGACGGCGGATACGATCCTGTCGGTCAGCAGACCTTTGTTGTAGTCGGATAAAATGATCGCCCCCGCCTGCGGCACAAGCGTCATGATGCGCTCGATAAGCTTGTCCTCTACTGCGGCGGAAACCGGAACGGTTTTCTCGCGGTCGACGCGCAAGACCTGCTGCGGGCCGCAGATGAAGCGGCTTTTGCGCGTCGTGGAACGGCTGTGTTCCGTTTCCAGAGCGTAATCGATGCCCAGCGCCGCCAGTTGGTTTTTGATTTCAACGCCCGTCGCATCCGTCCCGACAACCGTCGCCAGCGCCGCATGCACCCCCAGCGCCGCCACATTCGCCACCACGTTTCCGGCGCCGCCCAGCATGTGCTTTTCGCGGTCGACCAATAATACGGGAATCGGTGCTTCGGGCGAAATACGCTCGATCGTGCCATAAATGAACTGGTCTAGCATCACATCCCCGACGCATAGGACACGCGCCGCCGAAAGAGATTCTAGGTTGTTATAAAATTCTTTTATTTCAGTCATTTATATATTCTTTTTTGAACATTTCATGAGGTAGGTTACGAGCTGAGTAAATTACATAAGTTCGTAATATATAAACAATATGAAATTCCGTCAATGGTTTTCATATTTTATTAATAATTTAGCATAATAATAGACCCTATAGCAGATAACGACAGGGAAACTATGTTGCAAAAACCTTTTTCTCGCAAGTCCAAAACAGCCGAACAATCGGGCCTGAGAAGCAGCTTTTTCAGGTCATTTGCCAGAAATATCAAAACCTTCAAGCTCGGCGACCTGCTGGTGGCCAGTGGCCTTATCTCGGCCGGCCAGCTCCAAAACGCCCTTGAGACGCAAGCCAAAACCGGCGGACAGCTCGGACGCATCCTCATCGGCCAGAAAGCCCTCACGACGGGTCAGCTCTACCGGGCGCTGACGGAACAATGGTGCATGCGCGCCGCGGCGGCGGGGATCGCCGTGATGATGCAATTCGGCATGCCCGTGTCGGCGCAGGCACATGAGCCGTCCACGCAGGCCACCAACGTCTCCATGCAGTTTGCGAACAGCGCCGCGGCCACGCCGCAATCTCCTGACCTGTTCGGCATGCACGCCACGCGCCATAGCGACATCACGCCCTTCAAAAAATGGTCGGAGCTAATTGACAGTTTTCAGGCACAACTGGAAAACCCGAACGCGACGTCGCCCGGCGTCGTGATGTGGCAGAAAAAAATCAGGGAATTGAGCGGCCTTTCCCGTCAGGCGCAAATCAACGGCATCAACAAATTCCTGAACCAGATCCCTTATGTCGATGATTTGCATGTCTATGGCCGCTATGGCTACTGGCACGCGACGGCGACGCGGTTCTTCGGCAGCGGCGGCGATTGCAAGGATTACGCCATCGCGAAATATGTCTCTCTGCGCGCCCTCGGTTTTTCGACAGACCAGCTGAAAATCGCCGTCGTGGAAGACAAGGTAGAGGCTCTCTCGCACGCCATCCTGATCGTCCGCTCCGGCGACAACAACTTTGTGCTCGATAACCAAAACAAAATAGTCGAGCCCGTCACGGCCGTCGACCGCTACCAGCCGATCTTCTCCATCAACAGCAAAAACTGGTGGCTGTACCGCGCTTAAATTATTCCGGCACCTGAGGAACGGTCGCGGGCGGCGGGTCGAAACCTTGAAGCTGGTCCAGCTTATCGAGGTTGATATGCAGATGTTCGCTATGTTGCGGCGTGTTCATCGACAAAACGTCGTGTGACACGTAAGAAAGCCCCAGCCCGATGACCAGCAGAACGACGGACACCCACAGCGTATCCTTCGCCGTCCAGACGTCTATCTTGAACCCGCGCTTTTTTCTTTCCACGGGATCATACGTCCAGACGCAATCCTCCAGCTTCCAGAACCCGATGAGCAAAACGACGACATCCAGTTCGGCGAGATGCTGCCACGGGATACGAACAAAAAACTTGGGGATATGCCCGACGGTCAGGTACCCGACCCACGGCGCCGCCAGCCAGCCCATCAGCACCAACACCAACAACAGGCCGGTGTTGGCCCAGATCGACAAGTGCACCTGTTGCGGCGAGATGCGCTTTTGCCGCTTGTCGCGCGCAAAGCTGCGGTACATGTTGAACAAAAGAAAACTGAACACCACAAGCGCCACCAGACCCGCGATCTGCACATTCCTGAAAAATCCATCGTCGTGGCACTGGTTGAAACGGCAGAGCAGGTCCGCGCGCAGGAAATGGATGTCCACTGTTGTCATCTTCAAGAGCGCGGCGAACATCATGAAAAAGGCAATCTGACGCAGGGTTCCGCGCTGCTGGCGCACGCCGCGCTTCAACGCAAACATCGCCAGCACGAACAGAAACGGCCCCGATGCGAAGAAAGCCCCCTTCGCAAGCGGAATGCAATAAAACCAGCACAGCATCAGCATGACGCCCCCCCGACACTCCCAAAGAACAGTATTCCAGTAAATGACGGAAAAGAGAACTGGAATACGGAGTTTCAATAAATAGTAAATATGGATTTACGGGCATCTTCACCCGATGTGGTAGTTCCATCGCATCGGGATCTGCTCTATCCCGCCTTTACTTTTACCGGACGCTCGTCCATCCTAGGGCAAGAGTGGATGTTCCATGAATACCATAAGTGAAAAAGCATCACCGTGTGCCTGCAAGGCCGAGATCATCGGTTATGACAGCGGCTGGGGCTGCGGGAATTATCTTTGCGAAGACGGCCCCGCCGCCGTACGCGCGGATCATGTCCTGCGCCAGCTCCGCATGCGCGACGTCAGCGCAAAATGGCGCGGCCCGCTCGGGATCAAATTTCTTGGCCGTCACGATGAACTGACGACAAAGGAGGACACCCTTCCCCTCGTCGTCGAAGGCTTAAGAAGATTGTTTAATTGCACGAATAACGCCATTGAAAATAAATATATTCCCATTGTTATCGGCGGAGACCACGCTTCCGCGATCGGCACATGGTCGGGCGTTGTCGCGGGCCTCCGTGCCGCGCAGAACTTCGGCCTGATCTGGCTCGACGCCCACCTTGACGCGCATACGTACGAAACGTCCAAACACGGCAAATGGGGCGGCTGGTGGCACGGCCAGCCCGTCAGCGCCCTTGTCGGCCACGGCCTGCCGCAACTGACGAACATCGGCGGCGCAGGCCCGGCGCTTTCGCCGGAACATATCAGCATGATCGGCATTCACAGCTTCGAGCCACAGGAAAAAGAGTTCGTACAGAAACACAACATTCGCGTTTACTACCTTGATGAAGTAAGGAAACGCGGGTTTAAGGCCGTCTACGCCGAAGCCCTGCAGCGCGCGACCGCAGGCACGGTCGGTTTCGGCATGAGCATCGACATCGACTGTTTTGACCCCGAAGCCGCACCAGGCGTCGGCACGCCTGAAAAGCAGGGGTTCTATCCCGCCGAAGTTTTACCTATTATCAAAGCGGCGGCACGACATCCGCTTTTCCGTGCTTTGGAAATAACGGAATTCAACCCCCACAATGACAAAAACAACAAAACGCGCACCCTTGTTGAAGATATTATCGGAAGTGTTTTTGCGAAAACAGCATCTGATGATTGATGATAAAAGAAAGCTGGGTCATACTATCTAGGTATGGGTCGTTAAGGGTTATGTGACGTAATGTCATGAAACAGGCGGAGATGAATGTTTAAAGCTATCGGCGGCATCGGCGTTTTTTTATGCGTCTTCGGCGGGTATATTCTCGACGACGGGAACATAAAAGTTCTCTACCAGCCCTTTGAATGGCTGATGATCGGGGGCGGTGCCTGCATGGCCTATCTCGTCGCCAATTCCCAGCACACGGTCAAGCAGACCTTCACCGACCTGAAAATGATCTACAAAAAAGACAAATACGGCAAAGAGCAGTATATCGAGCTGCTCGGCGTGCTGTTCACCATCTTCAAAACGGCGCGGCAAAAAGGCTGGCTGGCGCTTGAACGCCATATCGAAGAACCGGAAGAAAGCGATCTTTTCAAAAAATTCCCCAGCTTCTACGAAAACCATCACGCACTCACGTTCCTCTGCGACTATCTTCGGCTGATCTCGCTCGGCGCAGAAAAACCGCATGAAGTCGAGGCGCTCATGGAGCAGGAAATCGACACCGAAATCGCCACGCGCAGCCATACGGCCCACGCGGTACAGACCATGTCGGACGGCCTGCCGGGCCTCGGCATCGTCGCCGCCGTTCTCGGGGTTATTCACACCATGGGCTCCATCACCCAGCCGCCCGCCGTTCTCGGCCACCTGATCGGCGGCGCGCTGTGCGGTACGTTCATGGGCGTGTTTCTATCCTACGGGGTCGTCGCGCCACTCGCCAGCGCCATTCAGGGCCGCGCCGACACAGAAATCAAATATCTCCTCTGCATCAAAACCTGCGTGCTTGCCTTCCTGCAAGGCGCCGCACCGCAGGTCGCCGTCGAGTTCGGCCGCAAGATCCTGATGCATGACGTCCAGCCCACGTTCCTCGAAGTGGAAGAGGCCACGCAAAACCTGACAGCAATGGCCTGACGCCGTGGCGGAAAAAGAAAAAAAAGGCGGCGACGAGAAACAAGAGATCATCATCAGACGCGTCAAGAAGGTCGTCGGCGGCGGCCACCATGGCGGCTCGTGGAAGGTTGCCTACGCCGACTTCGTGACGGCCATGATGGCCTTCTTTTTGCTGCTGTGGCTGCTCAGCGTCACCACCAACAAGGAAAAACAAAAGATCGCCGATTACTTCTCGCCCACCAACCCGCTGATCGCGCAGAACGAGAGCGGAGCGGGCGGCCTTCTCGGCGGCACGACGCTCTCGCCGCGCGGCGCGAAGACGGCCAACAATGTTGTCAACCCGAACAGCCCGCACGGCAACATCGAAAATGCCACCAATAGCCCGCAGAAGACCGCGCAGCTTAACACTGAAGATCAGGTCGCCTTCAAAAAAGCTGCGAACGACATTCGCAAATCGATAGAGGCCATGCCCACGCTCAAAGCCTACAGCAAGAATCTGCTCATCGACATGACGCCAGAGGGTCTGCGCATACAGGTCATCGACACGAATGGCAAACCCATGTTCAAGAGCGGCAGTGCCAAGCCTTTGCCGCAAACCGTGCAGCTCCTCAGCATGATCACCGGCATCATCAAGGAACTGCCCAACAAGGTCTCTGTGCGCGGCCATACAGACTCAATGCCATACGGCAAAGACGCCGCCTATACGAACTGGGAGCTTTCGGCCGACCGCGCCAATGCCAGCCGCCGCGTCATGATGGAATCCGGCTACGACATGTCGCAGATTCACGACGTCGAGGGCCGCGCCGACCACAACCCGCTGATCGCCGCCTATCCGGCCTCGCCGCGCAACCGCCGCATTTCGCTCATTCTCATCAAGCGCTCCATCACGGAAGCCGAAGATAGGGAAAACGCGAAGGAAAACGGCGCGCTCGCCGCGGGCATGCCCGTCACGCCGCCGCCTGTGATGAGAAAACGCGAAAAAGGCGTTATTTATTTCCCGTGATTTTCAGGATGACGATCCGCCAAACTTTGGCTGCCGCGGAAAGCCGTTGGGCGGCAGCATGCCCGCTTGCGCGCGCTGCCCGATCCACGGCTTGAGTTTTTTCTCGGTGTGTTCGCGGCCGCCGCTCATCCAGCTCAAACCGTCTTTGAGAACGAACGTCTTGGCATCGGCAAGGCCGCCGTCTTTGTAGCGCTGCAGAATGACGCCGACGCCGCGCGACATTTCGGGGATTTCATCCAGCTTGAAAATCAGCAGCTTGCGGTTCTTCCCGATCACGGCGACATGATCTCCGGCAGCAGGCACGCACACGCGCGCTTCAGCGTCTTTTTTGACCAGCAGGCATTGCTTGCCGTTCTTTGTCTGCGAGAGAATTTCCTGTTCCGGCACAATAAAACCGCGACCGTCGTCTGCGGCAACGAGGAGTTTACGCTCCGGATCATGCACCATGAGCGTCACAAGATCTGCCTCGTTGCCAAGGTCGATCATCAACCGCACCGGCTCTCCAAATCCGCGCCCGGAAGGCAACTTGTCCGCGCCGATGGTGTAGAATTTTCCGTTGGTGCCGAAGGCGATAAGCTTGTCGGTCGTTTGCGCGTGGAACACGAATTTCGCAGCGTCGCCCTCCTTATAAGAGATGGAAGTGATCTTGTCCGGCTCAAGATGGCCCTTCATCGCGCGGATCCAGCCTTTGTCCGAACAGATCACTGTAATCGGCTCTTTCTCGATAAAGGCGTCGACCGGTATATCCACAGTCTCCATAGCCTTGCCGATCTTGGTGCGGCGCGCGCCCAGCGCCGTTTTCGGCCCGAAAGCCTCGTAAATCCCTTTAATCTGCTTCTTGATCGCCGTCATTTGCCGCGCGGTGCTGCCGATGAGTTTTTCGAGATCGGCCTTTTCGGCGGTCAGATCCTTGTTCTCTTGCTTGATCTCGATTTCCTCGAGTTTGCGCAAAGACCGCAGACGCATGTTGAGGATCGCGTCGCACTGGACGTCCGTCAGCTTCCACTTCTTGATCATCTTCGCCTTGGGATCGTCTTCCTCACGGATGATCTTGATGACTTCGTCAATGTTCAGATAGGCGATCAGCAGACCGGCCAAAACTTCCAGCCGATGCTCGATATGGGCAAGGCGGTGCTTTGAGCGGCGCACCAGCACTTCCTGCCGGTGATCGACAAACGCTTGCAAAACCTCCTTCAGGCTCATCACGCGCGGAACGGTGCCGCCGTCCAGCACGTTCATGTTGAGGCCGAAGCGGCTCTCCAGATCCGTCTGACGGAAAATCTGCTCCATCAGCAGTTCGGCTTCGATACTCTTGTTCTTCGGCGTCAGCACGATGCGGATATCCTCCGCAGATTCATCCGTGACATCATCGAGGAACGGAATTTTCTTGTTAATGATCAAATCGGCGATCTTCTCAATCAGCCGTGACTTCACCACCTGATAGGGGATCTCGGTGACAACGATCTGCCAGTTATCGTTCTTCAACTCTTCCTTGTGCCACTTGGCGCGCATGCGGAAGCTGCCGCGCCCCGTTTCATAGGCGCTGACGATGCTGGCGCGGTCTTCAACCAGGATGCCGCCGGTCGGAAAATCCGGGCCTTTGATATGCTTCAGCAGATCCTTGACCGTACAATCGGGAGTGTCGATCAGCACTTCCAGCGCGTCGCACAGTTCGGCGACGTTGTGTGGCGGGATGGATGTCGCCATGCCGACGGCGATGCCGGAAGACCCATTGGCCAGCAAATTCGGGAAGTTGGCGGGAAAAACGATTGGCTCCAAAGTCTCGCCATCGTAGGTCGCGCGGAAATCAACGGCATCGTCGTCGATGCCTTCGAGCAGCAACTGCGCCACCTGCGTCATGCGCGCTTCGGTGTATCGCATGGCGGCGGCGTTGTCGCCGTCAATGTTGCCGAAGTTGCCCTGCCCGTCGACCAGCGGATAGCGCACCGAGAAATCCTGCGCCAGGCGCACCAGCGCGTCATAAACCGACTGATCGCCGTGCGGGTGGAACTTGCCGATGACGTCACCGACCACACGCGCGCATTTCTTCGGCGGTGTTTCCGGCTTCAGGGAAAGCTGCATCATGGCGTAAATCACGCGGCGGTGGACGGGCTTCATGCCGTCGCGCACATCGGGCAGCGACCGCGACATGATGGTGGAGAGCGCGTAGGACAAATACTTCTCGCTCAGGATGGGCCCGAGTTCGCGATCCTGCACGTTCATTGCCAACACGTTACTGGTATTGCCTTTTTTCGCCATAACCGATTTTTAACCTATTTTGCGCCGAAAAACTAGGCTCTAAATTTCTCTTCCAGCCTGAGGCGCGACTCCGGCAAGTCGCTGTTCGACAAGGCGAAAACACGGTGACGCAGGAAATGCCCCGTCAGTTTCAGCCCGTCGAGAATGTCGGGATCGTCAAAATTCCCCTGCCCACGCAAAAACGCCGGCAAGCTGAGCAGCCGCTCTTTATAAATCTCTCCCGCCGCCGCGGAAACCGCGCAACCGGATTTCGGGCTGACGTAAATCAGGTTATCCACAGCGCCGGTCGCGGCGCATTTTGAAAGGTCGAGCCCGAAGCCGAGCTCACGTAGCAGACCGATCTCCCAATATATATACGTCACCGCCCAGATGTCGGTGGAGAAAGACGCCATCAGCGCCTTCGTCCCCTCGAACACGCCGGAATGGTTTTCGCGCTCCGGCAGCGTTTTGTCCGCAAGAATGCAGGCCGACTGCATGGCGGTGAGCTTCACCGGATCGTCCATCACGTCCGCTGCCACGCTTTTCTCCAGCTCCAGCGTAAAATTGCCGAGTTGGTCGGACGATTTCGCCTGCCAGCGCACAGAGACGAGATTGCCCGGCTCCAGCACGCCGCGCATCCGCGACGACGTCGCACCGTAAATATAGCCCATGGCGCGGCCGTGCCCCTGCGTCAGCAGAGATACTACGCCGCCGGTTTCGCCGTGTCCGCGCACGGAAAGAACAATGCCTTCGTCTTGCCATTCGAGCATGAGAGGACGATAGCATAAAAAAAAGCGCCGGCCTATGCCGACGCTTTTTTAAAGTCAGTAAGGCTTAGTTCGCCTTAAAGATATAACCCTTCGCCTGCCCTTGCTTGTTCAGCACGATCACAGCCTTTTGATCGGTCGTCTTGCCGGTTTTCAGGTTGGTCACTTGCGCTTTTTCCACCGTGAAAAGCGGGCCGGCGGCCTTTGTTTCCGTTGCGCAAACCTTTACATTGTTCGCCTGATCCGTAAAGCACGGGGTGCCGGCCGCCATGGCCGTTCCGCTGCAAGCCGCGACAAGGGCGAAAGCTGCACACAATTTTGATACGTTTTTCATTCCAAAGTTCCTCCGTTGATTGATTGCTACATGCACGTGGAGAATATGTATATTCAATGGTTATGGAATTGTCAATAAATAAATTCCATAATATATAATATTTTTTTGATTTTATTGAATATTTTTAGACATCGCCATCTGCGAGGACACGTTCGATGACATCCGCCGTGCGTTCTATGCAGTGGCGGTAGTTGAAAATATTCTTCAGCGCATCCGGCGGAATATATTCATCGACCGTATCGTCGGTATCCAGCAACTGAAGAAACTGCAGGTCTTGGTTGTCCCAGACCTTCATGGCGTGTTCCTGTACGAGGCGGTAGGCATAGTCGCGGCTCATGCCGCCTTGCGTCAGCGCCAGCAACACAGGCTGCGAGAAGACCAGCCCGCGCAAGTTCTCGAGATTTTCCTTCATGCGCTTCGGATAGACCAGCAGCTTGTCCATGATGCCATTGAGGCGGTTAAGGGCGAAATCCATCAGGATTGTCGCATCTGGCGCGATCACCCGCTCGACGGACGAGTGCGAAATATCGCGCTCGTGCCACAGCGTCACATTTTCCAGCGCCGGCGTCACGGCGGAGCGGATCAGCCTTGCAAGGCCGGTCAAATTCTCCGACAGCACCGGATTGCGCTTGTGCGGCATGGCGGAGGAGCCTTTTTGCCCGGGCGCGAAATATTCCTCGACCTCACGCACCTCGGTGCGCTGCAAATGGCGGATCTCGGTCGCGAGATTCTCGATCGAGGCGGCGATCACACCCAGCGTGGAAAAGAACATCGCATGACGGTCGCGCGGAATGATTTGCGTGGAAACCGGTTCGACGACAAGGTTCAGCTTTTGCGCCACGTAAGATTCAACGCGCGGATCGATCGAGGCGTAGGTGCCGACGGGGCCGGAAATGCAGCAGGTGGATATCTCCTCGCGGGCGCTGATCATGCGCCGCCGCGCGCGCGAAAAGGCGGCATAGTGCCCCGCCAGCTTCATGCCGAAGGTCGTCGGCTCGGCGTGGATGCCGTGGCTGCGGCCGATACAGATAGTGTCCTTATAATCCAGCACGCGCTGGCGCAGCGTTTTGAGCAGCGCATCAAGATCGGCGATGATCAAATCCGCCGCCTGCTGCAATTGCACTGAAAATCCGGTGTCGATGATGTCGGACGACGTCACGCCGAGGTGGATATAACGCGCCTCGTCGCCCACATGCTCGCCGACGCTGGTCAGGAAGGCGATGACGTCGTGATGCACTTTCTTCTCGATCTCGTCGATGCGCTTGATGTCGAACTTTGCTTTCTTGCGGATTTTCGCGGGCGCCTCCTTCGGGATGACGTCGATTTCCGCCTGCGCCTCGCAAATCAGCATCTCCACCTCAAGCCAGATGTTGAACTTGTTTTCAATCTCCCAGATAGAGGTCATCTCGGGACGTGAAAAGCGCGGTATCATCGTTGTTTCTTCCTTTAGTTTATGAAGGGGTTAGCGGCGTCCGAACAGCCCGCCGTTGCCTAGCAGATTTTGCAGCGTGCCGATCGGATTCTGTTTGAAATTGTTCCTGATGTTTTTGATGGTCTGCCGCGCGTTTGACGGATTGGCGACAATCCCGCCGATAGCCGCCGCGAAATCGGGGATGACCTTGATATGGTTGAAAGGTCCGCTGATATTGACCGGCACGGTGAGGCCGGACACGCTCTGCTGCCCCGCGGCCGCCTGCCCTGTTGTTTGCTGCCCTGACAACAGCACGGGCGTGACGCGATAGTGAATGTATTTTTGCGGCAGATCGATGGTGCCGTGTCCCGACGCGCGCAACACCGCACCTTCGACTTTAAGATCGTTGTTGGCCGCGACACCTTTGGCAATCGTGAAGGTACCCGTCATATCGACGAACTTCGTCGTGCCCGTCCCCACGCTCGTATTGGAGGAATGCGCCTGCACCAGCTGGGCGATTTTGACCATGTCGATGCCTTTGAGCTCGCCGTCTTTGAAATCGAAATCCCCTTTGCCCGCGAGGCTGGAGATAACAGCGTTCTGGTTGTCTCCGAACGCCGTCACGGCCACATGCGCCGTCGCGGTTCCGCTCAGTTTTCTGAAGTGCGCGAAAGTCGCCAGCACAGGCTGTGCCTCTACGCCCGTCATATTGAAAGCAAACGACATCGCCGGCACGGCACGCGCAACGCTCAAAGCCAGGCCGGATGAAAACCGCCCGCCGAGCAGCGTCGCATCGGAAGACTGGAATCTCAGTTCGCCATTTTGCAGCTTCACCGTCAGCACCGACGGACCGACGGCGATGCCCCGCAGCATAAACCCTCCGGTGTCCAGTTGCAGGTCGGCGTTGACCGCCTTCAGCCCCGAGAAATCAAGCGGCGTCGTATCCCATCCTCCTTGTGTGGCGGCCTGTCCGCCCGCGCCACCGCTTCCGCCCTTGGACGCAGTACCCGCGCTCCCGCCGGTAAAGCGGTCGAGATCGAGCTTGTTCAAAGACAGGCGCGCGACAATATCGGGCTTTTGCGCGAAGCTCACGCTCGCATCGCCCTTTGCCTGCAAGTCGTCCAGCGACAGCGCCGCCTTCTGCAAGGTCAGCCCCGTGCCTTCCAGCCGCGCGGTGCCTTTGAAAGCCAGCGTGCGGAAGGGCAGTTTTTGCTGTGTCTTCTCATTCCGCAGCCATGATAAAGTGGAGGCGAGATCGGATATGCCGGCATCGACTGCGCCGTTAAAAAACACGCCCTGCATGGCATAGGCGCCGTGCGCCTTGACATTAAAATCATCCGCCTTCATGTCGGCCAGTCCGTTGGATTCTTTTCCCGCAAGAATATCCATCGGCCGGTCGAGGTCGAGCGCGAGATTGATGCGCTTGCCCTTATAAGTCAGCGCGCCGTCGATATGCAGCGGGCTCTTCGGGTCAGGCCACTTAACGTTCACGTCGACATCATCGAGGCGGATGGTCTGGCCCTTTTGCATGTCGGCGAAGACCAGACGCCCTTTGTCGATGCGCATCTGCCCGAAATGGAAATCAAGCTGCTGCCGCGGGGGCGCGGGCACGCTCTTGCCCTGCTGTTGTTCATGCGCCGCTAGCGTGGCGGCGGCAGGGGTTTGCGAAAAATCCCAGTTTCTCTGCCCGTCTTTGGAAATTTCAAGGTCGATGTCCGGCGCGTTCAGAATAAAGCGTTTGACGACGATCTTCTTGTGCAACAGCGGCATCACCGCCAGTGCGACATCTGCCTCCCCGAGCGAGACCATGTTCTTTTTCTGCGCCCAGGCGGGATTGCTGAACGAAACATCCGTCAGGCGCACGCCGATATCCGGCCAGAAAACAAACTTCGCGCCCGTGAACGCAAGGTCGCGCCCTGTCGCCTCATGTACTTTTTGTTTTGCGAGCGCTCCCACCTTCGTCATCGGCACGTAAGTCCGCAAGGCGACAATAACGAATATACCCAGCGCTATAAAAAAAACGATAAACGAGACGAGTCCTTTAAAAAACTTTTTCATCATCATGCTCCGATCGTTGTTTGCGTATGCGCGAACTTGTCGGCGGGAATGTCCATCAACGCGTTTGTGCCGCCGCCGATCGCCCCGCTATAGGCCGCCGTCTGCGGCATGACCTTCTTCATGTAAAAGTGCGCGGTCTTGATTTTCGTCTCGTAAAAGTCGCGCACCCCGCCTTCCGGATTGGCAGCGAGCTTTTGCGTCGCCGTGTCCGCCATCTTCACCCACATGTGGCCGATGACGACAAGACTCATCAGCTTGTAATAGTCGGTCGACATGCCCGCAGCGTCACGCATGAAGGACATGCGCCGCAGCAGCGTGCCGAACAGCGCGCGCACGCGCAATTTCAAGGTAATCCGGCACAGCGTCCCCGCCCTGCGCGCCACGGGCCAGAGCAGGCATAGGGAAACGCCGTTCTTTTTCGCCGCGAACAGGTCTTGCATCAGCAAGCGCAAATAGCCCGGCAATAAGTTTTCTTTCAACACCTTGCGTCCGATGAGGTCGAGCCCCTGAATGCCGTTGGTGCCCTCGTAAAGGCGGGTGATGCGCGCGTCGCGGTTGAACTGCTCCATGCCGTGCTCTTTGATGTAGCCGTGCCCGCCGAACACCTGTATCGCGGAGTTGGTGTTCTCCACCGCGTTGTCGGTGAAATGCGCCTTGACGATCGGCGTCAGCAGATCGACGAACGCCTTGGCTTTTTTGCGCGCGGCTTCATCGGGATCTTTTTGAGAAATATCTAGTTGCAGAGAAATCCAGTAGGCCAGCATGCGTTCGCCCTCGACGGCGGCCTTGATGCCCAAAATCTCGCGCCGCACATCCGGATGGTTGATGATGGTGACGGAGGCGTGTTCGCCCTTCTGGTCGATCGGCGGGCTTTGCACGCGTTCCAGCGCGTAATTGAGGCCGTTTTGATAGGCGACTTCGCTCAAGCCCAGACCTTGCAGGCCGACGCCAAGGCGCGCCTCGTTCATCATCACGAACATCGCCTTCATGCCCTTATGCGCTTCGCCGACCAGCCAGCCCTTCGCGCCGTCGAAGTTCATCTCGCAGGTGGAATTTCCGTGGATGCCCATTTTTTCTTCGATGCGGCCGCAGGTGACATTGTTATGCGCCAACCCTTCCGGCAAAAACTTCGGCACGATGAACAGGCTGATGCCTTTGATACCGGCGGGCGTGTCTGCAGCCTCGATCTTTGCCAGCACGAGGTGGCAGATGTTTTCCGTCAGGTCGTGCTCGCCCGCCGAGATGAAAATCTTCGTGCCGGTGATGGCATAAGAACCATCGGCGTTTTTCACCGCTTTTGTTTTGATAAGCCCCAAGTCCGTGCCGCACTGCGGTTCGGTCAGGCACATCGTCCCCGCCCATTGGCCGGAGACCAGCTTAGGCAGATAGGTGTTCTTCTGTTCGTCCGTGCCGTATTCGTGCAGCGCGTTGTAGGCACCGTGGCTCAGACCCGGATACATGCCGAAGGAAAGATTGGCCGAACAGAACATCTCGCTCAAGGCCGTGTTCAACACGATCGGCATGCCGAGGCCGCCGTATTTCGGATCGCAGGCAAAACCGGTCAGCCCCGCTTCGCAAAACTGTTGGTAGGCGTCTTTGAATCCCGTCGGGGTTTTGACCGCTTTCGTCTCGCGGTCGTGCGTGCAGCCCTCGCGGTCGCCCGTGGCATTGAGCGGAAACAGCACGTTCTCCGCCATCTTGGCGATTTCTTCAAGGAACTGGTTGATCGTCGGCTTGTCCACCTGCGAAAAGTCCGCAATGCGCGACAATTGCGCCACATCCAGAACTTCGTTCAAGACGAAACGCATGTCATCAAGGGGGGCTTTGTAGCTGGGCATCCGGATGCTCCTGAACTTGTTTTTCAAGTCAGGAGTTTATAACAACGCGCCTTCTAAATCTGCCCCTTAAATGGATGCATGGTTTTTTTCATAAGCATTTTCCTGAGTGACGGCGCACCATAACGCGCAAAAGCCTTACGTCTTTTGGCCAGTTTTTTACGCACTTCGTTCCAATACGTCCCCTGCAGCACCAGATCCGCCGTTTGCCGGTCGACATAAAGCGCCAGCGCTTTTGTCCCGTATTTGAAAACATCAGACGAATCCGTGGACAATACCTTTTCTGCTAATTCCTTCAGCGGTGCCGTATCACCTCGGGCGATTTTCTCCGCCTGCTTGTGCAGCGCCTTAAAATCCCTTTCGAGCATGTTCAGGGCTTCGGACGCCATTTCATGCTCCAGTACAAATTTTCGCGCCAGATCGGCCGCCTCCCGTGGCGTCAATGCATTCCAGTCGATATCGTGACAGCGGTCGAGGATTTTCTCTGTCACCGCGCCCGTAAAATGCGCATGGCCATACCAGCTATCCCTGAAAACAAGATCGAAAGACCTGTTGTTCACAACATGGCCGATAAAAGGTGAATCTGCACCGAAACGCTGCAAATGACGGATAGTGGCATAGGCGTCAGCAAAACACTCGGCTCTGTTCGTCGGAACATCCGCCCCGGGAATGATCGCATGACCAAGCTCATGGTCGAAAACAAACGCCGTCTCCTGCACCAGCGGCGCGCGCGGTGAAATTTTGTCGTAAGGGTGCTTTTCCATCAGGATATAAAGCAGCCGTGTGTTGCCGGACAACGGCTGACAAAAAGAATTTTTCTCTCCCCATCGGGCGAAAGCGGATTTCAACCTGCGTTTAGGGTTATAAATTTTCAAAAATCTCTCTATGGCATCTTTTTCCGCGCCCTCTTCGGGATAAACGAGGCGCGCGTCATGGCTGGCATCCAAAAAGATTACCTTGTTTTTAATCTCCGGAAAATCGCGCCACACCTGCGCCACCTCGGCATCGAAGTCGAAAACGGACCCGTCATTCTTTTTTGTGGCGGCTTGGAATTTTTTTGCGGGGTTCGTCACGGCTGATCCTTACCCGAACTTTTTGTGCGCGGGATGAGGATGTCCCTGCGAACCGGATGCCGGACGGCCGGCGTTGGCGGACATATTGCTCTGTTCGAACGGCTCTTCTTTGAGGAAGCCCAGCGCGTCTCTGTAGAAAGCGTCGTTTTTAGCCTGTTTCTGCATAAAGTTTCTGACGGGCGCATAGCTCAGGAAGCGTTTTCCAGCCTTGTAAATATCGGCATCATCCGCGTGTTCCCTCATAACGGCAAGCGTTTCGCGGCAGAAAAGCTTGTAGGCCTCTTTGTCGCGCTCATAAAGTTTATCTATAACCGTAGAGATATCGCCTATCTGCTCTTCACAGGCAAGGAAGACCGGGTGATACGCTTTGCGGATTTTTTTGAGTACCCCTTCGTCCAGATGCGCTTCACCGGCTATTTTGTGGGCCAGCGCCGCCGTTTCCCGCAATGAAAGTTTTGAAATGTCCATTTCTTTGGCGACTTGGACGACCCTCTGGATCGTATCCGTCGTATAATGCGCGGTATCTCCCCGCAAAACGATTTCCTTGGCCATACGGTTCGCATGAGTGACTGAAAATTGTGTGTTTTTTCCAAAGCGCTGTATATGACGCAACATCGCATAAGCATCTGCCGAGCTTTCTTTCACCTGTCCGCTATATCCCCAACCCGCACCTTTGGGGGTCACATGATGTCCCAGTTCGTGATCAAGCACATAAACCGACCACATCTCTCTCGTGTAGCCCTTATAAAAAAGGCCCGGTAAATTATCTTGCAGGGCGATCAAATTGACGCTTGTCCCGCCGACATGGCCATACCGGTTTGCTATCCCTATAGCACTATACCTGTGCAACACTTCAGCTGCATGCGCGACAGCCTGTTTTACAGCGGCAATATTTTTCGTTAATTGATCGGCCACGGCTGGCGCGACATAAACGGGCGTATCTGCCGTCGGCACTAGCAAAACGACTAGCCTTTCCAACCGATCCGGAAAAGCCGCGCGCGCCGCTGCAGACGTTTCGTTGAATTCCTGTACCAGTGATTTTTTCATACCCCGCTCCGGCTAAAGAATGATAGGCATTATTATACATAATATAAAAGTAACGTCAACATTATTATAGCAATGAATAAATGTATTAACTTATTGATTATGAAAGAATATAATCGACTCATGACAAACCTGACAGATTTTATCACCTATGAAGACCTCGCCATCGGCCAGAAATTCACCGCCGGTCCGCAAAAAGTGACTGAGGAAGACATCATCGCGTTCGGCAAACAATACGACCCGCAGGACTTCCATACCGATCCCGTCAAAGCGAAAGACACCGTTTTCGGCGAACTGGTGGCCAGCGGGTGGCATACCGCCTGCCTTGCTATGCGCATGATCGTGCAGGCGTCGCCGCACATGAAAGGCGGCATGGTAGGTCGCGCGGTCGAAAACATCAACTGGCCGCTTCCGGTGCGCCCGGACGACAGCCTCTCCCTTGCGGTCGAAATAACCGAACTTCGCACCTCGGAAAAATCACCGGAGCGCGGCCTGATGCGCACAAAAAACACCGTCACCAACCAGAACAGTGAAATCGTCATGGAAATGGATGCGATCGTTTTTGTGCCGCGCAGAATGGCCTAGGCGGTAAAATTTAAAATCCCGAGAGACTTGAAACTGACATGCCCGTTTTGCGAGATGATCAAATGGTCATGCACGAGAATGTCCAGCGCCGAGGCGGCGCGGATGATCTCTTCCGTCATCACAATATCAGGTTCGCTCGGGCTGGGGTCACCGCTCGGATGGTTGTGGACGAGGATCAGCGCCGTCGCGCCAAGCTCCAGCGCGCGTTTGACGATCTCGCGCGGATAAACCGGCGTGTGGTCGACCGTGCCCACCTGCTGCACCTCGTCGGCGATCAGCTGGTTTTTGCGGTTGAGAAACAGAACGCGGAAATGCTCGCGCTTTTCGTGAGCCATGGCGACGGTGCAATAATCGATCAGCTTTTGCCACGAACTTAAAACAGGCTTCTTGCCGATGTCGGAAATCAGCATCTTTTGCGTCAGCCCCTGCACGGCCTTGAACAAAACGGCGGCGTTTTCGCTCATGCCTTTGATTTTTTGCAGGTCGGCGACCGATGCGTTCAGAACGCCGGAAATGCCGCCGAATTCTTGCAGCAATTGTTTCGCCAGCGGCTTGACGTCGCGGCGCGGGATCGCGGAAAACAGGATGATTTCGAGCAATTCATAGTCCTGCAAGCCGGCAAGACCGGACTTCAAAAAACGCTCGCGCAGACGGTCACGGTGGCCTGTATGGTGCGGCGGCGCGTTGTTTTTATCTTGCGGTACGTTTTTTTTGACGGCGTCAGGCATACGGCGGCTTCGTATACCCCTTGGGCGAGAGCGTGAAGATCTCGTAACCGGTTTCCGTCACTGCCAGAGAATGTTCGAACTGCGCGGAGAGCGAGCGGTCTTTCGTCACCGCTGTCCAGCCGTCGCTGAGGATTTTCGTCTCCCAGCCGCCGGTGTTGATCATCGGCTCGATGGTGAAGAACATGCCCGGCTTCAGTTTCAGACCTGTGCCGGGTTCGCCGTAGTGCAGCACGGACGGCGCGCAGTGGAAAATCTTGCCGATGCCGTGGCCGCAGAAGTCGCGCACAACGGAAAATCTTTTGCTCTCGGCATGTGTCTGGATGGCATGGCCGATATCGCCCAGCGTCGCGCCGGGCTTGACGGCTTGGATTCCGAGCATCATCGCCTCATAGGTCGCGTCGATCAGAAGCTTCGCCTTGGTCGGCACTTTGTCGCCGACGTAAAACGTACGGTTGGTATCGCCGTGCCAGCCGTCGAGAATGACGGTAACGTCGATATTGACGATGTCGCCGTCTTCCAGCACCTTCGGCCCCGGGATGCCGTGACAGACCACGTGATTGACCGACGTGCAGATCGACTTCGGGAAGCCGCGGTAATTCAGCGGCGCGGAGATCGCGCCATGATCGCGCGTATATTCATCGCACAGCTTGTCGAGATGATCGGTCGTCACGCCCGGCTGCACATAGGGCGTGATGTAATCCAGCACTTCGGCACCCAGCCTGCCCGCCTTGCGCATGCCCTCAAAATCCTCGGGACCGTGCAGTGGAATATTCCCGTCAGCACGGTCTTCTCCTTCTGCGCTATATGTAAATTTTTGTTTTTTAGTCATCATAAAGGACACCTTCTATCCGGTAAATTGGGCGTGATCAGCCCCGAAAACAAGGAAAATCTGTTATTATTTTATTAACCATCTCGTGAGATACTGAAAGTAAGCTGAGATGGCGAAAGAAACTCGTCAAGTTTTATAGACCGGAGAGAATCTCATGGCTCTGATTATAGATCTGAAACCCAATGAGCGGCTGATTATCGGCAACGCCCTTGTCACAAATGATGATACGCGTACGCGTCTTCATATCGAAGGATCGGCGCCTATTCTGCGTGAAAAAGACATCATGACCGAAAAAGAAGCCAACAGCCCCTGCAAAAAGGTCTATTTTACCGTTCAACTCATGTACATCTCCGATACGCCGGACAGCCTGCACAAGGCTTATTTCGCCCTTGTCAACAGCATCCAGAAGGCCGCGCCGTCAACAGCCCTTTTCTTCGCCAAAATCAGTATGCATATCCTCAATGGAGAATATTACAAGGCGCTGAAAGAAGCACGCAACCTCATGGAACACGAAAGGGAGATGCTCGCCAATGTCCAATAAAAACCCTTATTCACAGGCCGCCGGCGCCTACGTCAAAATCGCCACTGCCACCGACCAGCGCACGATGGAAGCGACCGTTCTTCTGCAAGCCGCGCAAAAGCTCGAAGACCTCGCCCGGCGCCTGCAAGACGGAGAAAAAGTCAGGCTGGAGGAACTCGGCGAGATACTCAATCACAACCAGAAGCTCTGGCAGCTTTTCGTCAGCGACATGGACAATCCGGATCATCACCTGCCGCAGGACCTCAGAAATAACGTGGCGTCCCTTGCCTTCTTCGTGTTCAAGCACACGCAGGACATCCTCGTGGAGACCCTGCCGGAGAAGTTTCAGGTTCTGATCAATATCAACCGTTGCATCGCCGCAGGGCTCATGAAAAAGCCTGACGCGGCAACAGCTGCAAAGCATACACAGGCCCCCGAAGCAAAAATGGTATCGGACAACATAGCCTGAGATTTCAACAGCAATAGGGCGAAAACAAGCGCTCGCGCGCCTTGTCCGCGTCCGTCTAGCTTTCAGAAAACCCATTCAGAAATGAAAATACAGGCCGCGTCCTGAGCGTCAGGCCATAATGGAAACTGTGCTGTTCCCGGATGGCGATCCGCCCGTGCTGCCGGAAGAAACAGACGCCGGAACGGAAGCGTGCGCCGCGAAAGCGCCCGCGCCCGAACTGCCGGTACTCTGATGAAATACGGGCGTGTCCCCCGAAGAACGCGACGGCGCCGCTAAACTCGGCGCGGAAGACTGCGCTTGCTGCTGGTGCGCCTCTGCTGCCACCTGCGCCAGACGTTCGGCGGCCTTGAAGGCGTCGATCTGCGACTGATCAGGATATTGGCGTATGACGTCTCCGGTCTTGGCGGAGCGATACTCAAGAATGGCTACGTTCTGCAAATTATCGACATGAATGCCGGAAGCGACGAAATTGATGCTGGAAAGCGGCGGCGGCGGCGCAGGCTCCGGAGAAGCCATACTCTGAACTGCCGATTTCAGAGCGGCATTCTGCGCAGAAGCGATTGCGTTTACAATACCAACCATTTTCTATGGCTCCCATCCAAGCAGATACACCCCTCCACGGGCAAATCTACTGCTACTACTTTCATCATATAATGCCACCTCTATAAAAGCAAGAAAAAAAGCACTATAAAACAAAGAGTTAAAGAATAGTTAACGCCGGCAGGAATGATAAAATAACCCTAAAAATTAAACGGTTGTTATGCCTTTATAAAAGTTAGTCTGTTAGCATAAAAAATGCATGTCCTCACAGGGATGAAGAAAGATTCGGGCAAAATTTGCCTAGTGCGTAAAAATTGATTACTCTAAAGGATGTGGGGTTTGGGTTTTTGCTTATTTGTTAAACGCTCGGATTCCCTTCTTTGGCATGGCTGCAAAGTAAGGTGACGTCAGGTGGATTCTTTTTTTGAAGCGCTAAAAAATATGGGAGCAGGCCGCCTTGCGGTCATGCTGGTGACTTTCTTCGGTCTGGCGGTCTTTTTCATTTTCGTCGCGGCGCGGTCGAATACGCCGGGCATGACGCTGCTCTACAGCAAGCTTTCCACCATCGACGCAACGGAGATCGCCGCCAAGCTCGATAATACGCACATTCCCTACAAACTCAGCGCCGACGGCACGCAAGTGATGGTGCCGCAAAAAGACGTCGGCAAGGCGCGCATTCTGCTGGCTGAAGACGGCCTGCCGTCGGAAGGCTCGGTCGGCTATGAAATCTTCGACCAGAAACAGGCTTTCGGCACGACGCGGTTTGTCGAGAACATAGATGCCCAGCGCGCTCTTGAAGGCGCGCTTGCACGCACGATCAACTCCATCGACGACGTCCGCAGTTCGCGCATTCAGCTTGTTTTGCCGCAGCATGAACTGTTCAGCAATAACGAAACGCCCGCATCCGCCAGCGTGTTTTTGAACCTACGCAACACGGCCAGCATCACGCCGGAACAAATCCACGCCATACAACACCTGATCGCCGCCGCCGTGCCGCGCCTCAAGGCCGAGAACGTCGCCATCATCGATCAGGACGGAAACCTTCTGGCGCAGGGAGAAGGCAGCAACAGCGACGACTACTCCGCCGACAGCAACGCCTCCCTGACAGAAAAATACGACATGCACATGGCGCGCCAAATCGAAGACATGGTCGGCCGGATTGTCGGCTACGGCAACGTCCGCGCCAACGTGACCGCAGAGATGGACTTTGATCAAATCAGCAGCAATTCCGAGTCCTACGATCCGAACGGACAGGTCGTGCGCTCCACGCAATCCGATACCAGCAGCAACATCGACAATTCGTCTTCCCAAAACGCCAACGGCGCGGTTTCCGTCTCGACCAACCTGCCCGGCCTGCCGAACAACGGCGCGGCGAACGGAAAATCCGCCCTGCCGGCCAGCAAGAACGACACGGATCACGAAATCACCAACTACGACATCAGCAAGACCGTGCAGACGACGCGCCACGCAACGGGGACGATCAAAAAACTCTCCGTCGCGGTTCTGGTCGACGGCAAATATGTGCCCGATACCTCCGTCACAAAACCCAAGAACGCGCCCGCCGACTGGCAGCCGCCGAAAAAATACGTGCCGCTCAGCAAGACCGCCATCAGCCAGATCACGGAGCTTGTCAAATCGGCCGTCGGTTACAACGCCGACCGCGGCGACATCGTGCAGGTCGTCAACATGCAATTCGCGCAGGAAGCGACACCGCTGCCGCCCAAGAACACTTCGGAGTTCATGGGCTTCCAGAAATCTGACCTGCTGAGCATGGCCGAAACGCTCGCGCTCAGCATCGTCGCCGTGCTGGTCATCCTGCTGGTCTTGCGTCCGCTCGCCCTGCACATGATCGAAAGCGCGCCGCGTATCGGGGCCAGTGCCGGCGCCGCGGATGAAATGACGGGCCTGCTGCCCGCCGGCGCCGTACCGCCGCAGCTCGCCGCGCCCGGCGGTCCGGCGGCGGACGATCTTGAAAATATGATCGATATGTCGCAGGTGGAAGGCAAGGTGAAAGCCTCCTCCGTGCAAAAGATCAGTGAACTGGTGCAAAACCATCCCGCGGAGACGGTTTCCGTCATCCGCTCTTGGATGTCACAGGAGAATTAAAAGATGCGCGTACGCGAAGATTACCGCACATTAACCGGCACCGAAAAGTCAGCGATCCTGCTGCTGTCGCTCGGCGAAGACCACACCGCCAAGATTTTCGAGCAGCTCGACGAAGACGAGATCATGCTCATCTCGCAGACGATGTCCACGCTCGGCAAGGTCAGCGCCAACGTGACGGAGCGCCTGTTCGTCGAATTCGCCGAAAGCATGAGCTCGACCAGTTCTCTTGTCGGCTCGCTTGACTCGACGGAACGCCTCTTGGTGCGCGTCCTCGGCAAGGACAAAGTCGACAACATCATGGAAGAAATCCGCGGACCCGCCGGCCGCACCATGTGGGAAAAGCTCTCCAACGTATCCGAGGAAATTCTCGCCAGCTACCTGCAAAAGGAATATCCGCAAACCGTCGCCGTCGTCATCTCGAAAATCACGCCGGAACACGCCGCGCGCGTGCTTGCCCTGCTGCCGGAAGGCTTCGCGATGGAAGTCATCATGCGCATGCTGCGCATGGAAGCGGTGCAAAAAGAGGTTCTGGACGACGTGGAGCGCACGCTGCGCACCGAGTTCATGACCAACCTCGCCCGCACCAACCGCCGCGACAGCCACGAAATCATGGCGGAAATCTTCAATAATCTCGACCGCTCGGTCGAAACGCAGTTCATGGGCTCGCTGGAAGAGCGCAACCCCGATTCCGCCGAGAAAATCCGCAGCCTGATGTTCACGTTCGAAGATCTGGCCAAGCTCGACCCCGGCGCTCTGCAAACGGTCATCCGCACCGCCGACAAGGAAAAGATCCCTCTGGCTCTGAAGGGCGCGTCCGACGCGATGAAAGACCTCTTCTTCTCCAACATGTCCGAGCGCGCGGGCAAGATCATGAAGGAAGACATTGCCGCCATGGGCCCCGTCCGTCTCAAGGACGTCGAGGAAGCCCAGCAGGCCATCGTGGCTGTGACCAAAGACCTCGCCGACCGCGGCGAAATTACGATTGTAACATCGAAAGACGATGATGAGCTCATCTTCTAAAGAAGACGGATCCGTGCCTATGACCGACGCGAAGAAATTCCTGTTCGACCAAAACAACTTTGACGGCAACCAGCCGGAAGAGATCCTTTACACGGAAGAACAGATGCTGCTCGCAAAAGAGCAAAGCCTCGCCGCCGGCAAGGCCGAGGGCGTGAGCGCAACACAGAAACAACAGGAAGAGCGCATCGGCAATCTTTTGCAAAAAACGCTGGCGCTGGCGGAAAAGCTGGTCGGGAATGAAGACCACCGCGAAATCGAGAAATGCCGGGATACCGTCAAGCTGACCATGCAGGTGGTGCACAAGCTCTTGCCCAACCTTGCGCAAAAACATGCGCTCCCCGAAATCGAACACGTCATTCTGCAATCGCTCGAAGCGCGGCGGGACGAGCCGCGCATCGCCATCACCGTGCCCACGGAGCACCTTGAGAAGTTAAAGAGCCGCATCGACGCCCTAACGGCCGGAAAAGCCTATGCCGGAAAAGTCATCCTCATCGCGGACGACGCCCTCGCCGCAACGGACTGCCGCGTGGAGTGGGCGGACGGCGGCGCGGAACGCCTTTTCGAGAGGCTGTTTTTGCAAATCGACAATGAATTCGTCAAGGCTGTTTCCGGCATAACCGCGACGCTGGAACCGGAAACCAACAACCCCAACAGGAACGGAGAACAAAAATGACGCCGCCCAATGAACAGACCCCGCAGGAAACCGTCTCTTTTGAGGAAGTGACGCCCAGCCCCACCGTCGAGACGCGCAAGAAAGACATCGACGCCATCTACGACATTCCGGTGCAGATTTCCGCCGTGCTCGGAAAATCGACCATGCAGGTGAGCCAGCTTTTGAAACTGGGCCGTGGCGCCGTCGTCGAACTCGACCGCAAAGTCGGCGAAGCGATCGACATTTACGTGAACAACCGCCTTGTTGCCCGCGGCGAAGTCATCGTCGTCGAAGACCGCCTCGGCGTGACCATGACGGAAATCGTGAAATCCGACAGGTCCTAAAAAGATCTCGCGGGATAACGATAGGGGGAATTGAAACACCATGCGCTTGATGATTATCGGCAGCCTCAGCGGACAAATCAGCACGGCCGGAAAAATTGCCATTGGCCGCGGCGCTAAAGTGACGCATACCGAAGACGTCGAGCAGGCTATGGGCGCGCTCCGCAACGGGCGCGGCGCTGACCTGATCATGATGGATCTCAAGCTGGATATCGCCACGCTGGTCGACCAGCTCAAGGCCGAGCGCTTCGCCATTCCCGTCGTTGCCTGCGGCATCGGCGCGGACGCCGCCAGCGCCGTAAAAGCAATCAAGGCCGGCGCAAAGGAATATATCCCGCTGCCGCCGAATGCGGAACTGATCGCCGCCGTGCTTGAGGCTATCGCCGAAGAAAGCAACACGATGCTCGCCAACGATCCGGCGATGAAAACCGTTTTGACCATGGCCGACCGCGTCGCGCCCTCGGATGCGACCATCCTTATCACCGGCGAGTCCGGCACGGGCAAAGAAGTGATGTCGCGCTACATCCACCAGAAAAGCAAGCGCGCGGGCGGGCCGTTCATTTCTCTCAACTGCGCCGCCATCCCTGAAAACCTTTTGGAATCGGAGCTTTTCGGCCATGAAAAAGGCGCCTTCACCGGCGCCGTGGCGCGGCGCATCGGAAAATTTGAAGAAGCGAACGGCGGCACGCTGCTGCTCGACGAGGTGAGCGAAATGCACCCGTCCCTGCAGGCCAAACTGCTCCGCGCCATTCAGGAGCGCATCATTGACCGCATCGGCGGAAAAACGCCGGTCAAAATCGACATCCGCCTGATCGCCACCAGCAACCGCGATCTGGAATCATACGTCAAGGGGGGCAACTTCCGCGAAGACTTGTACCATCGCCTCAACGTCATCAACCTCGCCTTGCCGCCCTTACGCAACCGTCCGTCAGATATCGTGCAGCTGGCTGAAATGTTCGCCGAAAAATACGGCGAGCAGAACGGCCTGCCGAAGAAAAAGATCTCCACAGCCGCCGCCGCACGCCTCAAGGCACACGACTGGCCCGGCAACATCCGCGAGCTTGAAAACACCATGCACCGCGCCGTACTGATGTCGCAGGAAGCGGAAATCGAGGCCGCTTCCATCCTGATTTCAGGCCAAAAACAACCCGCACCGGAACAATCCGCTGCGCAAACCGCACAAACAGTCGTCAGCGCCGCAACGGGCGGCGAGTCCGCCGCGCTTGTCGGGCGCACCGTCGCCGACGTCGAGCGCGAGCTGATCCTCAATACGCTCGATCACTGCCTTGGCAACCGCACACATGCGGCGAACATCCTCGGCATATCGATCCGCACCCTCCGCAACAAGCTGAAGGAATATGGCGAACAGGAGAGAAGCCATGGCTGACGCCGCACCGGCGATCGCGACGGGACGTTCATCCGGATACCGGATGAAGGGTGACGTCGTGCTCGCGCTCGGCATCGTCGCCATTATCATCACCCTCATCCTGCCGCTGCCCAAATGGCTTTTGGATATTTCTCTGGCCATGTCGCTGTCGTTCTCCGTCCTTATTTTGATGACGGTGCTGTTCGTCGAGAAACCGCTGGATTTAAGCTCCTTTCCATCCATTTTGCTGATCTCGACGATGGTGCGATTGTCTCTCGAGCTGGCCTCGACGCGCCTTATTCTCGCCAATGGCTATCAGGGCGCGGACGCCGCCGGGCGCGTCATCGAGGCCTTCGGCAGCTTCGTGATGCAGAACAACTACGTGATCGGGGTGATCGTCTTCTCGATTCTGATTATCGTCAACTTCGTCGTCATCACCAAAGGCGCGGGCCGCATCGCCGAAGTTGCGGCGCGTTTCAGCTTGGACGCCATGCCTGGCAAGCAAATGGCCATCGACGCAGACCTTTCCGCAGGCCTCATCAACGAAAACGAAGCCAAGGAACGCCGCTCGGAACTGGCGCAGGAAAGCGCCTTCTTCGGAGCCATGGACGGTGCGTCGAAGTTCGTGCGCGGCGACGCGATCGCCGGCCTCTTGATCGTCTTCGTCAATATCATCGGCGGCATGATCATCGGCGTCGCGCAAAAAGGCATGGATTTTTCCACTGCCGCGGACACCTATACGCACCTGACCATCGGTGACGGCCTCATCACGCAGATCCCCGCCCTCATCGTCTCCATCGCCGCCGGTATGCTGGTTTCAAAAGCGGGCGTACATGGCACTGCCGACAAGGCGCTCTTCTCGCAACTCAGCAACCGCCCGCAGGCCTTGACGTTAAGCGCCGTGCTGATGAGCACGCTCGCCGTTCTGCCGGGCATCCCCGCCTTCCCGTTCCTGCTGATGGCCGGAACGGCGGGACTTTTCGCTTACAACGTGCGCGAAACCCGCAAGCGCGCTGAAACTGAGAAGGTCGAAGCCGAAAGAGCGGCACAAGCCAAACTGCCGGTCGCCGAAGAACCGATCGCCAAAGCGCTCGCCATCGACACCTTGCGGATCGAGCTGGGCTACGGTCTTCTGCCGCTGGTCAACAATCAATCACAGGGCAAGCTCACCGACCAGATCAAGGGTCTTCGTCGCCAGCTCGCCGAAGACATGGGCTTCATCCTGCCGTCGGTACGCATTCAGGACAATCTGCAACTGCCTGCCACGACGTATGTCGTTCGCATCAAGGAAATCGAAGCCGGACGCGGCGAAGTTCGCCCGAACATGCTTTTGTGCATGAATCCTACAGGAGGAAAAATTGAACTGCCCGGCGAAAACACCCGCGAGCCGACTTTTGGATTACCGGCGATGTGGATCAATCCCGAATACCGCGAGGAAGCGCATTTCAAGGGCTATACCGTCGTCGATCCCGCCACCATCGTCACCACGCACGTGACCGAGATCATCAAAGACAATATGGCCGACCTGCTCTCCTACGCGGAAACGCAAAAGCTGCTCGACGAACTGCCGAAATCGCACCAGAAACTGGTTGCCGACATCATACCGTCCAAGATCACCGTCACCGGATTGCAGCGCGTGCTTCAAAATCTCGTCAGCGAGCGCATCTCCATCCGCGATTTGCCGACCATCCTCGAGGGCGTCGCCGAGGCGACAGGCTTCACTAACAATATCACGCTCATCACCGAGCATGTGCGCTCCCGCCTCGCGCGGCAGATCTGCGACCAGCATGCCAACCGCGAGGGCGTGCTGCCGATCGTGACGCTGGCGCCGAAGTGGGAGCAGGCCTTTGCCGAATCCTTGATCGGCCAAGGCGAAGACAAGCAGCTTGCCATGCCGCCGACGCAGTTGCAGGAATTTATCCAGTCGATCCGCAAGACTTATGAGGACCTGGCGATGAAGGGGGAAACGCCCGTGCTGCTCACCAGCCCGCCCGTCCGTCCTTACGTGCGCTCCATCATCGAGCGCTTCCGTCCGCAGACAACCGTCATCTCGCAAAATGAAATCCACCCGCGCGCCAAGATCCGCACCGTCGCGCAAATCGATTGAGAACATAAAAAAACATGAGACTGAAGTCATTCCACGCGAAATCCATGTCTGAAGCGATGCGGCAAGTGCGCGATACGCTCGGCGAAGACGCAATCATCGTTTCCAGCAAGGAAGAAAAAAGCGGCTGGGTCAAAATCACCGCCGCCGTCGAGCAAATGAACGCGGCTGCGGAGCAGGAAGACTCCTTCGACGCCGAAACCAACATCGAAATCATCACAGAAGTGTTGCTCAAACACCGCGTACCCGCCGAAACCAGCGACCGCATTCTCTCCGCCGCCATCACCCTGCCGGCGAAAGACCCGCACAAAATGCTCGCCGCCGCGCTGGAAAAGACGTTTTCCTTCACCGAAATTTCCTTTAAAAAGCCGCTCGTTCTCGTCGGTCCGCCCGGCGCGGGAAAGACGCTGATGACGGCGAAACTGGCGGCGCGCCTCGCGCTTGACGGCAAAACGAAGCCTACTGTCATCACCACAGACATCGCCCGCGCGGGCGGCGTGGAACAGCTTTCCGCGTTTCTCGATATTCTCGAGATACCGCTTTTGCAGGCGGAGAACGCAAAAGAGTTGAAAGTCCTTCTTGCCAAAGCGAAGCCGCATGCGCCCGTCGTCATCGATACCGGCGGGCTCAATCCTTTCGACCCGCAGGAGATGAAATTCCTCGCCAAGCTGCTGCATACGGGCGAGATGCAGTCCGCGCTCGTGCTGCCCGCGGGCATTGACGCCGAGGAATCGGCTGAAATGGCACTGACGTTCGAAATTTTGGGCGTCAAGATGCTGATTCCGACGCGCCTCGATTTCGTGCGGCGGCTGGGCGGCATTCTCAGCGCGGCCGAGCGGGCAAACCTTTCTTTTACGGAAGCGAGCCATACGCCGCAAGTCGTAGATGGCATCCTGACGCTTGTGCCGGATGTGCTCGCCGATTTGTTAATACCTCGTTCACAGAAAAAGAGGTAAAGTAAGCCATGACGACAAAAACGCAAAAACCCGAAACGAAATCCGCCGCCACCGGCAAAGGCCGCCTGATTGCCGTCGCCTCCGGCAAGGGCGGCGTCGGCAAAACGTGGTTTTCGATCACGCTCAGCCACGCGCTGGCGCAGTCGGGCAAAAAGGTTTTACTGTTCGATGGAGACTTGGGGCTGGCGAATATCGACGTGCAGCTCGGCCTGATGGCCAAGCGCGATCTTAACGACGTGATCGAAGGGCATCTCGGCCTCGCGCATGTCGTCGAGCACTATGCCGACGGCGGCTTCGATGTCGTCGCGGGGCGTTCCGGCCACGGCTCGCTCTCGTCCCTGCCGCTGGAGCGGCTCAACGCGCTGCTGCAGCAAATCCGCGGCATCGTTCCGGAATACGACGCCGTCATCATCGATCTTGGCGCGGGCATCGACCGCACGGTGCGTTTCATCACCGCCGCGGCCGATGCGACGATCGTCGTCACCACCGATGAGCCGACGGCGCTCACCGACGCTTACGCTCTCATCAAGCTCAGCCACGCCGCTGGGCACGCGGATAACATCAAAGTTATCGTCAACATGTCGGCGGACGCAAAAGAAGGCACATCTACCTACAACACTCTTTTGAAAGCCTGCAAAAACTTTTTAAAGCTCGCGCCGCCGTTGCTCGGCGTCGTCCGTCACGACAAGCGCGTCAAAGAATCTATCCGCGCGCAAACGCCGTATCTCACGCGCTCGCCGAACACGGACACCGCGGCCGATATCGAAAAAATAGCCAAAACCGTCAACGAAGAACTGCTGGTCTAGCACCATGGCGGATCTTCCTTCCGTCACGCCGTCTTTTCCCGCAAAACCAGTTGCGGGAAGTTCGACGCCACAAACGAGCATTTCCAACGCGACCGTCCAACAAGCGCCACCCGCGCTGACGATGCCGGCAGAGCCCGTGCAACTCTCCGGCACCGTCCTGTCCAGCAATCCGCAGACGCAGCAGATGAACATACAAACGCCGCAAGGACAAATCGTCGTGCAAACTACGGTTGCGCTGCCGCAAAATACGCCGGTTTCCCTTGAAATCTTCACCACCAATGCACAAACGCGCGCGACGATCTCCGTCATCCGGCAAGGCGCGGGGCAAGCGCAAACGATGGCGCAGGCGGTAAAGACGCAAGGCCTGCAAACGCTCGACAACGCCGTTCAGTCCGCGCCCGCCTTGCAGGAAGGCAGCACTGTGACGGCGCTGCAGTTGCCGGGCTATCCCGCTGCCGCGTCAGAACAACCAGCGCAGATGCCCGTGGAACAATCCCCCGATATACTACAGCAACTGCTTTCAACCTATCTGCCGCAAGGCGCGGCGAACGAAACGGCCGCGCCCGGTGTTCTCGATCAGAATCTCCTGCACATCATGCGGGCACAACTGCTCGCCAAAGCGACGCAGGAATCATTGCAATCCTCCTCCGCGCCGCGCAACAACAAACCGGAGAATTTTTTACCGCTCGCCTCGACGCTGGATATGCTGGCCACGGCCCTCGACGAGGAAAAACCGCACGGCATGGCCGCCCTGATGCGCCAGCTCATGCCGCAGGACCTGAAAAGCCGGTTACCCCTGCCGCAAAACATGTTCCGCATAAGCATTCTGAAGATTCTGCCGCCCGAGACGACGCCGGCGCAAATCGCGGCCGCACAGGAGAAAATGACGCTGGCGGGAGAGGAAAAGATGCAAATCGCGAACGTGGAAACGGCGACATCGGGCGGACAACCCATCCTGCAAACGGAAGACGGCGGACATTTTATCATCACGACGCCCGTCAACCTTCCCGACGGCTGCAAGCTCATCATGACCATCACGCCCATGACGGCCAAGGACATTCTGCAACAGGCCATGCAAGGCATGCGCGCCGCGCCGGAAGACAAAACATGGCAGGCACTGCAACAAGCCTTGCAAACCCTGACGCCCGCACAGGAGGAAACCGCGGCCGCCGCGCAACTGTTGCGCAACACGCTGCCGACGCCAACGCAACGTCTTGTGCCCGCGGCGCTGTTCTTTCTAGCGGCCTTGCGCACCGGCGACATTAAAAACTGGCTTGGTGAAAATACGCTGAGCCTCATCGCTGAAACGGCGAAAAAAGGCACCGTAGATGAGCTTTCCGCTGACTTTAGCAAGATGTCCGCGCAATCGAAAACCGCCTTGCCCGGCGGCTGGCATTCTGTCACCATTCCGCTGCGCAACGAGGAACAAATCAGCCAGATGCAATTTTATGTGCGGCGGCAGGATGACAGGGAACAAAAAGGAGAGACCTCCGCCGCGGCAAAAAAACCCGCCACGCGGTTCATCCTCAATATGACCTTCAGCCGCCTAGGGCCCCTACAGCTTGACGGCTACATCCACAGAAAAGCCTTCGACATGGTTTTACGTACCGAAGACGCCCTTCCGCTCGACATGCGCCAGGAATTGATGAAACGCTTTGCCCAAGGTCTCGCGCAGGCGGACATGCAGGGCGGTCTCGCCTTCCAGACCCGCCAACAGGGCTGGATGGTTCCCGAAGTCGCTCACATGAAAACGGAAGCCTAAAACGAAGAAACGCTTTCCTGCGGAGCGCTATCGCCCTCGTCCTGTTCTTCAATCGCGACGGCGGAGATGGATGTGTCGGCGGCTCCGGACTTCCTGGCCGCCACCGCGGCTTCGCGCGCAACGCGGCGTTCCGCCTTCTTCACCGCCTTGTCGAGTTCATCTGCCGTGCAAAGACCGATAGAAATGGGATCGATCGGCTTCAGCATGGATTGCGTCGGATGCGTCTTGCTGCGCACGGCCTCAACGGTCGGCTTGGTCGATCCGACGAGGCGCGCGATTTGGACATCTGCCAGATCGGGATATTTTTTGAGCAGGTAGAAGATCGCGTTCGGCTTCTCGGCGCGCTTCGTTACCGGCGTGTAGCGCGGGCCTTTCGAGCGGGCGCGCGGCTTGGGCAGATCGCTTTTGAGCATCTTGAGGCGCGCATTGGTGTTCTTCTCGCAGCGCGCGATTTCGTCCGCGGTCAGTTCGCCCGCCAGGATAGGACTCATGCCCATGATCCCGGTGTTGACTTCGCCGTCCGCCAGCGCCTGCACCTCGAGCGGGTGCAGATTGCAAAATTCAGCGATCTGGTCGAACGTCAGGGCGGTGTTGTCCACCAGCCAGGAAGCAGTCGCCTTGGGCATCAGAGGATAGTTATTGGCCATGTCTTGTTTTCTCCTTATAAAAATAAAACTCCGTGCGCGTGCCGTCTTTTCAGGGGCGGCAACGATTGAGATAGGCTTCAATCGATTTGGAAATACAGCGGCATAATATAATAATGGGATGGCAAGTCCAGAAAAAAAATAGTTTAATTATATGGTAAATTAAACTACTTTCAGGATCACCTTGCCCGCCTGCGCCGCCGATTCAAGATATTCATGCGCGTCCTGCGCCGCCGTGAGGGGAAAGACTTTATCGACCACCGGACCAAGCTTCCCCTTGTTCAAAAGCGGCCAGACGGCCTTGTGGAGCGCTTTGGCGATGGCGGCCTTGTCGGCCACGCTACGCGGCCGGAGCGTCGATCCGGTCAAAATCAGACGCTTGGACATGACCTGAAAGATGTCCAGTTCGGCTGTGCGCCCGTGCTGCATGGCGATGCTGACATGCCGCCCGCCCGCTTTTAATACCATGAGATTGCGTGGCAAATAATCCCCGCCGACCATATCCAGCACGACATCGACCCCCGCTTTTTTCGTCGCGCGCATGGTTTCGGCGACAAAATCCTTCGTCTTGTAATTGATCGCCACCTGTGCGCCGAGCTTTTTACAGGCACGGCATTTTTTGTCCGTTCCGGCGGTAACGATGACTTTTGCGCCGAAAGCGCGGGCGATCTGGATCGCCGTCGTGCCAATGCCGGAAGCGCCACCGTGGATCAGGATGGTTTCGCCTTTCTTCAAGTGCCCGCGGTCGAACAAATTCGTCCAAACGGTGAAATACGTCTCGGGAATGCCCGCTGCGGTGGTGAAATCCATATTTTTCGGTAATGGCAGGCATTGTTTCGCTGGCACGGCGCAATATTCCGCATAGCCGCCGCCCGTGACCAAAGCCACGATCTTTTTGCCCTTACCGGCCCCTGTGACGATTTCGCCCGCGATTTCAAGCCCCGGAATGTCCGAAGCGCCCGGCGGAGGCGGATAAAGCCCCTTGCGCTGCAGAATATCGGGGCGGTTAACGCCCGCCGCATGCACCTTGACAAGAACTTCTTCCGCCTTAAGTTTAGGAACAGGGCGTTCGGCCACCACAAGCCGCGTGCCACAAATTTCGATACATTTCATGAAGGATAAGCTCCAAAGGAAACAACAGATGATTTTTGACGACGATCTCGACCCGAAAACGAAAAAACAGAAACCGCGTCCGCTCGATAACCTCTCGGTGCCCGAACTGAAGGAATACGTTCTTCAGCTGAAGGAAGAAATCGTCCGCGTCGAAACAGACATCGCCAAGAAGGAAAAGCACAAGGCCGCCGCCGCCGCACTCTTCAAATCCTCTTCTTAATCGCCCTTTTTGACATTACTTTCCATGCGCCAGTTGGAAATGGCGATGCCGTTTTGGCCACCGCCGTTTGCCACGCGCGCAACATCTATAAAAAGATAAAACTTCGCCGAAGGGCCGGTTTGTTCCGTGCCTGTTGCATCCTTTGTGAAAAAGCTGATCGTCACCGGCATCCGCAAAATCCAGTTATAGGCGCCGCCGACGTCCCCCTGATTGATGATCAGCGGCTGTTCGTCGACAATCGCGCCGATGGAATATTTGTCCGACGCAACCATGTCGATGATGCGCGATGTTTTCAGGTAGTCCGTATATTCCTTCCATCCCGAGTCCGTGAAGTATTTTTTAAACTTCCTCATCTTCCACATATAGTTGCCCTTATTGAACGACAGCACATCGGCCGCGGCCTGCTCCGACCACGTCTCAATCTCTTCGCTCGTACGGTGCGGATTGGATATGTCGTATTCCTGCCCGGTATAGGGGGATTTATACTGCATCCAGGATGGCAAAGCCTTGTCCGCAGGCGGCGGACTGGTGCCGCCTTGCGCCTGTGCAACAGCAGGCGCCGCCGCAATAACCGCAAGAATAGCCGCGATGAGGAATTTTTTCATGGGTCAAGCCGCCTTTCTTGCCGTTTTCGCGATGGAGCGCAGAACATACTGCAATATACCTCCATTCCTGAAATATTCGATCTCGTCCAGCGTATCGATACGGCAGAGGCATGTGATCTCTTCCGTCTTGCCGCCGCGGTGAATGGTCACCGTCATGTCCATGCGCGGCTTGATGCCCGTGATACCGGAAATGTCGAAGGCTTCATTCCCTTTGAGTCCCAGCGTCTGGCGCGTCATGCCGTCTTTGAATTGCAGCGGCAAAACGCCCATACCGACGAGATTGGAACGGTGAATACGCTCGAAGCTTTCGGCGATCACCGCCTTGACGCCGAGAAGATTCGTGCCCTTCGCCGCCCAGTCGCGCGATGAGCCGGTGCCGTATTCCTTGCCCGCGACAATGATCAACGGCGTGCCCGCAGAGACATATTTCATCGCGGCATCATAAATCGGCATTGTTTCACCGGAATACTTCGTGAGGCCGCCTTCTTTGCCATCCATCAGTTCGTTCTTGATACGGATGTTGGCAAAAGTGCCGCGCATCATGACTTCGTGATTGCCGCGGCGCGACCCGAAGGAATTGAAATCCTTCGGCGACACCTGATGCCCCATCAGATATTCACCGGCGGGACCGTCTTTCTTGATCGAACCAGCGGGCGATATGTGGTCGGTCGTGATGCTGTCACCGAACAACGCCAGCAGACGCGCGTCCTTGATGTCCTTCAGCGCTTCCGGCTCTTGCGGCATGTCGGTGAAGTAGGGAGGATTTTGCACATAGGTCGAACCCGGATCCCACTTGTAGGTCATACCGCCGGAGACTTTCACCTCCTGCCACTCCTTCGGTCCTTCAAAGACGTTGCCGTAGCGCTTTTTGAACATCTCCTGCGTCACGGCCTTTTTCAACGTGTCTTTAATCTCCCGATTGGTCGGCCAGATGTCCTTGAGGTAAACGGGCTTGCCGTCCTTGTCCTTGCCGATCGCGTCTTTGGTGATGTCGATCTTCATCGACCCCGCCAGCGCGTAAGCCACGACCAGCGGCGGCGAGGCGAGATAGTTCGCCTTCACGAACGGATGGATGCGGCCTTCAAAGTTACGGTTGCCCGAGAGCACGCCCGCAACGGTCAGGTCACCTTCCTTGATCGCTGCTTCAATATGGTCGGGCAGCGGGCCGGAATTACCGATGCAGGTCGTACAGCCATAGCCAACCAGGTTAAAACCCAGAGCATCAAGGTCTTTTTGCAGATCAGCTTTCAGCAGGTAGTCGGTGACGACCTGCGAACCGGGCGCAAGCGATGTCTTGACCCAGGGCTTCACTTTCAAGCCTTTTTCAACGGCTTTTTTTGCGACCAGCCCCGCCGCCAGCATCACGCCGGGGTTGGAGGTATTGGTGCAGCTTGTGATGGCGGCAATCGCGACATGGCCCTGCTCCATGCTGTAATCATGGCCCGTGACTGCAACTTTTTTATCTTTATCCGCGCCAAGGCTCTCGATAAAAGATGTCGCCGCCTTGCTCAAGGCCACGCGGTCTTGCGGACGTTTTGGCCCGGCCAGCGAAGGTTCAACCGTTGAAAGTTCAAGCTCCAGTGTATCGGTAAATACAGGATCAGCCGCACCCTCATCGCGCCACAACCCCTGCGCCTTCGCGTAAGCTTCCACCAGTTTCACACGGTGCTCTTCGCGCCCGGTAAAGCGAAGGTAACGGATCGTCTCTTCATCTATCGGGAAGAAACCGCAGGTCGCGCCATATTCCGGCGCCATATTGGCGAGCGTCGCACGGTCGGCCAGCGACAGGGCTTTCAGGCCATTGCCGTAGAATTCCACAAACTTGTTCACCACACTCTTTTTACGCAGCATCTGCGTGACGGTGAGGACAAGGTCGGTCGCCGTCGTGCCTTCTTTCAGTTCACCCGTCAGCTTAAAGCCAATAACTTCGGGGATCAGCATTGTGACAGGTTGCCCCAGCATCGCCGCCTCGGCTTCGATACCGCCAACGCCCCAGCCCAGAACCGAAAGCCCGTTGATCATCGTCGTATGGCTGTCGGTGCCGACGAGCGTGTCGGGATAGGCGACCATCTTATTCGGCTGTCCTTCATCTTCTTCAGTCCAAACAGTCTGCGCGAGATATTCCAGATTGACCTGATGGCAGATGCCCGTGCCCGGCGGCACGACGCGGAAACGGTTAAAAGCCTTCGAGCCCCAGCGCAGGAACACATAGCGCTCTTTGTTGCGCTCGAACTCGCGCTTGACGTTGTCCTGAAACGCTTTCGCTGTGCCGAATTCGTCCACCATCACCGAGTGGTCGATAACGAGATCGACGTTCGCCAGCGGATTGATCTTTTGCGCATCGCCGCCAAGATGCACCATCGCGTCGCGCATGGCCGCCAGATCGACCACAGCCGGAACGCCGGTAAAATCCTGCATCAGCACCCGCGCCGGACGGAAAGCGATTTCACGGTCGCTCTTCTTGTCTTTCAGCCACTGCCCCATGGCCTTGATGTCGTCTGTCTTGACGGTCCGCCCGTCCTCGAAACGCAGCAGGTTTTCCAGCAGCACTTTGAGGGAATAGGGTAGCTTCGAAACATCGCCGACCGTTTTTGCCGCTTCCGCAAGACTGAAATAATCGTATTGCTTGCCATCGACGGTGAGGGTTTTTCTGGTTTTCAGACTGTCGTGTCCGGTGGTGGTCATGGGGCAAACTCCTTGGCTGCTGGCTGCAAATTCAATGTCCCAAGTATCATAAGCGAAAGCGCCCGCCGACAAAACGGCTTTTCGGATATTATCCGCGCACGAAACATTATATTTGCGTTATGAAATGTTTTTTCGGGAAATTTTATATTATCCGGAAACATCCAGATCAAGGATGACCGGCACGTGATCGCTCGGACGCTCCCAGCCGCGTGCGGCGCGCAGAATCTGCTGCTTTTTCAGCGCGAGTTCCAGACTCTTGGTCACCCAAATATGGTCAAGACGCCTGCCCCTGTCGGCGGTATCCCAATCTTCGGCGCGATAACTCCACCATGAATAGAGCTTCTTTTGCTCCGGCACGAAATGGCGCACGGCATCCACCCAGCCGACGGAGTGATAAAATTTCATGAATTTTTCCACCTCGATCGGCGTATGCGAGACGACATCGAGCATCTTCTTGTGGTCCCAGACGTCGTTTTCGAGCGGAGCGATGTTAAAATCGCCGACCGCGATCATTTTCGCCCGCGCGGAACGCTCTTTCGGGAACCACTTGGTCAGCTCATCGACGAAATCCAGCTTGTGGCGGAATTTTTCCGATGCCATGTCGGCCTCGTAGCCGCCCGCGGGAATATAAAGATTATGCAGCTCGAAACCGCCGACGCGCGCGGAGATATGGCGGCAATCGTTTTTGCCGACGCGCTTGTGGATTTGCTTGTCGGTGAGCGGCAGCTTGGAGAAAATCGCCACGCCGTTGTAGCTCTTCATGCCGGTGAAGTGATGGTATTTGTAGCCTTTGGCCTCGAAAGCATCGACGGGAAAAAACTCGTCGCGCGTCTTTGTCTCCTGAAAGCAAATGACATCGGGCTTATGGCTGTTGATCAGCTTTGTGACAAGGCCGATGCGCAAACGTACGGAATTGAGGTTCCAGGTGACAAGGCGCACGGTTCAGCCAACGTAATTATCGGAGATGTCGAAACCCATACGCGACATGAAATGGTCGAGCACGCCCATAAGACCATGCTGCGGATGCAACTGGCTCATCGCGAGGTCGTGCTGGAACATTTCGCTGGCGACCGCCTCGTTGACATGTTTGCGGATGGCATTCATATCAAGGCTGGACATCTGGTCATCATGCAACTTTTGAACGATCGCCTCTTCCATCGGATCGGGCGTCGGGTTGACGTGCACCAGCAGCCCGCAGAAATAGATCAGCTGCCCGCGCACCGAAGGATCGTTGATGTGCGTCAGCAGTTCGGAGACTTTCTGCGGATTCTCGAGATCGTCGGAGAAAGTTTTTTTCTGCCCGTCGGTCAGCGCATAGGCGCGGTCAAGACTCTTGAACCTGTCCTCGAAGTAAGCGCGTTCCTTGTCCGTAACACGACCGTCGGCATGGTTGTGCGCGACGGCGATAATGCAACGCCACATGTAAAACATGTTGTTGGAAAGGTTTTGTCCGGACTGGGGATTTCCTGTAACCATGAAAACAGGGTAGCGTTTTATGCGTTCTTGTCAATATTGCATGTTATCGGGCGTACGCGGCGACGCATCTATTCATAATGACGGCTTCTTTTTGCTGGCGGCGTTATCAAGCGCCTGCAGGGTCGCGCGCGAATCCTTGAGTGTTGCTTCAAAAATTTTGTCCAGCGCGGGGTTCTCGCCTTTTACGGTAGCGAATTTGGTCTCGAAACCGCGTAAGATTTTCCAACGCGTCTGATGGTGCGCGTCGATGCGTTTGCGGTTGATCATCTGGTCGTTCATCGTCGAAAGCCCCTCGACAAGGAACAGACGCGTCATGTCGCGCTGCATGGCGGCGTCGGGCTCACGTTTTTCAAGCATCGCATCAAACAAATCTTTCGCCCGGTCGCTGAAGGCGCTGTCTTTCGCGAGCACGGCCTCCTTGGCGGGGCCGAGCAGCGCCAGCGTAACGGATTCTTCCGACCAGTCTCCGCAATTCTCCATGATCAGCTTCGCCGCCGTCACGGGCTGATGGTCCATGAACCGCGCGATGCGCTCCGGCCCGAACATGCTCATGTTTTCCGTCAGCCACGCATGGCAGATTTCCGCCGCCGCGCGCCATTCTTTTTTGTCGGGCAATCCCGTCGTCGCGTAATCGAATGCCATTATTTTTTCTCCCTTATCTCTATGATCTTCGCGCCCGGAAAAGACGTCAGCACCGCGCTGACCGCCGGATGCGCCTTGATTTCATCCATAACCGACTGCGCCGCGCTCTGTTGTGTTTGGGTAAGCGTCGGCGCGCCTTGTTCCTGCGAGATGCTGATCATCCAGCGCTGCCCCGTCCACTGGCTCAGCTTATCGGACATCCTGCCGATCAGGTCGGACGGCGCGCCTTCCGCCAGATGCACGGAAATATGCCCCGGCTGGAACTTCACCAGATGCACGCAATTCATGATCTGCGTTCTCAACAGCATTTCGCGGTGCTGCGCGAACAAGGCGACAGCCTCTTCAAAGCTATTCACCGGTTCCGCGACACTCTCCTGCGGCAAGCCCGCCGCCACTGCCGCGCTGCCGCGCGACATGACCGTCGTGCCCCGTGGCGCACCGCCGGACGGCATGCCGCCGCCCGCGTTCACGACAGAACCATCCTGCAATTGCTTGAGGATGTCGCCCGGCGTCGGCTGGTCTGACACATAGAGAAGACGGATGATCACCATCTCCAGCGCCAGCTGCGGGTTGAACGCATGCTGCACTTCCGGCACGCCCTTGAGCAGCATCTGCCATGTGCGGGTCAGCGACGGAATGGACAGGCTTTGCGACAATTCCAGCCCGCGCACGCGCTCCGCTTCCGGCAGGGCGGCGTTTTTGGCGACATCCGGCGCAACGCGCACTTTGGTGAGATAATGCGTAAGATCAAGCAGATCCTGCAAAACCATCAGCGCGTCCGCGCCGCTTTTGTAAAGGCTTTCGAGCAACGCCATCGCCGCAGGGCTATCGCCCTTCATTACCGCCTCGAACAAATCCAGCGTGACGGAACGGTCGACAAGACCCAACATGCCGCGCACTTGCTCTTCGGTGATTTTTTGCGGCTCGCGGGAGATTGCCTGATCGAGCAGGCTCAAGCCGTCGCGGGCGGAACCGTCTGCGGCGCGGGCGATGAGCGCGACGGCACCCTGCTCTGCCATCACTTTTTCCTGAACCAGAATTTCACCGAAATATTTTTCCAGCACATCGGCATCGATGCGGCGCAAGTCAAACCGCTGGCAGCGGGACAACACCGTCACTGGCACTTTGCGGATTTCGGTCGTGGCGAAAACGAACTTCACATGCTCCGGCGGCTCTTCCAGCGTTTTGAGCAGCGCGTTGAACGCCGCCTTGGAGAGCATGTGCACTTCATCGAGGATGAATATTTTGTAGCGGCCGGAAACCGGCGCGTATTGCACGGAGTCTATAATCTCGCGGATTTCGTCAACGCCGTTGCGCGAGGCCGCGTCCATCTCCAGTACGTCGACATGGCGGTCTTCGGCGATAGCGCGGCACTGGTCGCATACGCCACAAGGATTGACCGTCGGGCCTTTTTCACAGTTGAGCGCGCGAGCGATAATCCGCGCCGTGGTCGTCTTGCCCACGCCGCGCACGCCCGTCAGCATAAAGGCATGGGCGAGCCGTCCCGACTCGATGGCATTGGTGAGCGTGCGCACCAGCGCATCCTGCCCCTTCAGTTCGCCAAAGTTCTGCGGCCGGTATTTGCGCGCGAGAACGCGGTATTCGGCCGGTTTTTCCAACGCAACGTCCTGCTTTTCCGATGCCGTTTTTTTGGCCATGATTGCTTGCCGCCTTATTTTTCTTTGAAAACAGGCCGTGAGATTAACATGATTCAGGGGAAAAGTGGAAGGCTGAACGACCCGGATAAACTCGTTACGGCTGCTGCCTTTCGGCCCTGACCGGATTGGCGAGACATTCGCCCGCCAGCCTTCCGCGACCAGTATTGTCAGATTCTCCGCAAACAGCAAGAGATAACTTGATAAATCACGCGATTTATCGTTAGCTATATGAAATCGCGGATAAATTTCGTCTTACGACAGGAGACCGGCAACATGCCCGTAAAGCTTGAAGATCTGGATGGACAATATGAGGTCACATCAGAAACAAGTCAGGGTGGCCCGTTTGTCGTCAACGGCGACGGCATCACGGTGATCAAAAACGGCCTCACTTTCCGCAAAGATGACAAGGGGTGCATCTGGGAAAGTTCTTTCAGCGTCATCGGCGAAGGAAGAGTCCAGATCGAATCGACGGTCGACCCCAGCCACGCCGGCAAGGACCTGTACATCCTCGACGAACAGGGCAACCCGACCAAGGGCCTCGTCACATACAAGTCCGTCCTCGACGCCAAACTCGAAGACGGCAAGATCGTCTTGAGTGGCACGATCGATCACGGCCGCGAAAGCACGCGGCTGACGATGAAAAAAATATCGTCTCAAGTGTAATAAAAGACAGTCTTTAAAGCCCTAAGCCTTTGAGCCTGACCTTGGGCGCGCGTTGCTTTAAATGCTGCAACTTTAACGCGATATCCTCCTGTTGAGCTTCCTTTTCCCGCAAGACCGCCTCTGCGGCGCGGTGGCGATTGGTTTCGATCATATCCTTTATCTGCTCTACAATTAAGGTTTTCCCCCCTTTCTCGGCAATATCAACCGCGCGCAGACCCGCATCATTCCGCGCCTCGGTATCAACGCACTTATCCAGCAGAATTTGCATGATTTCGATGGATCCCGATTGCACCGCCGTCATCAGAACGCTCCACCCATTCTCCCTTTGGGCGTTGATGTCTGCCCCCTCCTCGACCAACAACCGGACTATTTTCGTCTCCCGCGCTGTTACGGCCCACATCAGCGCGGTATATCCCGCCTCATTTTTATGATTTATATCCGCCTTGTTCGCGATCAGCGCGCACACGGCTTTCTCGTGGCCCTGCGCTGCCCACATCAGCACGGAATTTCCGACATTGTCCGTCTCGGTGAGATCAAACCCCCGCCGAATCACATCATCGACGGCGTCGGCATCATCTGCATATACAGCGGTTATGGCTTCTTTATAGGACGGTTTCATGTTGTCTCTTCCTATTCATGATTTGAGACCGGACTATATGTTAATAGAATACCGCAAGTCAATAATGATAAAGGACACTCATAAAAAAAGCTCTCCGTTTCCGGAGAGCTTTTTTATTTTTAAATCAAACTGTTAGTTTGCCAACAGCTTGGCGACAACCGCTACCAGCAGGATCGCCACAATATTGGTGATCTTGATGAGCGGGTTGACAGCGGGGCCAGCGGTGTCCTTGTAGGGATCGCCGACGGTATCGCCGGTCACAGCGGCCTTATGGGCTTCGGAGCCCTTGCCGCCGAAGTGGCCTTCTTCAATATACTTCTTGGCGTTGTCCCACGCGCCGCCGCCCGAGGTCATCGAGATGGCGACGAAGAGCCCTGTCACGATCGTACCGACCAGCATCGCACCGACCGCCTGGAAACCTGCTGTCTTACTACCGGACACCCAGTAGATGAGGAAGAACAGCACGACAGGAGACGCCACCGGCAGCAGAGACGGAACAACCATCTCTCTGATTGCCGCTTTGGTGAGCATATCGACGGCAGTGCCATATTCCGGCTTGGTCTTGCCTTCGAGGATGCCCTTGATCTCCTTCAGCTGGCGGCGGACTTCGATCACGATTGAACCCGCAGCGCGGCCGACCGCGGTCATGCACATTGCGCCGAACAGGAACGGCAACAGGCCGCCGAGGAACAGGCCGATGATGACGAACGGCTGATCAAGCGGGAACG
>JAJZFS010000111.1:7497-11247 GCA_021805245.1 Pseudomonadota bacterium | reverse complement strand
AAGACATTCGCCGACGCGGCCGCAAAGCACGTCGTGGCGCAGGAGCAAGAGGTCGCCAAGCTTAAAGAGGCGCAGGAAAGAGCCAAGGCCGAAGCCAGGCCGGACTTCAAAAAAGACTATCAAAAGCTGGCCGATGTCATGAAGCCGCCGGCCGAAAAGTCCGCCGCGAAGAAACCGCGTGCCCAAAAGGGCGCACCGAAGCCGGACGGGCAATAATTATTTCCAGAGGGCGCAGATCATGAATTTTAATCCGTTTAAAAAACGCAACGAAGCGGAAAAGAAAAAACGCGAAGCGGATCGGGCTGCGGAAGAAAGCGCCGTCGAGGCGATGATCGCGACGGCGGACTCCATCGACGAGCCGGCGGAAAAAATCATCGCCCTGCGGCGGGTGCGGGCGGAACTGGGCAACATGATCTGGCAGCAGCACGCCGACATCGAGAAGACGGCGCATGAAAAGGGCTTAAGGGCCGGTATGGCCGCGATGGCGCCCATGGCCGCCGGCGGCGCGGCCGCCATGGCGCTGATCACGGGGCCTCTCGGGGTTCTTGGTTTGGTGACCATGTATGGCGGCCTGATCGCGAGCGCGGGCGTCGAGAAAAAGCGCGCAAAAGGCGTCCGGGCAAATCTTGAAAAAGATGCCGCCGGCCATATCCAGTATCTGGGCGACAGGATCGGGACCGTGACTGCCATGATGGAGACGACCGTGGCGGAACATGTGCAGGAGATCGCGAAATCTCCGCGCAATGCCGAGGTGATGCAAGATATAACCCTTGCCAAGGTGTTCGCCGAGGCTGCCGCGAAACAGCTCGTCGCCAAAGACGAAGAAGTCACCGCCCTGAAGGAAGCGCAGGCAAAAGCCGCGGCGGAAGCCGGGCCCGACTTCAAAAAAGGCTATCAAAAGCTGGCTGATGTCATGAAGCCGCCCGGGGAAAAGAAGTCCCGCAAGAAACAAGCCGGCCCGAAACAGGGCTGAAAACAGGAACAGTTGGTAAAAATAAAGAAAGGAAGCGGCCGTCATGAAATTCAATCCGTTTGGCAAGAGCAAGAAAAGCAAGATCGAGCAAAGGCTGGAAGAGGCCTGCGCCGCCGACAAGGAACGGATAGAAACTTCCATCGCCAAGGCCGAGGCCGAAACGGATCCCGCGTCGAAAGTCCTAAAATTGCGGCGCGTGCAGGGCGATATTAATGACTTTCTTCAGAAGAGCGAGAACGCCATCGCCGATCGGGCGAAAAGAGAAGGCATCAGAGCGGGCGCGCTTGGCGGATCGTCCGCCTTCGTCGGCGGCATCGCGCTGATGCTGGCGCCGCACCTGTTCATCGCCGGTCTGGCCGTGTGCCTGTTCGCGCCCGAGGCGGTCAGCGGCCTTTTAAAGCACAAGGGAACGGAGCGCACGCGGGAGCAGCTGGAAAAGCTGGCCAACGACCATTTCAAATATCTGCGCGACCGCAAGGACGGCCTGTCCGACCAGATCGAGCGGGTCATGACCGGGCACGTGCCGGAGATCATGAAATCCGCGCTGAACGCGCGCATCATGCAGGACTACGACCTCGCCGAGATCTTCGCCCATGCCTCCGCGAAGCATCAGGCGGCGGAAGAGGCGGCTGCCGAAAAGGCGGAAGCGGAAGCCGCCAAAAAGGTGACCAAAGAGAACTACGGCAAGCTGATCGGCATCATGGAGCCGAAGAAAAAGGGCGCGCCGAAACCGCCCGCACAATAATTATTTCCAGTCGCGGTTGCCCGTCAGGCATTTGAAGATGCCGTGCAGCGTGCGCACGTCCTGACGCGTCGGGCCGGCGCGGAAGAAGAAGTTGCGGATATTGCGCAGCAGCGTGGGTTTCTGCTCCGCGCTGCGGAAGAAGTTGTTCTGTTCCAGCTGGCTTTCCAGATGTTTCAGTAAAGTTTCGATCTCGGCTTGCGAGGCGGGCGCGTCGTTTTGCTGTTCGTTTGTGACGGGTGTTTCCGGCGCGGCGGCGGGCTGAAACGGATTTCCCGCCGAGAGCCATGAAAAACACACCAAAAGCACCGCCTGCGCGAGATTGAGCGAGGTAAATCCGGGGTTGAGCGGAATGCTCAGGATGGCGTTGGCGAGCGCGATGTCGTCGTTGTCCAGCCCCGCGCGCTCGCAGCCGAACAGGATGCCGCATTTCTGCTCCGTATTCGCATTGTTGGGGCCCGCGCTGTTGTGTTTGTGGATTTCCTTCGCCGCCGCGTGCGGGTCGAGAATATCTTTCACCATGCCGCGTCCGCGCGCGGTGGTCGCCAGCACGAAGGTGAGATCGGCGACGGCCTCTTGCGTCGTGGCGTAGACTTTGGCGTTGTCGAGCAGCTGCGTCGCGCCCGAGGCCGCGGCCGCGGCGGACGGGTTCGGCCAGCCGTCGCGCGGAGCGACGAGGCGCAGATCCGTCACCGCGCAGTTCAGCATCGCGCGGGCGCACATGCCGATGTTCTCGCCCAGTTGCGGCTTGACGAGGATGATCGCGGGCGCACCCAGCGCGGGGGCTTCGGTTTTTTTTGCGGTGGAGTCAGTGCCGGCCATCCGTTCAGGCCGCTTTTAACCGTTCCAGAACGCGCTGGCGGCCGATCAGCGGGAGAAGCTCTTTCAGCTCCGGCCCGTGGTCCTGTCCGGTGATGGCCTGACGCAGCGGCATGAAGAGGTTTTTGCCCTTGCGGCCGGTTTCGGTTTTGACGGCGTTCACCCATTTGTCCCATGTGGTGTTGTCCCACGGGTCGGCGGGGAGGAGCGCGGCGGCGGCGCGGGCGAAGTCGGCGTCTTCGATCAGCGGCTCGACGGGGCCTTTGGCGACATGCCACCAGTCCTTGACGTCGGGCAGCAGTTCGAGGTTGGGGCGCACGGTGTTCCAGAAATCTTCGTCGATGTCGGTCAGCCCCAGCGCGGCGAGGCGGTTTTTGATGTCCCTGAAGTCCGTTTTGTGCAGGATTTTCGCGTTGAGGCGATAAAGCTCTTCTTCGTCGAATTTCGGCAGGTTGCGCGAGTATTTGGAGAAATCGAAGCTGTCGATCACTTCGTCCATGGTCATCAGCGGCTCGATGGGGTCGGAGGTGCCGATGCGGGCGATGAGGCTGATGAGCGCCATTTTCTCGATACCGACTTCTTCCGCCAGCGATTTGATGCCGAGCGAGCCTTTGCGCTTGGAGAGCTTGCCGCCCGCCATGTCGCCAAGCAGCGTGACGTGCGCGAGCGCGGGCGGTTTCGCGCCCAGCGCCTCGAACATCTGGATGTGGCTGGCGGAGTTGGAAACATGGTCTTCGCCGCGCACGATGTGGGTGATGCCGAAGTCGATGTCGTCGATGACCGAGCAGATGTGATAAAGCGGGCGGCCGTCCTCGCGGATCAGCACGGGGTCGGACATCGTTTCGCCGTGGAATTCCACGCGCCCGCGCACCATGTCGTCCCAGACGATCGGCTTGTGCTCGAGCTTGAAGCGCCAGTGCGGCTTGCGGTCCTGCGCTTCGAATTCCGCCTTCTGCGCGTCGGTGAGGGTGAGCGCGACGCGGTCGTAAATCGGCGGACGTTTTTGCTGCAGCAGCGTCTTGCGCATCAGCGCGAGTTCTTCTTCCGTCTCGTAGCAGGGGTAGAGGCGGCCGGCGTCTTTGAGCTTTTGAATGTTGCGGTCGTACACTTCGGAGCGCTCGCGCTGGCGGGCGTAATTGTCCCAGTCGAGGCCGAGCCATGCGAGGCCGGACTTGATGTCCTCGACGTTTTCCTCCGTCGAGCGGACGAGGTCGGT
>JAJZFS010000111.1:0-7487 GCA_021805245.1 Pseudomonadota bacterium | reverse complement strand
ATCGTCGATGCGCAGCAGGAACGTGCCTTTGTTTTTGCGCGCGAACAGCCAGACGATCAGCGCGGTGCGGGCGCTGCCCACGTGCAGAATACCGGTGGGGCTGGGAGCAAAACGGACGGCGACGGTCATGGTATAAAATCCTTATATTTTCAAGCGTGACACTATATCCCGTTTTGGGCGGTAAAGACAGTCTGTTTACATAATATATTATGTAAAACCATAAAGTAGATTTACAGATTGCAATTTCATAAGACAATGCTATATTCCTTGGAAACATCAGGAGGCAAACCATGCGCACCTACATCAAGCTGAAAATGACCCACACGGCAGGCATACCGACCGACGTCAACGGCGGCGTTTATCTCGATGCCGTGACATCCGCCGAGGAATGGCGCCGCGGCAAATCCACGGTGCTGCACTTTGCGGGGCAATCGACCCATACCATGGTGACGATCAACAAGCCGCTGGCCGAAGTCGAGCAGATGCTGGCCGACGCGCAGGCCAGACCGGCGCCGCAGATCGACTGGCGCGACATCTCGGGCATTCCGCTGCCGCCGCCGGAACCGCCGAAGGTGCATAAAACCCTTGCGCAACGCTTCGGCCTGCGCCATTAAGCGCCCCCTAGGAGACAACGATGCTGAGCAAACTGTTCAACAACCGTTCGGAAACGGTCAAACACCTGAAGACGACGACCGTGCCTGACGGCGTGATCCGTCATATCGGCGAGCGTCCGTGGGACAACTACGACTGGGACACCTACAACCATCCCCGCTTTCTCGAAATGAAGCGCAACAAATACGGCAGCTACGACATCGTGCAGCATACCAAGGCGAGCTTTCTGCGCTGGCTGAAAAACACCCCCAAGACGCACCTGTCGCAGCGTCAGGCGCTCAACGTCCTGATCAACCAGCAGGTGGACGTCATGCGCAAATACGGCGGCTATAACGCCAACTTCACCTCGGGCGATCTGCGCGACCATATTCAAAACGGCAGCTTCCCGCACAACCACATCTTCACCTATGTGAAAAAGCATCCCGAGGCGGTGGACCATTATCTGGCGGATTTTTACCCGCAGCAGCAGCAATCCGCGCCGAAACCGGAAGCGAAACCCGCCGAACCGGCGCTCAAGCTGACGCCGCAGGCCAAAATCGGCCGGTAAATCCAAAATTAATAATTATGGTATATCCTTATCCTGAATAAATGGGGTAGGGACCGGCCATCCATGACCGATAAACTGGCACCGCAGTTCAACGACTTCTCCGCCTCCGCGCAGCCGGATCTGATGACGGACGCCGAGTATGCGGCGGCCTATCAGGCCATGGCGCAGGGTTTTCTGGAAGGGCGGCAGGAGAAAGAAAAACCCTCTTTGCTCTATGTGACGGGACTGCCGGGCGCGGGCAAAAGCAGCACCGTCCGCAACGCCTTGCACGATCCCGCCTTTGCGCACCATCTGGTGATCAATTTCGACGACTTGCGCGTTTATCATCCGCGTTACAGGGAACATGTCAAAAACGATCCGGTCAACGCCGCCGCGCGCATCGACAAGGCCGTGGAGGGATTGATCGGCTGGCTGTGCGAAGAGGCGGCGCGGCGCAAAGCGGACGTTATTCTAGACGACGCCGCCATGGGCGCGGAGATGACGGGCATCGTGCTCGCGCCCTTTGAAAAGGCGGGCTATGACATCGACGCCGTCGTCATGGCCGTGCCCGACAGGATCGCCCGCCAGAGCGTGCATTTGCGGTTCGAGAAAGATTACGCGGCGGCGAAATCCGGAGCGGCGGCGTTGCCGCGCTGGGTGAATTCCGAAGAGCAGGCCAACGCGCCGGCGGCCTTGTTCGAAACCGTCGAGACGCTGGCGAACGACAGGCACATCGGATCGCTCATGCTGATCAACCGCGAAGGGCGGGTTTTGTATCCCGCGCCCGCCCATGCCGTCCTGCAGGACGCGGGAAGGATTGTAAAGGCGGAACTGGTGCGCGACCTGACGCCCAGGGAAATCGCCGCCTATCAGGACAACGCCGAAACCATCGCCAGACTGATGAACGCCCGCACCGGCGCGCAAAAGCCCGCGCACGGCAACAGGCCCTCCGGCAGGGCGCCCTCATAGTATTATATTTACCCGCAGCGCCCGAAAGGCTACAATCCGCCGAGGCCCCGCCACAGGGCCCTTGCACATTTTTTGGGAGATTCAGCAATGAAAAAATACTTCTCGCTAGCACTGCTCGCGGCACTCCTCATGACCACGGGGCTTTCCGCGCCCGCCATGGCAAAAGAAATGAGATGGCCCCAGACGGGCGACGCTTTCGTCACCTTTAACCTGCCCGACGACTGGGGGACCAAGATCGACGCGCAGCACAATACCATAGATTTGAGACCGGCGCTGATGACGAAAGAAACGCTGCAGACTATTGCGATCGGCTATGAGGAACGTAAACCCGTTGCCCTGACAGGCAAAAACTTCAAGGATATCGTGGAGAGCATTCTGGGGGGCCTCAACACGGACAAGGTGCACACGGACGCCTTCGGCTCGCGCAAGACCGTTCCCATTTCCGGCTTTAAATGGGACCGTTTCACGACCGACATCGTCTCGAACAAGATCACCCTGCACGCCTCGATCTATCTGTGCGCCGACGAGTCCCGCATCATGAGTCTGGCTTTCATGAATGCCGGGCCCCGCTTTTCCGACAAGGAGCTGCGGATACTGAGAAGCGTCAGGGTTAGCGGCATGAAGGCCTGCTCGCTGAACGCGGCGAAGTGACGCTTGTCACTTCGTCACGATAGCCGTCAACTTGCCGATGATCGGGGAGCATTCACCGCATTTCACGAACGGACAGGGGCTGCGCCTAACTGAAAGACCGAAGCGTAACGGATGTTCCAGTCGGATTTTTGCCTGGTGAAAGGTTCTAGCCCCCAGTATCTCCAGGGCCAGTCATGCCTGACCAGGGCGTCGCCGTTGTGCGTTTCTTCGAGCAAATCTTGAACGGGGCTCCAGCCTGAATCCAGCGCAACTTTGGTCCGGACGCCGAGGTCCACGCCGGAAACAAAAAGATGCCCGCCGGGACCGACCAGACGCGCTATGTTGCGCAGGCATTTTTCCGCATCAGCGGGCGGCATGTGGAAAAGGAATTTGTTTGCCACCACCACATCGTATCGTCCCATGGCATTGGCCAGTTCGGGATCTCTGGCGTCGGCGACATGCCAGTCAATGCCTTCCTGAAGCCAGGCTTTAATCCTTACCCGGTCTCCTTCACGGTCAAACATGGTCAGCATTTCCTCGTCGGTCAGGTATTTGAAAATCGGCGCATCCACCAGTTCAGGTGTTTCGAGCGAATAGCATCCTTCTTTGGCGATCTCCACGATCTCTTTCGAGATGTCGATCGCGTCCACCGCGATTTCCAAATCCGGATATGCCCTCCGCAGGGTCCATAGGATCGAGTAGACCTCGGCGCCGTTGCTGCACGCCAGCACGGCGATCCTCAGCGCGGCGGCTTTTGCCCTGCTGCCGGCCAGCGTGCGGAGCAACTCCAGCTCCGGACGGTTTCTGAAGAAAAAAGTGCCGAAATACTGGCTCCGTTCCGACCGGAGCTGGACGAGCATATGCAGAAAAGCGCCATAAGAGCGCATTAACGGGGTCGTCCTGATGGAAGAAGGCAAATGGTTCCATAGCCATTCATTGCCAGCCAAAAAGGGCTTCCCTGCATACTTCCGGATAGCTTTTAGTTTTGACAGCTTGCTCAGCATTTGACGCGGCATGTGTTTATTTTCCAGACATATGAAGTTATGACGAGATTCTTCAGCGGGGGATGTCCGCATGCCAATCAACAGTTCAGGGTATGTCTCGGTTCCAGAAAATGCGCTTAATCTTTGGAGGGCTCGCCGGTCACTTCGTCACAATATCGGTGAACTTGTTGACGATCGGGTAGCGGCGGTCGCGGCCGAAGGCTTTGCTGCTGATTTTCACGCCGGGGCAGGCCTGACGGCGTTTGTATTCCGCGCGGTCGAGCAGCTTCCAGACGCGGTTGACGGTCTCGGGGCTGTGCCCGCGCGCGGTAATCTCGGCGACGTTCATCTCGTTTTCCACGATGCAGTGCAGAATATCGTCGAGGTCTTTGTAGGGCGGCAGGCTGTCTTCGTCCTTCTGGCCGGGGCGCAGCTCCGCCGAGGGCGGCTTGGTGATGATGCGCTCGGGGATGACGCGGCCCGCGGGGCCGAGCGCGTCTTGCGGGTGCTCCTGATTGCGCCAGCGGGCCAGCTCGAACACCGTCATCTTGTAGACGTCTTTCAGCACATTGTAGCCGCCGCACATGTCGCCGTAGAGCGTGGCGTAGCCGACCGACATTTCCGATTTGTTGCCGGTGGACAGCACCATGAAGCCGGTGGCGTTCGACATCGCCATCAAAAACACGCCGCGCGAGCGCGCCTGCACGTTTTCGGCGGTGATGCCCTTGTCGTCCTGATTGGCGGCCTTGAGCATGGTCTCGAAGGCCTCCATCGCGGGCTTGATGCCCACGGTGTCGTGCCGGATGCCGAGCAGTTTGCTGCATTCCGCCGCATCGTCGAGGCTGTCCTGCGAGGTGTAGGGCGAGGGCATCATGAAGCAGCGCACGCGGTCCGGCCCCAGCGCGTCGGCGGCGATGGCGGCGGACAGCGCGGAGTCGATGCCGCCCGACATGCCGAGCAGCACGCCGGGAAAGCCGTTTTTGTTCACGTAGTCGCGCAGGCCGAGCATCAGGGTCTGATAAATGGATTCCGACCCGCCGACGAGCGCGTGCGGTTTTTCAAACTCCGTGCAGGCCCACGTGTCCGCATCCCACACCGTCGCCGAAACATGTTCGATATGGCCCGGCAGTTGCGTGACAAGTCCGCCCTTGGCGTCGAGCACGAACGACGCGCCGTCGAACACCAGCTCGTCCTGCCCGCCGACCTGATTGATGTAGACGAGGGGCAGGCCGGTTTCCTTGATGCGGTCGCGGGCGATTTTTTGCCGCAGATGGGTTTTGTCGACTTCGTAAGGGCTGCCGTTGGGGATGACAAAGATCTGCGCGCCGTGCTTTTTCAAATGTGCCGCGACGTCGGGGAACCACATGTCCTCGCAGGTCATCAGGCCGAGCTTCGCGCCCTTGAATCCGACGGGCAGGGGCAATTCGCCCGCGGCGAAGACGCGCACTTCGTCGAACACGCCGTAGTTCGGCAGGTGGTGCTTGAAGCGTTTGGCGATGATTTTTCCGCCGTGCAGCAGCAGCAGGGCGCTGTAAACTTTCTTATCGTCATGCCGCCACGGCGCGCTGATCAGCAATCCCGCGTCGCCGGTGATGTCGCGCGCCAGTTTTTCCACGCCTTCCATCACGCGGTCGATGAAAAACGGCTTGAGGATGAGGTCGTCCGCCGGATAGCCGGTAACGATCATCTCGGTGCAGGCGACAAGGTCGGATTTGTTCTTGTGCTGCGCGTAAACGACGCGAATTTTTTCGAGATTGCCGGAAATGTCGCCGACGGTGGGGTTTAATTGCGCCAAGGTGATGGTGAAGTCGGTCATATCAAACACCTTTCATGTACGCGGCGATATGCCGCGCGAATGCGATCCCCTGCGCGGCGTTGAGGCGCGGGTCGCAGTGCGTGAAGTAGCGTTGCGGCAGGGCGTCTTCGCTGATGTTGTCATCCGTGCATTCGGTTACGGCGCGGCCGGTGAGTTCGAGATGCAAGCCGCCCGCCGTCGCGCCTGCGGCGGCGAGAATGCCGAGAAAGGAGCGCGTTTCGGCGATCATATCGGCGGTGGCGCGGGTCTTGTGGCCTGTTGGGGCGCGGCGCATGTTGCCGTGCATCGGGTCGCACACCCAGGTGACGGCGCGGCCTTGCTGTTGCACGGCCTCGACGAGCTGAGGCAGCACGGCGGCGATTTTTTCGCGGCCAAACCGCGTGATCAGCGTGATGCGTCCCGCGTCGTTGGCGGGGTTGAGAATATCAAGCAGGCGGAGCAGCGCTTTCGGCGTCATGTCCGGCCCGCATTTGATGCCGACGGGATTGGCGACGCCGCGCAGGAACGCCGCATGCGCGCCCTCCGGCTGGCAGGTGCGGTTGCCGACCCAGAGGAAATGGGCGGAAGAGGCGTGCCACGTGCCGGTGGCGGGATCCGTGCGCGTCAGCGGCTCTTCATAAGGCAGCAGCAGCGCCTCGTGCGCGGTAAAAAATTCCCTGTCCGTTTCGGCGGCGAACCCGCGCAGCAGGTTGAGCGTGACCGCGCACTGGCGGTAGGCCTGCAGCATGCGGTCGGCTTCGGGCTTGCGGGTTTCGGGCGTGAAGTCCAGCCCGTTGATGATGTCGCCCTTGTAACTCGGCAGGGTGATGCCGCCTTGCGTCTCGTTGCTGTCGCTGCGCGGCTTGGCGAATTGCCCCGCGATGCGGCCGTTGAGGACGACGGGTTTGCCGGTTTCCTGTGCGATGATGTCCGCCATTTGCGCGAGGGTATCGAAGGTGGCGCGGACGTTTTCGGGATGAAACTCGGCGAAGCTCTCGGCGCAATCGCCCGCCTGCAGCAAAAACGCTTCACCCCTGGCGGCGGCGGCGATGAGATCTTTCAGACGGCGCGTGTCGGAAGGCATGACGAGCGGCGCGGAAGCCTCCAGCGCCTTCGTCACGGCGGCGAGCGCGTCGAGATCGGCGTAATAGGGCAGTTGCAGGGCTTCCTTTTCCCGCCAGCTTTGCGGCGACCAGTTGTCGCTCTTGTTTTTATATGCTTTTAACATAGCGGGAGAATAGCACCGCCTAGCCCGTGCTTTCAAGCGCGTCTTTCAGTCCGTTTTTAATGGATTCCAGCTTGGCTTTGTGGAGGATTTTGAGGCCGAATCCGTCGCGCACGTAAAGCACGTCCACGGCGCGGCTGCCGAAGGTGGCGATCTTGGCCGCCGAGATCTGCAGATCCTGATCGAGCAGCGCCGAGGTGATGGCGTAAAGGAAGCCCGCCCGGTCGCGCCCGCCGACCTCGATCACCGTGTCGCTGTCGCTGGCGTCGTTGTCGATGACCACCTGCGGCGGCGTTTTGAACAAGGCGGATTTTTTCGGTGCTGTTTTGCGCCGTTCGCGCAACTCGGCGGAGAGGTCGAGCTTGCCCGCCAGCGCGGCCTTGATGGTTTTTTCGAGGAAGTCGGTGTTTTCGACCACGCGGCCCTCGAGCGTCTGGATGTGGAAGACGTCCTCCACCATGCCGCGCGGGAAGGTGTAGATGCGCGCCGACGCGATCGACGCGCCCGCCGCCGCCATCGCCCCCGCGAGCAGGGCGAAGAGGCCTTTTTTGTCCGGCGCGGTGACCCTGACCTCGGTATAGTCGCGCTGCGGGTGCGGGGTGATTGTGATGACGGTTTTGCCGTCCTGCGGCGCGTTTTTCCGCGCGCGCGGCGGCTTGATGTTGGAGAGCGCGTCGAGCGTCTTGTGATACAGCTCGTCGAGCAGCCCCGCCTTCCAGTTGTTCCAGCGGCCCGGCCCGACGGCGA
>JAJZFS010000089.1 GCA_021805245.1 Pseudomonadota bacterium | reverse complement strand
GCGAAGCGCAGGATGGCGAACCCGTCACCGGCGGCCGCATCTATCTTGCGCCGGGCAACTTTCACATGACCGTCCGGCAACAGGGCGGACAGAAAATCATCTCGCTCAATCAGGACGCGCAGGAGAATTTCTGCCGCCCCGCCGTCGACCCCATGCTGCGCAGCCTCATCAACGTGTATGGCAAGAGAATCCTCGCGGTCATCTTCACCGGCATGGGCGCGGACGGCATGAAAGCCTGCCAGCAACTCGCGGAAGCGGGTGGAACCGTGCTGGCGCAGGATGAAGCAACCAGCGTTGTCTGGGGCATGCCGGGGGCGGTGGCCATGGCGGGCATCTGCACGCAGGTGTTGTCTCTTGGCAAAATGGCACATGCCGTACGCGAATATGCCGACCGCGGCGCCTCCTCCATAGCCGGGGGCGCTTTATGAGGGACCAGGACTACAAATTTTTTGAAGCACTGCTGAAAAAGGAATCCGGCCTGATCATCACGCCTGAAAAAATGTACCTGCTTGAATCACGCCTGCTGCCGCTGGCGCAGAAGCAGGGCATTCAGAACGGCCTCGAAGGGCTGGCGCAGACAATGCGGTCTGGCAGGGACATGGCGCTGACCCGCGCGGTCGTCGAGGCCATGACGACCAACGAAACGTCGTTCTTCCGTGACAATACGCCGTTCCAGCGCCTGAAAGAGGACATCCTGCCGGTCTTTCTGAAATCCCGCGGTACGCAAAGAAGCCTGCGCATCTGGTCCGCCGCCTGCTCCAGCGGGCAGGAGCCTTATTCCGTCGCCATGACCTTGAAAGAACATCCGCAGCTCGCCGGCTGGCGGTTCGAGATCGTCGCGACAGATCTGTCTTTGGACATCCTCGCGCAGGCCAAGGCCGGCGTCTACTCGCAGTTCGAAGTCCAGCGCGGCCTGCCGATCCAGATGCTGGTCAAATATTTCGCCAAACAGGGCGACAACTGGGCGATCAAACCAGAACTGAAGGACCTGATCACCTTCAAAGAAGCCAACCTGCTGACCGATCTGGGGCACCTCGGCCATTTCGACATCGTTCTCTGCCGCAACGTCCTGATTTATTTCGACGTGCCCACCAAGGGCAAAGTGCTGTCCGCGCTCAATGGCGCCACCAAAGAGGACGGCGTTCTGTTTCTCGGCGGCGCGGAAACCGTCATCGGCATATCGGAGTCCTTCAAACCGCTCGCCAACGTGCGCGGCGTTTACGTGCGCGACGATTCCACCTTTATGGCGGAGAAAAAACCCGCGGCGGCCGCCCCGTCCGTCAGTGCGGCACAAAAGTAAACAGCAGCGGCAGCGTAAAAGGCAATGTTGCGAAAGACAGGAGTGTCGTCAGGAAAACGACGGTCGCCGCCTGCTGCGGCTTGAACTCGTGTTGCGCGGCAAAAGCCGCCGTATTCGCCGCCGACGGCGTGACGACGAGAATGGCGATCATGGCGTAAACGGAAGCGCCGTATATCTTCAGCACATGCATATCAAGCCAAACGAAGCCCGCGACCGCGACCGCCCAGAGGACATATTTGCCGAACATCACCAGCGCAATGAAATCGAAATCCCAGGAGAGCTTTTTATGTTTGGCCAGCGCCAGGCCGATGATCATCATGCCGAGCGTCACATAACAACCCTTCGCCACGTCACAAAGCTTTAACAGGCCCGGATCGAGAGGGATATGATGCGCGGAAAGGAAAAGCCCTGCGGTGATGGCATAGATAATCGGCATACCTGCGGTGCGCTTGAGTGAATCCATGACGGAGAGGTTCCCGCGCCCGACGAAATAATAGCCGAACGTGGCCTCGAAAAGAGAGGTGCCCATCATGATCAAAAAATAAACGCCCACCTGCGCAGGCGCAAACAGCGCCATGGCCAGCGGCAGCCCGAAATAGCCGTTGTTACCGCATCCCGTCGCTTCCGGCAAAAGAAAGCGCATGTCCTTCTGTTTCAGCAGCCCCCGCCCCAGCGCAAAGGACGTGAGGCCGCAAAAACAGGCCAGCGTATAGACGATGACCGGCAACAGGATGATTCTGCCATGGAAGACGAGTTGCGCCGTCGAGCCGAACGCCACCACTGGCGCGACGGCATAAATCAGCAACGTGGATATGGGTCTTACGTCAATGCTCCGCCAGCGGCCGGCAATCCAGCCGAGCGCGATCAGCAACGTCAACGGCACAAGCGTTGTTTCTGGATTGAAAGCAGTCATATGAAGCCTTAAAAATTCGGGGTTTTACATTCAAGTCTTTTGAGATGGGCATTGTGGCTTTCGAGCAGCAGAGCATAGAGCACTTAAAGGCAGATGAGCCCGTGGCGTGGCGGATGCTGCCGTACACGCTGCCGGCGGCGTGATGGCCGGAATAGCGATCATGGCGTAAAAGGATGCCCCCCCCCGCCAACTTTTCATCCTCCAAATACGAGGTATCCCTGCAAAGGGCGCCAGTGGATTTCCGGGAGCATAAGGACATCTGTTTATCCTCTAGAATTTTACCGTGGGCTTTTTGCCGACCGTGCACATCATCGTGCCAGCGCCCCTGAGTTTGAACCGATCACTTAACGACCATGACAGTTGACCTGTCATGGGGCTGAGCGCGTAGCGATAGTTCCCTATATTGGACGACATGCCCCAGATGACTTGCCCCGCTGAAATTTGTGCCGGGCGCGCCGTTTTTTCCATACCTGTCGGTGATGTCTTTTCCGTCATAGAAGTCGGTTGTCACCACGGTACGGACGCTATAATCGATTTTTAGCGCCTCGTGAACCGCTGTACCATTGCAATCAAGGTAAACGGCTTTCGCGCGGGCGGGGATTGACGCGAGACAGACCAAGACAAAACTCAGAACCATCAAAGGCGATTTTGCGCGCATATCCTTATTCTCCATTGTGATTTTGCCCGAATACTATCATGCCGTTCCATCGTCTGACAATGGATGCCATGTCAGCAGGAGAGTGCTCCGCGCGAGAGCCACGCCATATAATTTTGATATATTATAGGCGCCACCCATACACGACCCTCAACGTCAACGGCGAAAGCGTTGTCTCATCACTGAAAGAAGTCACGGGCAGTCCTGACCGGTCTTAGATCTTTATCCTGAAACGGATTCCCTGGGGGGTTGCTGCGGCACGCCGTTCGGGTCGCGCAGCACATAGCCGCGGCCCCAGACGGTTTCGATACAGGCGCCGCCGTCGGGAGACAGCTTGTCGATCTTCTTGCGCAGCTTGCAAATAAACACGTCGATGATTTTGACCTCCGGCTCGTCCATGCCGCCATACAGGTGGTTGAGGAACATTTCCTTGGTCAGGGTCGAACCTTTGCGCAAGGAGAGCAACTCGATGATGCCGTATTCCTTGCTGGTCAGGTGCAATTGCTTGTTGTCGACTTCGACGGTGCGGGCATCGAGATTGACCATGATCGGGCCTGTCTTGATGACGCTCTGCGCGTGGCCTTTGGAACGGCGGACGATCGCCTGAATGCGCGCCATGAGCTCGCGTTTGTCGAACGGTTTGGTGAGATAGTCGTCAGCGCCGAAGCCGAGGCCTTTGAGCTTGCTGTCCAGTTCCGACAGGCCGGAGAGAATCAAGATGGGGGTTTCGACCTTGGCGGCACGCAGACGCTTCAGAACTTCGTAGCCGTCGAGATCGGGCAGCATCAAATCAAGAATGATGATATCGTATTCGTAGAGCTTGCCGATTTCGAGTCCGTCCTCGCCCATGTCGGTCATATCGACGACGTAGCCGTCGGATTTCAGCATCAGTTCAATGCTTTTGGCTGTGGACTGATCGTCTTCTACCAGTAGAACCCGCATGCTCTTCATTCCCCTTTGATTGACGTTAAACCTTAATTGAACCTTGACCTTCAATTTTCATTATACCACAAAATTAACCTTGGTTAACTTGAATCGTAATCTATTTTTCATAATAATTAAAAAACTCTTTAAAAAAACGCATTTGCGACGCCGGAGCAGGTGATTTTTCTTGCCTGATCAGCGATTTTTCCTTATGTAATGAAGCTGCTTAATTTTGAGAGAGTACACAAACCATGGCTGTTCCAAAAAGAAAAACATCAAAGTCGAGACGCGACATGCGCCGCTCCCATCATGCGCTGAAGTCTCCCGCTGTCGTGGAAGACAAGCACACGGGTGAAATGGTGCGCCCGCACCATGTCTGCCTGAAGACCGGCATGTATAAAGGCCAGCAAGTCATCGACGTTGACTAAAGCCTTCCAGCCGCGGCTTTCCTGCTGCGATAACCCACTATAATAACAAAGGCGTCCCCTTTGGAAAACGGACTGGTCATATCCCTAGACGGCATGGGCGGCGATCATGCGCCCAATATCGTTGTTGAGGGAGCGTGGCTTGCACGCAAAAAATATCCACAGGCGAAATTCATTATCTTCGGCGACGAAAAGAAGATCGGCCCGCTGATCAGGAAGCATCCCGGTCTCGAAGCCGTGATGGAACTGCGCCATACGCCGGACCGCGTCACCAGCGAGGACAAACCCTCGGTCGCGCTCCGTCAGGGGCGCAACTCCAGCATGCGCCTTGCCATCGACGCCGTGGGCAACGGCGAGGCCGATTGCGTCGTCTCCGCCGGCAACACCGGCGCGTTGATGGCCATGGCGAAGTTCGTTCTCAAAGCCCTGCCCGGCATCACGCGTCCCGCCATCGCAACCTATATGCCGACAAAGGTCGCAGGACGCGGCGTCGTCATGCTCGACCTGGGCGCGAATGTGGAATGTTCGCCGCAAAATCTGCTTGAATTCGCGACCCTTGGCGGCGTTTTCTCACGCGAGATCATGAAAACGGCCGAGCCGCGCATCGGCCTGCTCAATGTCGGCTCCGAACAGATGAAAGGCGACGAAACGGTCAAGGGCGCGGCGGAACTGCTGGAAGCCGCATCGCACCTGCCCGGCAAATATATCGGCTTCGTCGAAGGCAACGACATCAGCAGCGGCACGGTAGACGTCGTCGTCACGGATGGTTTCACGGGAAACATCGTCCTCAAGGCCATCGAAGGCACGGCCAAACTGCTCGGCAGCCTTGTCAGGCAAACGCTCATCGCCTCATGGCTCGGAAAGATCGGGGCCATCCTCTGCCTGCCGGGCATCGCCGTCGCCCTGCCCTGTTTTATGACGCTGAAGAAACGGCTCGACCCGAACCATTATAACGGCGCCAGCTTTATGGGGCTTAAAGGCCTGTGTATCAAAAGCCACGGCGGCACGAACGCGATCGGCTTTGCCAACGCGATCGGCGTAGCGGCTGACATGGCTCTCATGCAGTTTAACAAGAAAGTCGCGCAAGAACTTGAAAGTATGGGAATTGGCTCACATCAACATGATTCTTCCCCGACTAAAGAAGAGGTGCTTGCATGAGACGCACGCGGATCATCGGCTGCGGCTCTTACCTGCCGGAAGGCGTCATGACCAACGACGATCTCGCCAAGATCATCGACACCTCGAATGAATGGATCGAACAGCGCACCGGCATCAAGGCGCGCCATATTGCCGCCAAAAAGGAAACGACATCCGACATGGCGACGCGCGCCGCACGCCGCGTCCTCGCAAAAGCCGGACTGGAAAGCAAAGATATAGACGCCATCTTCCTTGCGACGACCACGCCCGACCAGACCTTCCCCGCAACGGCTGTCACCGTGCAGGACAACCTCGGCATGGGCGACAGGGGATTCGCCTTCGACATTCAGGCCGTCTGCTCCGGCTTTATATATGCTTTGGCGACCGCTGATAATTTCGTGAAATCCGGCCAGATCAACCGTGCATTGGTGATCGGCGCGGAACGTTTCAGCAGCCTGCTCGACTGGACGGACCGTACGACTTGCGTTCTGTTCGGCGATGGCGCGGGCGCCGTCATTCTGGAAGCGGACGACGAAGCAAAAGGAACAAAAGAAGATCGCGGCATTATTTCGACGCACCTTCACTCCGAGGGTGCACACCGCGGGCAACTTTACGTCGACGGCGGCCCTGCCACAACGCAAACAACCGGCCATGTGCGCATGAACGGCCGCGAGGTTTTCCGCCATGCCGTGACGCGCATGGGTGAAGTAGTGGTTGAAGCTCTTAAGTCTAATGGCTTGGAAGGAAAAGATATTCAGTGGCTTGTGCCACATCAGGCCAATAAAAGAATCATTGATGCGACGGCGCAAAAGCTCGGTCTGCCGCCGGAACGCGTTGTATTAACAGTTGAACAACATGGCAATACATCGGCCGCTTCGATTCCCCTCGCGCTTTGCACGGCGGTTGAAGACGGACGAATCCAGTCCGGCGATCTGATTCTCATGGAAGCGATGGGTGGAGGCTTTACATGGGGTGCGGCGCTGGTGCGCTGGTGACGCTCTAACCCCTTGTTATACGCGGGTTTCAGGCCCGTCAATACTGTAACTTTATTTCTCAACGCTTTGTATTGACTGCCTTATTGTGAAACGATACTGTATCTGCACGTTGATCTTTTATTGAGGTGCAACATGAACAACCAGACGATCACACGCGCTGACTTGAGCCAAGCTGTCTACGAACAAGTCGGTCTTTCCAGAAACGAATCCGCCGATCTGGTGGAAACAGTTCTCTCCGAGATCTGCAAAGCTCTGCAGAAAGGGGAAATGGTCAAAATTTCCTCCTTCGGCACGTTTCAAGTGCGCAGCAAGCGCCAGCGTATCGGCCGCAATCCCAAAACCGGAGAGGAAGTGCCTATTCTTCCACGCCGCGTACTGACCTTCCGCGCCAGCAACGTTCTTAAGGAACGCATTAACGCTGAAAAATAAATATTCGACCTCTATATATAATAAATAAGAAATAAGGAACATCTCCCCCATGTCCTCAACAACGTCATCAGTTGCAAGCAGCACCTCCGAACCGAAAACTTCGCCCCAGACCGAAAAACAGACCGTCCAGAATATCCCCAACCGCCGCCCGGTGAAGAAAACCGCCAAGAAGACGGCGCCGGAAAAAGCGCCCTCCGCCTTCCGCACGATCAGCGAGGTGGCGAATGAACTGAAAGTCCAGCAACACGTCCTGCGCTTCTGGGAAAGCAAATTCAACCAGATCAAGCCGCTGAAACGCGGCGGGGGACGCCGTTACTACCGTCCCGAAGACATCGAGTTGCTGAAAAACATTTACCACCTGCTCTATCAGGAAGGCTACACCATCAAGGGCGTGCAAAAGCTCCTGCACAGCACGCGCGGCAACCTCACCCCCCGCGTCGCCAAATCCGATGTTCAGGTTCAGGCGGAAGAGCCCGTCAGCGTTCCGCAGAAGAGCAAGAAGCGCGAAGAACTCCAGTCCATGCTGGATGAACTCAAATCAATGAGAAACCTGATCGGCTGATTATCCGGCTATCCGCTTGCCGGGACCGGTTTACCGATGGTCGTGGTGGCGCGCCTCTTTTTTATCGTCTTTCTTCTTGTGATGATCTTCGTCGTGCCCGTCATCGTGTGCGTCCGTGACCGTCGTGCGGATATCGACCGCATCTCTCACGGCATCGTGATGATCGACATCAAGTGCCGTCTCGCCACGCTCCGCGCCGGCGTGCGCGGCCTCCATGCCTTCATGGACTGCGGAGATGTCGGGCTTATCTGACGACCGGGTATGATCGCCCGCCTGCTCTGCGTGATCAAGAGCTCCCTGCGCTTCCGGCGCCGCATGCGTTTCCGCATTTTCCACGCCATGCTCGCCGTCCCGGCCGTAATGATGGCCATGATCTTTGTGGTTGCCATGATCGCCGCCATGATCATCACCATTATCTGACTCGTCCGTACCGCCGTTGCCGCCGCCACTGCCGGTGCCGGTGCCGGTACCCGTGCCCGTGCTCGGCACATTGATATTGGTATTCGATGTCAGCGTGACGTTGGTCGATGTCGGCGTGGAGATCCCCGGAACGGAGAAGCCGTCAAAGGTATTATGGTCGACCGTCAGGCTATCCACGCCGCTGGCATAGACGCCGTAAGCGCTGTTCGCAACCGAGCCGCCGCTGACCTGCGCGTTGAGGTGGAAGCCGTCGATCGTCACGTTGTTGGCCGTAACGGTAATGATGTTTCCGCCCGCGGCCGTGCCGAACAGCTCGGGCGCCGTCGCATCCGCGCCTGCACCCGTCGCATTGACGATGCCGGAGAGAGTCAGACCGGCCTTGTTGACGGCCAGGTTCTCATTGTACTGGCCGGTGGCGACATTGACGGTGACGGGCAACGTCGTGGAAGAGATATCCATGCCCTGCTGGATGCTGGCAAGGTTGCTCATGACGTTGACCTGCGTCGCCGTGCTGCTGACCTGCGACAGCGGGATATCAGTGCCGCCGGACGTGATGTGGCCGTTCAGGTTCATTGTGGTCACATTCAGCGCGAGCTGGCTCGACGTGCCCATGTTCATGTTGTAATTGAGATTGAACGTCGGCGTCGTCAGCGTCAGCGGATAGACCGGCGTCCCGTAAGTGCTGGTGGAAAGGTCGATGCTGTTGATCACGTCGATATTGCTGGTTCCCTGAATATCGATCGACGTGAAGACCAGACTGTCGGCAATGCTCTGCGCATTAAGATAAGTGCTGCCGCTCACCGTCTGCGTGCCGTTGCCGATGGCGACCGACGCCGGATCGATCAAAAGTTCGCCGACGTTGCCCCGCACCGCGGTCGTATTGACCACGCCGGAGAAATCGACGCCCGAGCCGGTCGAAACCTCGACCATGCCGCCGTTGCCGCCGTTGGCACCGCCGCGCGCCGTCACCGTTCCGTAGAACCCGTCGTGCTGGCTGCCCCAGACGACAGCCGTGCCGCCGTTGCCGTTATCCGTCGCGTCCGCGTTGATGACGCTGCCGGAAGAAATGTCCGTTGACGCCGCCGGCGCATCCGTGCCGTCCTGCGCACCGCTCAGACCGGCGCCGATATAAATTTGTCCGCCCGCGCCCGTGCCGGAAACATTGACCTGTGCGTTATTCAAGGCGATCTGGTTGCCCGTCACGTCGACACGCCCGCCTGTCGCGCCGTTCGTCGCATTCACCGTACCGGCCACATTGACGATGCCTGCGCTGCCGCCGCTCAAAACGATCTCGCCGTTTTGCATGCCGACCGTATCCGCCTGCAGAACGCCCGTCATGTTCACGACGTCGCTGACGACGCCCGCCGCGGCACGCGCCGTCATGGCGATGCGTCCGCCATCCGCCGCGATTGTGCCGGAGTTTGCCGCCAGCGCATTGGCGACCGGCCCCGTCACCGCCATGGAAACAAGGTTATCGCCGGAAAGATCCACCGTCACGGCGCTGCCCGCGGCAAGTTCGACGCGGCCAAGGTTGGCGGTAATGATGCCGCTATTATCGGCATAAGGCGCGACCAGCGCGACAAGGCCGCCCTGCGCCGCGGTGATGCTCCCCTGGTTGATGACGGACCCGCCGCCGATATTGGTAATATCGATGCTGTTGGAACCGGACATAACCTGCGCATTGTCGACATCGCCCGTCGAAGCGATGATGCCGCCGACGTCTATGACTGCGTTGCTGCCGAACAGGACGCCGTTCTGATCGAGGATCATGACCCGACCGTTGGATTTCAGCGTGCCGAGAATCTGCGCGGGGTTGGCCGAAGAGCCGACGACGCGGTTGACCGTGAGCGCGCTCGCATCCGGTTGAACGAACTGCACCGCAGCTTTGCTGCCGATATCGAACGACTGCCAGTTGATGACCGAGCGTTCCGTACTCTGGTCAACCGTCAAACTGGTGGATGTCGGATTGCTGAAGGTCGCGCTGCCGCCGACAACGGTTGCGCCTTGAGGAAGCGCACCGGCGCTCAAAGCATAAGCGGCATGTGAGGTAAATCCCGCAAGGAGGGTCACCAGTGCCGTCGTCGCCGTCAATTTTGTAAGTTTGTGCATTATCTTGCCCCACTCGTCATTTTGTTTTTTCGTTGGTACCGCCATTTACGCCGGATATAGATTTTGAGTTCCCCTCTATATTTGGTTAAAGCCCGGCGCTTTTGACGAGTTGCCTTCCCTCACATTTTTGTTATTTACGTGGCAAATTAGTTTAAATTACTCCATATTTCATTTTATCTTTACATAATTAATTTTAAACAAAAACTGTTGAAAATATGAGATAAATTGTAAGTAATATTGTTAATCCCTTCATATGATTTCAAAGGGATAGGCGGATACAGGCAAAGGGTGGGCAAAATGAATTCTATGGCAGAGACGCTTCTTTACCCCTACCGCAAAAACCTGCTTGAAATGCCGGGGCCGGTTTCCCGTCTTTTGTTCCTCAATGCCGAAAATACGCCCGTGCTCAAAGGCATGAAATCCCCCGCCCTTGTCCAGCACCGCTACGACAAAGCCCGCCTCCTGATCGACGCCGGATACGCGGTTGTCGATTCTCCGCCGGATGAAAAGTTCGATACGATATGGGCGCTGCCGTCCAAAGACAAAACGGAAACGCAATATCTTCTCGCGCTGGCGCTGCGTTGCGCCACAAGCAACGGCATGATCGTCGCCGCCGCGCCGAACGATGCCGGCGGCAAACGCCTGCCGCAGTTATTCGAGGAACTCGGCCTGACCGCGCAAACGGAAAGCAAAAACAAGGCGCGCATCGTCTTCGCGTCTGCTGGCGGATACGACCGACAACAGGCGGACCTCTGGTTCGATCAGGGCAAAGAACAACACATCGCGGAAACCGGCGTTCTCTCCTGCGCCGGATTGCACGGCTGGGACAAGGTGGATGCGGGGTCCGCCCTGCTTGCCCGCCATTTGCCCGCAGATTTGCACGGCCATGTGGCGGATTTCGGCTGCGGCTGGGGATACCTCGCTTTACAGGCGCTTGCGCTCGCACACAAGGTCACGCATATGACCCTTGCCGACATCGACTCCCGTGCCATCCGCATCGCCGCCTGCAATGTCGGGAAAAAATATCCGGCGGTGGACGTAAAAACCTTGTGGACGGATCTGACAACGCCCGACGACCGGCGCGGTTCATACGATGCCATTCTGCTCAACCCGCCTTTTCATGACGGCACACGCACCCTGCCGGAGCGCGGACAGGCGATCATCGCCGCCGCCGCGCGCGCCCTCAAGCCGCAAGGCGCGCTCTACCTCGCCGCCAACCGACATCTGCCCTACGAGAAGACGTTGCAATCTCTTTTTGCACATGTGGAACTGCTGGCGGATGAAGACGGCTTCAAGGCGCTGGCCTGCCGCTAGCCGCGCTTACTTCTCGACCGTCGCATGGCAGGCGAAGAACAGATTCATATCGACCGACGGCACAGGGAACGGCCACCAGCTTTCAGTCCGCTTGGGGAAGTAATGGCGAATGAAGGCGAGAAGATTGACGCAGGAGTTGACATGCTCGCGCGCCATCACATAGTCGTAAGCGATGCCCTGCGCCAGCGCGTTCTTGCGCGGCCCCAAATGCCGCCCCAGCCGCCAGGCCATGCCCGGGTCCGTGGGAATAAGGATGGACAGCGTGCCGCCGTTTTTCACCACGCGCCGCCAGTCTTTGAGCACCAGATGCGGCTGATAGATGTGCTCCAGCAGATGCACCGCGATGACACGGTCGAAACTGTTATCCGCATAGCCGGCTTTTGCGGCGTCCTGCACCTCGAAGCTCAGCCGGCTATCGGCTTTTCCCGCCAAAGATTTTTTGGCCACGGCGAGCGCGGCGGGATCCATATCCGTCATGATGTATTGGCCGTACCCGTGACGGACAAAAGGGAAATGCTGCCCCGTTCCCGCGCCGACTTCCAGCACTTTTTCGAAATGCGTTTGTTCGTTGAACGGGCGTTCCGTCAGGCGGTGGCCGGCGCGCATAACCGCCGCCTGCAGCGGGCTGGCATAGTTGGCTTCGTCATAAACGTCAGCGAATTTGGCCCTGTAATCCAGCCACTCGCGATCTTCTTCCGTATTGTCGGTACCGCCGCTTGCCATTGACTTCCCCTGTTTTCACAGTCTAGATTACAGGAAACGATCGGGCAATAAGAATGAAGAAAGTCTCTGACTTTCAATACACGGGGAAATCTGGGATGAGCAAGGAAAATCCGGTCATTGCCGTTGTCATTCCCTGTTACAAAGTCAAAGGCCATGTGCTTGACGTCATCAAGCGGATTCCGGAGAACGCCGCCTATATTTTTTGCGTTGACGACGCCTGTCCCGAACAGAGCGGAGAGTTTATAAAAAGGGCCTGCACCGACCCGCGGGTGCAAATCCTGCGTCACGACAAAAACCAGGGCGTCGGCGGCGCGATGGTCACGGGATACGAGGCCGCGCTGAAAACCGATGCCGACATCGTCGTGAAGGTCGACGGCGACGGCCAGATGCCGCCTGAAATCCTGCCCGCCTTCGTCGCGCCGATCGCGGCGGGGCTTTGCGACTACACCAAAGGCAACCGCTTTTACCGCCCCGAGGACGTGCGCTCCATGCCGCGCATCAGGCTGTTCGGCAACGGTCTCTTAAGTTTCGTCACCAAGCTCTCCAGCGGCTACTGGAATAGTTTCGATCCCAACAACGGCTATACCGCCATTCACACGAACGTCCTCCGCCGCCTGCCGCTGCACAAGATCGCCCGCGACTATTTCTTTGAAAGCGACATGCTCTTCCGGCTCAATCTTCTCCACGCCGTGGTGATCGACATTCCGATGCAGGCCGTCTACGCCAACGAGATCAGCAGCCTCGACATCAAGAGCATCCTCTGGCCCTTTATCCGCGGTCATGTGCGGAACTTCTACAAACGCGTCGGATACAACTACTTCCTGCGCGACTTTCACCTCGCGTCTCTGGAACTGATGCTCGGCATCATCTTCCTGCTCTTCGGAACATTTTTCGGCATTGCGGAATGGCGCGCCGACGCAGCGGCGCACGTCACCGCCAGCGCCGGCACGGTCATGCTGAGCGCCCTGCCGGTTATTTTGGGATTCCAGATGCTGCTCTCGTTCCTGCAGTTCGATATTCAGTCGGTCCCCCGCTTTGCCATTCATCAAGGGCTTCCGGCAGAAAAAACATGAACCCTATAGAAATATTCAAGGCTTTTATCGAAGGCGTCGTCCTGATTGCCTCTCCCTGCATTCTGCCCGTGCTGCCGCTGGTGCTGGCGGCCTCGACGGACGGCGGCAAAAAACGGCCTTTCGGCATCATCACGGGGTTTATTCTGTCCTTCAGCCTGTTCGCGCTTGCGTCGCGGACGCTGGTCGAAGCGCTGCACATCGACCCGAATACCATTAAAACAGTATCGCTGTGGCTGTTGTTGCTATTCGGACTGGTGCTTCTCTCCGCCAAACTTTCGGATATGTTCAGCAGCCTGACACGCAGTGCCGCCAATCTCGGCAATAAGGCGGGGCAGGCGCAGAAAGACGGCTTTTTCAGCGGCATGGGCATCGGCGCGCTGATCGGGCTGGTCTGGACGCCTTGCGCCGGCCCCATCCTCGCGGTCGTGCTGGTGGAAGTCATCCGTCAGAAAACCAATCTCGATGCCGCCGCCGTCATTTTTTCCTTTGCGGTCGGCGCGGGAGTGCCGATGCTCGCCATCGCGCTTGTCGGCAGAAGCCTGCTGACGCGGTTTTCGTTTTTCACCCGCCATACGGAGACGCTCAGGCGGGCGTTGGGCGTGATCATCATCCTGTCGGTCGGCTATCTCGCTTTTCCGGCGCAGGTGGATGCGCTGCTGACGAAGAGCGCGCCGCCGCAGCACAAGGCAACCACCGCTGCGCCCGCGCCCGCACCCGCCCTGCATCTTGAAGACGCGCTTAAATCTCCCTACCCCGCGCCGGCTTTCGCCGGCCTCAAGGACTGGATCAATTCAAAACCGCTGACCATGGCGGGGCTCAAAGGCAAAGTCGTGCTGGTCGATTTCTGGACTTATTCCTGCATCAACTGCGTGCGCACGCTGCCTTATTTGAACGACTGGTACAAAAAATATCACGACAAGGGGCTGGTGATCGTCGGCATCCACTCGCCGGAATTCGCCTTCGAGAAAGATCCGGCGAACGTGCGCGCCGCCGTCGCCGCGCGGCATATCGAATATCCCGTCGCCCTCGATAACGAGCTTGAAACGTGGGGAAACTTCAACAACGAATACTGGCCCGCCCATTATCTGATCAGCCGCCAGGGGCAGGTCGTCTACACCCACTTCGGCGAAGGCGACGACGACATCACGGAAAACAACATCCGCTATCTGCTCGGCCTTGCAGGCGCGGCAAAAAGGGAACTGGCGGACAAGCAGGCTTTCAGCTCCGATCAAACGCCGGAAACATACCTCGGCTATGCCCGCGCCGAAGGCTACACCGGTTCTCCCGATCTGCAGCACGACCTGTCGGCAAACTATACCTTCGCATCGTCCGTTCCGCAGGATAGCTGGACGCTGCAGGGACAATGGCATGTCGGGCCCCAGCGCGACACCGCCATGGCGGCGGGCGCGGGACTGCGCCTCAACTTCACCGCCAAAGAGGTCTACCTCGTCATGGGCAGCGCCGACGGCAGCCCGTTGCAAGTAGGGGTCACACTGAACGGCGTCCCCGCCTCCGGAAAAGACGTGCATAACGGTGCCATCATGGTGACACGCCATACGATTTACGAACTGATCGACCAGCAAGCCGCGAAAAATGGACTGCTGGAGATCACGGCTGCCAAGCCGGGGCTGGAAGTCTATTCCTTCACCTTCGGCAGCTGACAGAACCTGAATAATTCAAAAGTTGAATATTTTCAGAAATATGCTATCTGTACTGGAACGTTTTAAAGCTGTCCGCGCCCTTAGCTCAACTGGATAGAGCAGCCGCCTTCTAAGCGGCAGGTTGCAGGTTCGATTCCTGCAGGGCGCGCCATTTTCATATAAATAAGGCGCCGCGATTGACATTCCCCGCAAAATTTAAAAGAACCGCCTACAGGGCGTGGCACAGGGCGTTTTTCCGCCTGCAGGCTCTTTGCGGCAAAATGGACGTCGCGCGCCAGCCCGCACAAACAATCTTCGTGCATATCCCGAAAACGGCGGGATCTTCCATCAACGAATATTTTGCCAGCTTCACCGGCATGCGCAGATCGGACAAGTTCTTCCCGATCGATATGTGCAGGGCTGACCAAGACTATGCGGAAGTCAGTGAAGAAGGCCTGCAGAGAGCCCGCAACGCCATGTACGTGACGGGGCATTTCGACTGGCATACCCTTGAAGCCTTCCGGCGTCCGGACGCCTTTGTTTTCACGTTCCTGCGCGATCCTGCCGAGCGGCTGCTCTCGTTCTATCATTACATTCATCACATAGACGAACGTAAACAAACGCAAAAGAGCCAGAAAAGGTGGTTCAGTCAGTTGAAGTCCCTGACACTCGAAGAGTTCTGTGCGGGCGACGATCCGGACGCCCTTTATGCCGTGAACAATCTCATGATCCGCCAAATGTCTGGCCGCCAAAACGGCACGGCGGGAACGGACGCGCCGTTTCAGGAGATGCTGGCGCAGGCCGTGAAGAATCTGGAGACGCTCAACTACGTCGGCTTTCAAAAAACCTTCGACGACGACTTTCGCGCCCTTGTGCAAAAAACCGGTTTCCCGCCGCTGCACCTGCCGCGGGAAAACATCACCCAAAAACTGCCTGCCTATCCGGGCGCAACCTATGCCGCGAACGCCAGCAAGCAGGACATCCTGAACCTCGCCGCCCCGCGCCTCGAATGGGACATAAAGTTCTACCAACGGGCGCAATCTCTGGCACCCGAGATCAATAAGCGGCCTTTCAAAAAAAACAGCAGGATTGATTTAAAGAACTGAAAATAAAAGATATATTGTCTTTTCCCTTAATCTGGCACGATTCTCGCATGGTCTTCCCTGACAGTTCATAACCGCACAGGGAGACAGCGACCATGACCACACTCACAAAAGAAACCTCAGCCTCCGACATCATCATCGACAGCCACAGCCTTGACACGCAAATCTGGGCGCTGGCGGCGGACGACCAGTGGCACCGCCATAAAGACGCGCTCATTTTGCTGCAGCAGGCCCACGCGCAGGTCAAGGAAGCCGAAACCCGTCTTGCCGCCAAGGACAGAAAAATTTACGAACTGGAACGCCTCGCCGCGACCGACCCCGTCACGGGACTCCTCAACCGCCGCGGCTTCGAGAATTTCTGCGCGCAGGAGCTGGAGCGCACGCGCCGCCACAACACGCCGGGCAGCGTCCTCGTTCTCTTCGATCTCGACAAGTTCAAAGACATCAACGACACTTACGGCCATCAGGCGGGAGACGCCTGCCTGAAGAAAATCGCCGACGCGATCGGCCGCAAAATCCGCACCGTCGACGCGGCGGCGCGCATGGGCGGCGACGAGTTCGCGCTCCTGCTGTCCCACACCGATCCGGAAAAATCCGCCAACTGTCTCAATGAAATCAGATATGCCATGGACAGCCTGCAACTCGTCTGGGAACAGCACATGATCTCCATCAAATCCAGCATGGGCATCAAATATGTCACCGGCGACATGTCCTATGACACCGCCTACCGCGCCGCGGACAAAGCGCTTTACGATAACAAAAGACAACGGCAACTGATGCAGAAATCCGCCATGCGCACGCCCGCAACCGACGAAAACCTGCAAATCCGCAACCTCGGCACCAGAGTTCATGCCACGCCCGAAGCCTCCACCCCCGGGCTTGCCGGATTTATGCTGAACGCCCTTTAAGAAGTACCCCCAAACGGCGGCGAGGGATTAACGCCTTATTAACCCCTCGCCGCTACAATGGGCACGGTATTTTTTTATTTTTTAAGGGGGTTACATGTCATCCACACAGGCCGCAGCAAAACAAATCTCCGCAACCGGCAGACCGGCTTTGATGCCCACGTCGGCGCAAAACGAGACGTTCGCCAACATCACCTATCATCTCGACGGCGAGCTGGTGCCCGTGCTGACGCTCGAAATCAAGCCCGACGAACCGGTCTACTTCGAACACAACATCATGCTGTGGAAGCAGCCGACGGTCAACATCGGCATGAAGGCCATGAAGGGCGCCTTCAAGCGCATCATGGCGGGCCTGCAAGTGTTCGTGACGGAGGCGCAAGGTCAGGGCATGATCGCCTTCAGCCGCGACGGCGCGGGCCATATCGTGCCGCTGCATCTCAAACAGGGAGAGGAAATCGACGTGCGCGAGCACCAGTTCCTCGCCGCTTCGCGCCACGTCGAATACAGCTTCACCCGCGTCAAGGGCGTCGCCTCGATGATGTTCGGCGGCACGGGCTTCTTCATCGACAAGTTCCGCTGCACGCAGGGCGAAGGCATCCTGTGGCTGCACGGTTACGGCAACGTTTTCGAAAAAACCCTCGCGGCGGGCGAGCAGATCGAGGTCGAACCCGGCGGCTGGCTCTACAAAGACGCCAGTGTGCACATGGACACCAACCTGCAGAAAGTCAGCAGCGGACTCTTCGGCGGGATGAGTTTCATCACCAACCGCTTCACCGGCCCGGGCCGCGTCGGCATCCAGTCGATGTCTCTGCACTACCCGACGATGGAATAGCCTTTTAACCGCGGCCGGCGAGCAGTTTCTTCTTGATGATCTTGCCCATCTCGACGCCGCACTGGTCGAAGCTGTTGATGTTCCAGAGAACGCCCTGCGTAAAAATCTTGTGCTCGTAGAGCGCCATCAGCATGCCGAGGCTTTCCGGCGTCACGTCTTTCACCATGAGCAGCGTGCTGGGGCGCCCGCCTTCGAGGTTGTTCTGCGGATGCGCCTTGTCGCGTTGTCCCTTGAACAGGATATCCGCCTGAATGACGCAGTTCTCGCTGTCCGCCGACGTGATGAACTCCACCGGCACGATGTCCGTTCCCTGATGCAGCCACTGGAAGAAGCTGTGCTGCGCGTCATAGCCGAGACAGCCGAACACCACCGGCCCCGTCGCGCCTTTGACGCGCTTGCCGTTCAGCTCCACCGACTTGCCGTTACTCTCCATGTCGAGCTGCTGCAGCCATGCGGGGAAAAATTCCAGCTGCGGCGGATAGGGGATCGACGCATAGGCGAGATATTTGAAGAAGTCGCGGTGCGCCATGCCAATCAGCGCCATCATGACGGGGATGTTTTGCGTCAGCGGCGCTTTCTTGAAATGGTCGTCGATCTCGCGCCCGCCTTCGAGGAAGGCGGTGAAAGCCTTCGCCCCCGCCATAATCATCGGCGTGATGCCGACGGCGGACCATGTGCTGTAACGCCCGCCGACCCAGTCCCAGAACTGGAACACGTTGCCTTCCGGCACGCCCCACTTCACCGCCGTCGCCGGGTTCGCCGTCACGCCGACGAAGTGCTTTTCCGCATGGCGGCCGCCTTGCTTCTTGAACCATTTCCGTGCGATTTCCGCCTGCCCCAGTGTTTCCGGCGTGGTGAAGGTTTTTGATACCACCACAAACAGCGTCGTCGCGGGCGACAGGTCTTTCAACACCCCCTGCACATCGTCCGAAACGAAATGCGCCTTGAGATGCGGCTTGTGATGCGCCGCCAGCGCGCGCGTGACCATCTTCGGGCCCAGCAGGCTGCCGCCGATGCCGATATGGACAATGTCGGTGATCGGTTTGCCCGCATAACCGCGATATTTCCCCGTCCTCACCTTTTCGGCGAAAGCCGCCATTTGCGTCAGAACCTTATGCACATCGGCAACGACGTCTTTGCCGTCCGCATAAATCTTGTCGCTCTTCTTTGCCCGTAGCGCCGTATGCAGCACAGCCCAGTCGCTGGTCGTGTTGATTTTCGCGCCCGAGAGCATCGCCTGGCGCCGTCCTGCAAAATCGCGCGTACGGGCCAGTTTTGTCAGGGCCGCCAGTTGTTTTTTGCCGAAGGCTGTTCTCGAATAATCAAAAACCAACCCGTTGAACTTGAGGGTTTTCATGTCTTTATTTCCAGATTACAGAAGTGACGATTTTAACATGGACAATCAGGGTGAAACCTACTTAAAATCCTTGGGCATTACAATAAAATTGCAACGCCTGTAATATCGGATTTAGCACGACATAAGCATGAAAAACATGGATTGGTGGCGCGGGGCCGTATTGTACCAAATCTATCCCCGCAGCTTTAAAGACAGCAACGGCGACGGCATCGGCGACCTGCGCGGAATCACGGAAAAACTCGACTACATCGCCGGCCTCGGAGTCGGCGGCGTATGGATATCGCCCTTTTTCAAATCCCCGATGGCCGACTTCGGCTATGACGTCGCCGATTACCGCGCAATCGACCCGATGTTCGGCACTATGGAGGATTTCGATGCCCTGCTGAAAGGCATGCATAAACGCGGCCTCAAGCTGGTCATCGACCTTGTGCTCAACCACACCTCCGACCAGCACCAATGGTTCGCCGAAAGCCGCAAGGACAGAATCAACCCCAAAGCAGACTGGTACGTCTGGGCCGACGCGAAACCGGACGGCACGCCCCCCAACAACTGGCAATCCGTTTTCGGCGGCCCGGCGTGGCGTTTCGATTCCCGGCGCGGACAGTATTACCTGCACCAGTTTCTCAGCGAGCAACCGGACCTCAACGTCCGCAATCCCGAGGTGCAGGACGCCCTGCTCGACGTCGCAAAATTCTGGCTCGACAAAGGCGTGGACGGTTTCCGTCTCGACGCTGTCAACCACTGCATTCAGGACGCATACCAGCGCGACAACCCCTCGCGGTCGGAAAACGAACGCACGCCGGACCGGGATTTCAAAAACACCTACGACATGCAACGGCATCTCTACGATAAATCGCAGCCCGAAAACCTCGACTTCGTGCGGCGGCTGCGCGTGCTGGCCGATGAATACGACGACCGCATGATGGTCGCCGAGATCGGCGACGACGACAATATCTCGCGCTGCATAGAATATACCGCGCCCGGCCTGCTGCATACGGCCTACAGCTTTTCATTGTTGACGGAAAGATACGGCGCGCACATCGTCCACGACATGGTCGGCGCGTTCCATGAAAGGGGCACGCAAAGCTGGCCGACCTGGGCTTTTTCGAACCACGACACCAAGCGCGTCGCCTCGCGCTGGGCGATACAGGGCCGCATCGACACGCGGCAGGTGAAAATGCTGCAGGCCCTGCTCTGCAGCCTGTGGGGCACGATCTTCGTCTATCAGGGTGAAGAGCTCGGCCTGCCCGACGCCAAGGTGCCGTATGAAAAAATGCAGGATCCCTTCGGCAAGTTCGCCTGGCCGGAAGACGTCGGCCGCGACGGCTGCCGCACGCCGATACCATGGGAACATACCATGGCTAATGCCGGCTTTTCCGATACCAATGTCGAACCCTGGCTGCCCATTCCGCAAAATTATCAGGACAGCGCCGTCGACGTACAGGACAAGGATGCGGGTTCTCCGCTTAATTTCTTCCGCAACTTCTTGAAATGGCGCGCGCGACAACCGGCTTTCGTTTCGGGCGACATCAGCTTTTTCGAGACGCGCGAGCCTGTCCTGTCCTTCACGCGCAACAGGATCATCGCCGTCTTCAACATGGGCGACAAGGAAGAAGTCTATACGCTGCCCGGCGGCACGAAGCCGCTCGACGGCCATAACCTGCCTTACAAGCTCAACGACAACAAGCTCGGCCTGCCCGCTTTCGGCGGATTTTTCGGAGAGCTCGGATGAGCGCCATATCATGAACGGACTCATTGCGGACATCGGCGGCACCAACGCGCGCTTCGCCCACGTCGACGACAAAGGGGCGGTCGAGGATATCGACGTTCTCGCCTGCGCCGACTACGGCAGCCTGACGGAGGCGGCAAAGGCCTATCTCGCCAAATACAAGCGTACGGCGGATCATGCCGTATTCGCCGTCGCCGCGCCCATCCTCGGCGACGAAATCCGGATGCCCAACCACACATGGGTCATGTCGCAGAACAAAATCCGCAACGACATGAACTTCAGGAGCCTGCGCATCATCAACGATTTCACCGCCGTCGCCCACGGCGTGCCGCTTCTCTCGGCAAACGATTACTACCAGATCGGCGCAGGCGCGGCGCAAAAAGGCGCGCCCATCGGCATTATCGGCCCCGGCACCGGCCTCGGCGTCGCGGCCGTCGTGTTCGACGAACAGGGACGCGCCATTCCGGTGACGACCGAGGGCGGGCACGTCACCATGTGCATCAACACCCGGCGCGAGTGGGACATCGTCGCCGAACTGAAACGCGAAAAATACCACCATGTTTCGGCCGAGCGGCTTGTCTCCGGCAAGGGCATCCTCAATATCTATCAGGCGATTTGCACGCTCGACAACATCAAGCAGGAGAAAGAAACCCCCTCCGCCATCACCAAAGCCGGCCTCGACAAGTCATGCCCCGCCTGCATCGAAACGCTCGATCTTTTCGCCGACCTCCTCGGCACGCTCGCGGGCAACGTCGCGCTGTCACTCGGCGCGTTTGGCGGCGTCTATATCGCCGGCGGCATCGTCACGAAACTCGGCGACTGGTTCAAAACCAGCCGCTTCCGCGAAAGCTTCATGAACAAGGGCCGTTCCCGCGACTACCTCGCGCGCATCCCCACTTTCGTCATCACCCATCCCTATCCCGGATTCGTCGGCCTGCAAGGGCTGGCCATGGAGATGGCAAAAGGATAAGATAGGTTCATGAAAGATGTGCAACATTATATCCCGTGGCTCAAGCATTGGCTTGTGATCGCGCATGACTGGTTCATCGGGCATGTCGTGTCCCCGGACTCCCTGCTGCAAATCGGCATCATCGTCGCCTTGTTCTTTTTCGCGCGCCTGCTGGCCAGACACAGCGAGGAATGGCTGACCGCGCGGCTGAAGAAACACGCGTCGCGCTACATCATCCATTTCCACAAGTCCTACCGTGAAATCTTCTTTCTGGTTTTTCTGGTCACGCTTCTGTGGTTTTCCGCCTTCGCCGTACAGAGCGCAAAGCTCCCGTTCTACATCTTGCGGACGGCCGCCAGCCTGTCGACGGCCTGGGGCGTCATACGCATCACCTCCAACATCATCAAAAGCGTATTCTGGTCGCGCATCTTCGCGGTTACGCTCTGGTGTCTCGCGGCGCTGAACATCGTCGGCTGGCTTGACCGCGTCACCACGCTGATGGGCAAGACCGCCGTCACCGTCGGCAACTTCCGTCTGTCGCTTTTACTGGTTGTGAAAAGCCTGCTCGCCTTTTCCATCCTGTTCTGGACGATCAAATTCCTCTCCACGCTGCTGGAACGCACCTTTCAGAAGGCGGACGGCCTGACCCCTTCGCAGCGCGTGCTCTTTTTCAAACTGTCCAATATTTTCCTTTATGCCGTGGGCGGCGTCATCGGCATGGATATTGTGGGCATAGATCTGACGACGCTGACGATGTTCAGCGGCGCGCTCGGCCTCGGCATCGGCTTCGGCCTGCAGAAGGTTTTCTCCAACCTGCTGAGCGGCATTATCCTGCTGCTGGACAAGTCCATCAAGCCGGGAGACGTCATCAGCGTCGGCGACACGTTCGGCTGGGTGAACTCTCTGGGCGCGCGCCATGTCTCCGTCCTGACCCGCGACGGCAAGGAACACCTCATCCCGAATGAAAACCTCATCACTCAAACGGTTGAGAACTGGTCTTACACCGACAAAAAAATCAGGATCCGCATTCCTATCGGCGTTTCCTATGCGGCGGACATGACGCTTGTCAGGGAGCTTCTCCTGCAGGCGGTCAGGGAACACATCCGCGTCCTCGAAGACCCGCAGCCGGCTTGCTACATCACCGGCTTTGGCGACAGCTCCGTCAACCATTTGCTGCTGGCCTGGATCAACGATCCGGTGGACGGCGTGGCGAACATCACCAGCGACATTTATTACCGGATCTGGGATCTGTTCAAGGAACACCATATCGAGATTCCCTTCCCGCAGCGGGACGTGCATATGAAGCTCGATGAAGGCTCGCGTCTGACCCAGCTTTTATCCGAGTTGCTGGAGAAGCAAAAGGCGGACGCCGCGCACTAGCCTGTTGACGGTCTTCATGCGGGCTCCTGAGTATCCATGAAAACTTGATATTTTTTATATTTGATATCAATTGCATAGAAATATTCCATTGATATATTCTGTAAAATAAAGTATATTCTGTGTTTATAAAAATTTGATAACAGGGCTCACAGACATGCTCCAAAAAGAATTCGCTCAAGCCATGAAAAGAGCCCAGAGCATGAACAGCAACGCTTTTCTCGACGCTATTCTTGAAGAACGTCCGGACCTCAAGGAAAAGGTCAAGAGCGGTGCGATCAAAGCGGTTTTTCCCGGACAGGGATTTTCCGCCCACACTGCCATCGTCGGCGATGAAGTCTTCAAAACGGCCAAATGCTACCCCTGGCCGGGCATTGAAACCAAAGACCTCATTCTGGGCATCGAGCGCGAGCACGATCTCTTGCAATACCTGCAGGATGCAGAGCTGCCGATGCCGAAGCTCACCTATACCGGCCGCAAGCTTTCATTTTTCGGCATGACGCGCCTGCAAGGCGCGGTGCTGAGCAGCTGGGACGTCGAAAGCCTGGCGCCGGACGACAAACGGCAGCTTGCAAAAGACATCGCCACATTTTGCGCCGACCTTGCCAACGCCGTTCCCGCGGACGACGCCGTCAAAATGCATCTCGACGTATCGCCGGCGGAGGTCATGTTCGATGCAAAGCAAGTCCGCGCCGAAATGGACAGTCCATGCGCCCGCGCGCTTTTCGGCGCCCGTTATGACTTTTTCAAAAAAGCCGTGGACGACTACATCGACTACCGCGAAAAAAATCCCGAAACGGCCGCAAAAATCCTCATGCACTGCGACCTCAAGGAAGGCAATATACTCTGGAATCCCGAAACCAAAAGGCTCACCGGCGTCATCGATTTCGGTCTCAGCCATCTCACAGTGGTGGAATCGGGGTTCAAGAAACTCTACGAGAAATATCCCGCCGACTTCACCGACATGGTGCTGGAAGAATACGCCGCCCTGCAATCCATCAAGATAACGCGCCAACAGGTCCAGACCTGGGCTTGCGCGGAATATGTCGCCTACGCGCTGAACGCGCAAAGAGGCACCGGCTATACGAGATCATATAACGACTATGTCAGAGGCCCCTTGCAGCTCAAATATGCGGCTCCTGCACAGCCCCCCGCAGCCCCGCAAACGGGCGACGCGGCAAGTCCTGCACGCCGCGCCTCAGGGCCTTGGATCGCCCGTCTTTTTAGCTGAGGGTTTTTTCTGCTGTGGCGTGTTCTTCTTGAGAGCCTCATCCGCCTCGTCTACGCCGGATTTCGCCAGAACACCGTCCTTATATTCGTTAATCACCGGTATGGCGTTATAAACGCGCCTCCTGTTCTTCCACGGCTGGCCGTCTTCCGGCTGCGGCGTAATTCCCATCGCGATATAAAGGGCGCGCAGGGTGCCGGTATGGGCGACGATGAGAACGTTCTCCCCGCGCTCGAGCCGCGGCACGACTGCTTCGTCGTAAAACTTCCGCACGCGCGCGACGAAATGCTTCTCGCTTTCGCCGTTGGGCGGCGCCTTGTCGAATACGGCTTTTTTGAAATATTCAACGACATCCGGATCGTCCATATGGCGGCCTGTCAGATCGCCGTCGTCAACCTCGATAATCTCTTTACGTTTTTCGACCTTCCACGTGCCGTCGCCGTTCAGCAAATGCTTCTGCTTCCCCGACGACTCCAAAGCCAGCAGCGCCGTATCGTAAGCGCGGCTCAAGGGGGAACTATAGACCTTGTCGAAATGGATGTTTCCGATCATCAAACCCGCCATGGAGGCCTGTTTCCTGCCCTCGGCGGTCAGCGGCACATCGTTCTGCCCCGTGTCCACATGATCGAGATTATCCTTGGTCTGACCATGCCTCAGCAGGACAAGTTTGGCTTCCGTCATAGTGGCCCTTCCCGGCTCTGTGCCGTCATATTTCAATGGGTTCGCAACGCGTGCATCCGCTTATTGTATCAAAAATCCCGCGAAACGGGGAAAACATGTTTTCGTTATCTTTTCCTGCCCTGTATTTTTCTAGAATTTCGCGCCGATTAATATAAAATTTAATTAATAATCTCAATAAGTTATCCTGACTTCGGTTAAGGCTTTTTTTACCGCAACAGTGCTATGTTAGAGGTGGATGCATCATGTAGGAGCATCCTTTATTTTAGCAAAGATCTGACGGAGTTTTCTGCGCGCAACGTTTGACGAAGTGTGAAGGAGCGTCCGGAAAGAGAAAGGGGTATATGGAGACGATAGTGACGCAGAAATGGAATGATCAGTTTCTGGCATGGCTGGGCGGTTTATCACCGTCATATGGACGCATCGGGCCGACAAAAGACGCCGCAGGCGTGCGGCGATGGTATCAGAACGAACAACTTCACCGCGAAGACGGGCCAGCCGTCGAATATCCGGACGGCACGTCTTACTGGTACCGCCATGGGCGCAAGCATCGCGAGGACGGGCCTGCCGTTACATACGCAAGCGGCCAGAAGGAATGGCATCTCCATGGCGAATTGCGCTGCCTCCAAACGGCCGACGGTTCGCGGTACTGGTATTGCAAAGGCCGCCGTCATCGCGATAACGGGCCTGCCATTGAAGAGGTGGATGGACGCAGCGCATGGTATTGCAACGGTTATCCCGCGCGCTCCGATGAAATCGTTGAGTGTTGATTGCAGTTCAAGGCTCTCGTAAAAAAACCCCGCCAATGGCGGGGTTTTTTACAAAATCATCATAACGGGCACAAAAAACTTCAAGATCCGGCGCCGGACAGCTATGATGTTGAAATGATAGCTTCTCCCCTCGGTTCAAAGGCGGATCAGGAATGACGCAGGAAGAAAAACTCAGCCTCGCGGAAGTGACGGCTATCGGCATCGGCGGCATGATCGGCGGCGGTATTTTCGCCGTGCTGGGGCTGGCGATTTCCGTCTCCGGACACGCGGTCGCCCTGTCGCTGGCCGGCGGGGGGTCATCGTCCTTTTGACAGGACTGTCCTATGCGCACCTCGGACTCCAGTTCCGCAACGACGGCGGCAGCTTCACCTACATCGAAAAAGCTTTCAACACCCCCGGCATCGCAGGCCTCGCAGGCTGGCTACTGGTGATCGGCTACATTGGCACGCTCGCTCTTTACGCCACGGCGTTCGGCGATTACGGCGCGGTGCTGGTGAAGCGAATCCATGTCTTCTCGCCACAGGCGGGGATGCTCGCCGCCGCCTCTTTGCTTTTGTTCCTCGCCATCAACCTGACGGGTGCAAAGGTCTCCGGCCGCGTCGATCTGAGTGTGGTGGGAGCGAAGCTCTCCATTCTCGCGCTGTTCGTGATCGCCGGCATGACAAGCATCCACGCCAGCCACTTTACCCCTGTGTTCAATCACGGGATTTTCACGCCGGTCGTCGCCATCGCGCTGATCTTCGTCGCCTACGAGGGCTTCGAGCTCATTCCTAACGCCGTGGACGAGATGGAGAATCCGGAGCGCAACCTGAAACGCGCCATCCTGCTCGCCATCGGCATCACCATTGCAGTGTACATGCTGGTCGCACTGGTCGCACTGGCCGCGCTCGGCAACCTGACACCCGCGCAGATCCAGCACGATCAGGAATATGTTCTGGCCGTCGCCGCGACGCCAACGCTCGGCAAAGCCGGATTTATCCTCATCGGCATCGCTGCGCTCCTGTCCACCTCCTCGGCGATCAACGCGCCCCTGTTCGGCGCGGCGCGGCTTGCCAAAGTGATGGCGGAAAGTCATGCCCTGCCGTGCATTTTCTCGATGCAGTCGCGCAGATGCCCCGTGCCCTATGTATCGCTGCTGATCTTGACGGCGCTGTCCATCCTGCTCAGCGTGGCCGCCAATCTGGACATTATTTCCACCCTCGCCAGCGTGACGCTTTTGCTGATCTTCATGGCCGTCAACTTTTCCGCCTGCCGCCTGTCGAAAGAGATCGGCCTGCGTCCGCTCTGGCCCTTTCTCGGCGGCCTGCTGGCGGCGGGGAGCTGCGCCATGCTGCTGTGGCATGCCTGACTGCACGACCGCCACAGCCTCATGTGGCTCTGCACTTTCTACGGCGCGGTGATCTTGCTGGAAGGTGGTCTCGTCATCTATCGCGGGCAGCGCACGATCAAGGCAACTGCTCCCAAGGGAAGTTCTTGATTTGTTCTCATCGCTGTGCTGTGATGCATACAACACCGCGAAAGATGTATGCCTATGCCCCAGGTTTATCCCGAACCCGCTTCTCCCCTGACCGAACAGGCCTTGCAGATCTTGCAGAAGACCTACGGCTTTGAGGCCTTTCGCGGCGCGCAAAACGACATCATTCACCATCTCGCCAGCGGAAACCACGCGTTTGTGCTCATGCCCACCGGCGGCGGCAAGTCGCTGTGCTATCAAATTCCTGCCCTGCTGCGCGACGGCACGGGCATCGTCATTTCACCGCTCATCGCGCTGATGCAAAATCAGGTGAACGCCCTGCAACAGCTCGGCATCCGCGCCGCCGCCATCAACTCCAACCTGTCCGGCGCCGACATCTCCGCTGCCAAAACCGCCCTGCGGCAAGGACTGCTTGATCTTCTCTACGTCGCACCCGAAAGGCTGCTGATGGACGATTTCCTCGCCCTGCTCGACGAAGCGCCGGTCGCCCTTTTCGCCATCGACGAAGCGCATTGCGTCTCGCAGTGGGGACACGACTTCAGACCGCATTACAAACAGCTTTCGCTGCTGGCGGAGCGCTACCCCGCCGTGCCGCGCATCGCGCTGACCGCCACCGCCGACGCGCCGACAAGACGGGACATCATCGACTGCCTGAAACTGGAGGACGGGCGCAGTTTCATCGCCGGTTTCGACCGGCCGAACATTCATTACACTATTGTCCCAAAAAATAACGCGCGCGCACAGGTGCTGGATTTTATCAAGGAAAAACACGCCAATGACAGCGGTATCGTCTACTGCCTCTCCCGCAAGATGACGGAAGAAACGGCCGCATGGCTCCGCAACGAGGGGTTCGCGGCCCTGCCCTACCACGCCGGACTTGACGCCGAGACCCGCGCCCGCCATCAGGAACGGTTTTTAAAAGAAGAAAAAATCATCATGGTCGCCACCATCGCGTTCGGCATGGGGATCGATAAGCCGGATGTCCGCTTCGTGGCGCATATGACGATTCCCAAAAATATCGAAGCCTATTATCAGGAAACCGGCCGCGCCGGACGGGACGGTCTGCCTGCGAACGCACTGATGATTTACGGCACGCAGGACGCGGCGATGCAGCGCAACTTCATCGACGTATCCACGGCGCCCGAGGCGCAAAAGCGCATCGAACACCAGAAACTGAACGCCCTGCTCGGCCTTTGCGAGACAGCAAGCTGCCGGCGTCAGGCCATCCTCGAGTATTTCGGCGACGCCTGCACGCCATGCGGGAATTGCGACACCTGCCAGACGCCGCCGCAAACTTTCGACGGCACGATTGCCGCGCAAAAGGCGCTGTCTGCGGTCTACCGCACGGATCAGCGGTTTGGCACAAGTTATCTGATTTCCATCCTGCTGGGGGAAAGGGATGACGAACGCATCCTGCGCTTCAGGCACGACCAAACCAGCACCTTCGGCATCGGCACAGAATTCAGCAAGCCCGAGTGGAAATCCGTTTTCCGCCAGCTTGTCACGCTCAATTTTCTGGCCGTGAATGTCGACCACGGCGGCCTCTCCCTGACGCCGCGGGGCAAAGCATTCCTGAAAGACAAGGAAACGCTCAATCTGCGCCGGCACGAAACCCGTCGTATGAAAAAGCCGAGAGAAGCTTCGCCCTTCCTCCCCAAAGACGGCGACATCGATCAAGCCTTGCTGGATGCGTTTAAAACCGCCCGCCGGGAGCTGGCGCAGGCCCAGAACGTCCCGCCCTACATCATCTTCCATGACAAGACCTTGCTCGATATAGCAACCGCAAAGCCTCAAACGCTTGAACAAATGGCGCACATCCATGGCGTCGGCGAGCGCAAACTCGCCAAATACGGCAAGGCATTTCTGGACATTCTGCGCGAGCGGAGCTGATCACGAGCTTCGTCCGGAAACCTTTATAAGGGTATAGCGGGCGGCTTGCGGCGCACACCCGTCAGCGGAATTCTCCGCTGAACAGCAAAAATGCAGAAAATTCCGCGCGCTTGAGATACCTCTCCTTAATTCGAGGTGTCGGTCGCGTCGAGAGTTTTCTCTTGTTTGTCGAGCGCGGCGAGCATGTTCGACTTTTCTGCCTTTGTCAGCGAAGCATCGTTCTTGATCTGGTCGGCCATCGCCGTGAACTTCTGCGCCCGTGTGAGGTTGGGATTGTTCTCGATCGTGGTGAAACTCTTTGCCAGTTTCGCGGCCTCCGGAGATTTTGCGATGTTTTTAGAAATGATCTGCGCCGTCTGGATGCTGACGCCCGCGCCCGCTTCGCTCAGACCCAGCTTGCCGTGAACGCCGACAGTGGTCTTTTTCTCGATGCCGCCCTTGGCGTTGACACTGGCATTGCCGTCTGCGGAAAGCTTGCTGCCCTGCATGGTGGTCTTGCCCCCGGAATTGATGGTCAGATTGCCACCGCTGCTCATGTCAACCCCCTGATCGCTGGAGTTGCCGGAGATGCCGAGTTGTGAGAGGCCGCCCATCCCCTTGGTGGAAGATTTATTTCCGTTCGGAAGATTGGGGTTGTTGGCTTGTGATTCACTGCTCTTGGTGACGCTGGCGCCGCCGCCGATGCCGCCCGAGAAACCGCTACTGTGCGCGGCTTCAAGGTTGACCTGGCCGCCGGCGTTGACGGTGGTATCGCCCGCGCTGTGGGTCTTGGTGCCGACGAGCGTGGTGTCGTTACCGGAGTTGATCGAGATATTGCCCGCGGTGATGCTGCCGCCGTTCTCATCGGTCTGGTTGCCGCCCGAGACGCCGAAGCCGACCGAGCCTGTGTTTTTCTTTTCGGTCTTCGCCTGGCTGCTTGACTTGCTGTCTGTCGAGACTTTCGTACTCGTGCCGCCACCGATGCTGCCGCTCGCGCCGAAGGAGTGCGAGGTGTTCTGCGTCGCGGTGAAGTTGACGTCATGCTTGGCGTTGAGCGACGTCGTGCCCGTAGAGGCGATGTTGGTGCCCTGCAGGTTGACGTCGTGGCCGGAGCTGACGGTAACCGAGCCGCCGGAGTTGATGTTCGAGGCCGCTTCGGTAGTGGAGCCGCTGTCGTTATAGCCGCCGTTCAGGCTGAACGAACCGCCGGAGGACTTTTCGCTGGTGCCCTTGTTGGTGTCGGACTTGCTGCCCTTGCTGCCGCCGATGCTGCCGCCGACGTTGAAGCCGCTGGAGCTGGAGGTGCTTTGCGCGGCATTGAAGCTGACATCACCCTTGGCGGCGACGGAGGTATTGCCGCCGGAGGAAAGGTTGGTGCCTTCGAAGGTGGCGTTCTTGCCCGACGCGACGCTGAGGTTGCCGCCGGACTTGATCGATCCGGTGACGGCGTCGTTCTCGCTGCTCTGCGATGTGTTATAGCTGCCGTTGACGCTGAAACCCTGGCTGGAGCTGCTCTTGCCGCCGCCCTTGCTCTTGGAGGCCGAAAGGCTGCCGCCGACGTCGAAGCCGCTGCTCGAGCTCGACTTGGTGTTGTGCGCGGCGGTGAAGTTGACGTTGCCGCCCGCGTTGATGCCCGCGTCGCCGCCCGCTGCGAGGTTCGTGCCCTCGAAGTTGGCGTCGCCAGTGGTATTGACGTGCAGATTTCCGCCCGCGTTCATGCCGCCGGCGACGGCGTCGTTCTCGCTGCTGGAGCTGCTGCTCTGGCCGTAATCGCCGCTGACGCTGCCGGTGACGGCATGGGTGGCATCGACGCCCACTTTCAGGTCGGCATCGATTTTGCGGCTCGAACTGCTGGAGGTGGAGGTGTTATGCGCCGCGGTGTAGTTCAGCGAGCCCGCATTCAGCGTCATGTCGCCGCCGGAAGACATATTGGTGCCTTCAAGTGAAGCCGCGCCGCTGGTGTTCGTGGTGACGTTGCCGCCCGCGTGGATATTGGAAACGACGGCGTTGCTCGAGGTGGCGCTGTTGGTTTCCTTGTCGCCGCTGTAGGACGCTTCGAGGCCGGCCGAAGCGTCGGCACCTGCGCTGGTGTTCGTGCCCGTCAGGTCGCTGGCGCCCGCCGAAGCACCGGCGTTGGCGTCGGCATAGAGGCCGAGTTTCGCGGTGTTGGTGTCTGACGAGTTCGACGAGAAGGTGGTGTTCTGCGCGGCGTTGCTTTCCCAGGTCTTGGACGACTGGCTGAAGTTGCCGCCCGCATTGATCTGCGTGCCCTGATCGGTGATGTCGTTCGAAGCGTTGCGGGTGAGGTTGCCGCCCGCGCTGATCATGCTGGTCTGTGCCGTGGTCGAGCCTTGAATGCTGCCCGAAGTGGTGTTGGTGCCATAAAGGCCTACACCCGCGTTGGCGTCGGCGCCGGCACTGGCGTCGGCACTGCCGATCATGCCTTGTGCGCCCGCGTTCGCGCCGGCTTGCGCGTTGGCGCCCGCCGAGGCATAGAGGCCGACGGCGGTGTTGCTGTCCGTCTTCGTCTCGGTGTGGCTGTCGGTCGCGGCGGTGAAGCTCATGTTCGTCGCATTGAGGTCAGCGTTGCCGCCCGCGCTCAGTTTCGAGCCGTTGACGTTCAGGTCGTTCTGCGCGTTGATGTTCATGTTGCCGCCGGAGGTGATGCCGCTGCCGGTGTGCGTGATATCCGTCACGTTATCCGTGCTCTGGTCGCTCTGCACCAAAGCAAGCGTATTGTCGCTGTTGGCCGAAGCGCTGGCATTCGCGCCGGCATTCGCCGAGGGGTTGCCGTTGCCGCCCTGCTGGGCATTGGCATTGGCATCCGCATTTGCTTTCGCGGTGTTATTGCTCGTGCCGTAGAGGCCGGTCTTGGTATCGGACGTGGTAGTGGTGGTGGTGTCGATGTTCTGCGCCGCGAGGACGTTGACGTTCTTGGCGTTGACGTTGGCATCGCCGCCCGCATTGACGTTCGAGCCGACGATGTTCACGTCATTCTTGGCGTTGATGTTCATGTTGCCGCCGGAGGAAAGCGACGAGCCCGCCGCATTCGACATGTAATGCGCCGTCGACGTCGTGTTGGTTTCGGAGAGCGTCACGCCGCCTTGGTCGGTATTGCTGGCCTGTGCGCCGGCATTTGCGTCCGCACCGGCGTGCCCGCCTTGGTCGGCGTTGCTGCCGCTGTCCGCCTGCGCGCCCGCGCTCGCACCGGAGCTGTTGCTGCTGGTGCCGGTGTCAATCTTGCCGAAGGTCGTCGTGGACGTCGTGGTTGTGTGGGTTTCGGTGTTACGGCCCGCGAGGACGTTGACGTCCGTGGCGTTGACGTCCATGTTGCCGCCCGCGCTGGCGTGGCTGCCCTGCAGCGTGAGGTCGCCGCCCGCGTTCAGGCTGGCATTGCCGCCGAAGTTGACGTTGGAGGCGACGCTGGTGCTTTTATTGTCGGTGTCCGTCGTGGTGGTCGTGCCATAGAGGCCGCCGCCGACGCCCGCGCCGCTGCGGGTACTCGAGGTGGAGGTATCGGAGGTGTTCTGGCCATCCAGAATATTGATGTTGCCGCCCGCCGTGACCGAGCCGTTGCCCGTCACGTTGACGTTGCTGCCCTGAATGGTCGTGTCATTGCCGCTCTTGCTGGTCAGGTTGCCGCCGACGCTGAGGTTGGAGCCGATGTTCGTGCCGGTGGTGGTGGTCGTATCGGTTGAGTTACCGCTGCCGAAGAGGCCCGCGTTGCCGCTATGCGTATGCGTTTGCGACGATTCATTATCTTCGATATTCGTGAAGGTGATGTTGTTGCCCGCGTTGAGGCTGGCGTTGCCGCCCGCGCTCACGTTCGCGCCTTTGTTGGTAATGTCGTTCTTGGCGTTCATCGAAAGATCGCCGGTCGCGCCGATGCTCGCCGTCTTGCCGATATCGGTATGCTCGTTGCCTGTGCCGCCGGAGGTTTGCGCCAGCGTCTGGTTGATGATGCTGCCGTTGGTCGAGGCGAGGCTGACGTTGCCGCCGGAGAGCGTGCCGCTGGTGTTGGTGATGTTGCCCGACGTCGTGATGTTGAGGTTGTCGCTGCCCGAGATCGTGCCGCCGGTGTTGGTGAGCGAGGTCAGGTTCATGTTGGTATTGGCTGCCGCGATGACCGCGCCGCCCGTGATTTGCGATTTCGTCGCCGCGCTGAGGTAAACGACGGGGGCGAGGACGTGCTGGCCGTCAACGACCGTATCCACCATCCACACCATGTTGGATTTCAGGTTGGCGAGCTGCGCCGCCGTGGGCGCAACGCCGAGTTTCAGGCCGAGGGATTTGCCTTCGGTCACCCCGTTATCCATCAGTTGCTGCATCGCGGCGGCCTGGTCGCCCGTGCCGAGAATTGCGGCCGCGCCGTCGTTCAAGACCTGCTGTTTGATGAGGCTGCCTTCGTAGTTCGCGTCGCCGAGGCGGCGTTCGACGGCATCGGGGTCGAGGCCGTAGGTCTTGATCATGTAGTCGGAGCCAAGGAACGACGAGCCGACGCTGTACATCGGGTTGGTCTCGATCAGGTAGTGGGAATTCGGGTCCTTGCTGACGATGAAATAGCCGTTCGGGTTCGTCGGCAGCGTGATGGTGAGGCCGCCGAGCGTGACCGTGCCCGCGCCCGAAGTGGTGGAGGTGCTGCCGGAGAGGGTGTCGGAATTAGTAGTGCTGTTGACATTCGCCGCATAGGGGCTGCCCGCGTTGGTGAGCGAGAAGCCGCTGGCGTTCAGATTGGTCGCGTAAATGCCGCCGCCGTAGGAAGTCTGGCTGGTGGTGTGCGAGGTCGTGTCATTGTTGGGACCGGAATAGTCGAGATAAATGACCTTGGAGCAGCAGGAGACGTGATCGCTCCACGTTTCCGTGTAGTTGAGCGTCGTCAGACTGTAATCGTCGTTAGTAAAGCTCGCGCCACCCTGCGTGGTGGAGATGTCGACAGTATGACCGGAGATGATGCCGCCGAGGTTCAGACCGGACTGGAAGTTGCTGATGCTGAGCGTGCCGCCCGCTTCCATCTGCGGTTTGTGTGTCGCCTGGGCCGTGTAATATTGGGAGTTCGTCCATGTCCTCGTATAGTAGTCGTCGGCGCTTTGGCCCCAGAGAAGACCCGACGGATCGCTACTCCAGCCCGTGCTGGTCGTCGTCGAAGCGCCGTAGCTCCAGGCGCGCTGGTCGCCGCCCGTCACTTCGTTATAGAAGTAAGTTGCGTTGACCGTCAGGTCGCCGCTGGCATTGATGTTGTTATTATTGATAAACCCATAAGAGAGGACGCTGATATTGCCGCCGTCCATCGTGCCCGCATCTTCGTTGGTGAACCAGTTGCCGATCGCCTGCGCGGTCAGCGACGTGCCGCCGTAAAGCGCGCCGTAGTTCGTGAAGCCGTTGCCGGTCGCGGTGACGGTCAGGTTGCCTGTCGCGGCGATGCCGCCGGTTGATGTGTTATCGATAGACGGCGCGGAAACCGTGAGATCGTCGCCGGAGAACAGCGCGCCCTTGTTGGTCAGGCCGGTGCTGAAGGTGTATTTGCCCGTGCCGGTGCCGGATTGCGCCGCGATGAGGGCGGACCCCGAGCCGCCCATGGAGAGCGAATATACGCCGAGCGTAAGATCGGTGCCGGCAATGATTTTAGCGTTGTTGGCGTCCGTCAGCATATTGCTGATGTTGGCCGTCAGGCTGCCGGCGGACTGGATCGTGCCGTTATTGGTCAGGTCGGTCGCGTTGATCGTGCCCGTACCGGAAGACGATGTCGCAAGGTTGATCAGGGAGTTTGCGTTGTTTGTCAGCGTGCCGCCGACGTCCACCGTACTGGCGCCACCGCCGCCCTGGATCGTGCCGCCGTTCGTCAGGGACGAAACGTTGAAGTCGAGGGCGTTGGCGAGTATGCCGCCGTTTTGCGTGCCGATGGACACGTTGTCGCTGCCCCCCGCCCCCTTGATATGGAGCGTGCCGCCCGCCTGCATGATGCCGGCAGCATTGTTGTTGACGGTTAGCGTGACTGTGCTGTTGCTTTCATTAATGGCCAGATCGCCGGTGCTAAGAATTTTGTATTCATTGACCAGAGTGTTTTTGATGTTGAGGACAAGCGCGCCGGCGGATTGCAGGATGCCCGTCACAGCATTAGTGAGGGAACTGGCATTGATCGTGCCCGTATCGCTCGCGTTCGTTGCTGCGGTCAGCGTGCCGCTGTTGTCCAGCGTCGTGACATTAAAGTTCGTACCGGTACCGGACTGCATGTCCGCGCCGTTTTCGTTGGTCAGCGTGTCCGCAGTGATGCCGAGGCTGCCGTCAGCGACGATCTTGCCGCTGCTGGTAACGTCTTCCGTACCGTTGCCGCTGTAATCTTTAATGCTGATAGCATCTTTGGCGTACAACGTGCCGCTGTTGCTGAGCGTGCCTCCGATAAGGGCATTAATGCCGCCCGTGGCCGCGCTTATGGCACCCGCATTGTCAAGACCGTTCGCGGCCTCAAGGGTAACGGTGCCGTTTTGGCTCTGAATGCCCTGCCCGCTTGCGGAAGAATCCGTGATCTGTCCGCCCGTGGAGGTCAGCACAAGATTGCCCGTACTGTTCACCACCGCTCCCGCGAGCGCGAGGTCGTTGGTGGATGTGATATTGACAGTGCCTCCGTATATCGTTTCTCCGTCCGCGCCGACAGTCAGCGCCGCGGTAGTGACTTTCAATGCGCCGCCCGCGCCGAAGCTGGTGTCGTCCAGCGTGGCGTCGCCGCTTTGCGAGAGCGTCACATTGCCCGTGGCATAGCGCATGTTGTCGTTGGTCATGCTGTTCGTGTCACCCTGATCGGTCAGGGTGTCCGATGTCAGCGTTAAGCCGCCGCCCGCGACCAGCGCCCCACCGACCAGATGGATGTTGCCGCTGGTATCCGTGAGGGAAAGATCGCCCGACGCGCTCAAAGAGGCGTCCGTTTCCCTGATCGCATCCGTGCCGGAAGCGGTGCTGGAGATGGCGATGTTGTTTTTCGATGAAATCTTGTCCTCGACGTCGATTGTGCCCGCGGAGGTGAGCGTAAAGTCGCCCGCGCCGGTCGCCGCGTCGCCCAGCAGGCGCACGCCCACGCCCGCTTCGGTCGCGATCAGGCGGATGCGGTCGGCATACATGCCGCCGAGCAGGGAGGAGTCGATCGCCAGCGTCGGCGCCGTGCCGGTCGGGGTTTGCGCCGTTGCGGCCTTGGTGGCGTAGTCGATGCTGTTCGCGCCCGCGATGATGTCGAGCGCCTTGGCGTTGATCTGGCCCGCGACTGTGATGGAGCGGGCGAAGAGGCCGATATAATCGGTATTGCTGGCATCAAGCCCCTGCCCCGTGATGAGGATGTCGCCCTTGTTGACGAGGAAGTTCTGCAGCACGCCGGTCGTCGGGTCGATGTTCGGGTTGCCGGTCGTCAGCATGACGTTGGGAATGTTGATGAAGCCGCACCCGTCGCAGGTGATGCCGTTCGGGTTGGCGACGACGACGTCGGCCTTGCCGCCCACGACTTCCGTATAGCCCGCGAGCGTCGAACGGTTGGTGGAGACGACCTGGTTCAGAATGACCTTCGCTTCGGACGTCAGATTGGTGTTGGCCGAAACCGCGCCCCCGAGCTGCGACTGCACCTGCATCGCCTGCGTCGCGGTGTCGTTATTGAGGACGAGGCCTTTGCTATCGACGTTATAGTTCGTGTATTGGTTGTTGGAGAGGCCCGCGCTGTTCGGGTTGGCGATGTTCACCACCGGCACGCCGTTCGGCGCCGTGGTCACCTGCGTGTTCGTCGTGCCGGCCGGCGTCACTTGCGCAAATACGCGGGCGGGGCTGACGAGGCAGCTTGCGGCGAGCAACGCACAGATGATTTTGGTACGGCGAAGGGCTTTTTGGGGGGATGTAAGCATGGGGGCCTCTTTTAGCTCTTTTAAAAGGTGATGGACAGGCGTCCTAACAAGTTGAAACCGGGATGCCCCACTGTGCCTGGATAAATCAGGGGGTGTCCGACAAGAATGTTGAAATCGACGGGACCGCTGGAAATGTCCGTGCCGACCGCGGCGCCCGCGAGCATACCGGCTTGCGTGCCGGCGTGGACGCTTCCCGCCGCGCCGACGTCAAGCGCGATCAGCGGGCGTATATTGAAGGTGCGTTTGCCGAATTTGGCGGTTTTGAGCAGGGTCAGATCGTTGCGGAGATAAAAGCCGTCGTCGTTGGCGATTTCTTCGTCGAGAAAACCGCGCACCGTGTAAAGGCCGCCGATGGAAAATTGCTGGCTGCCATAGAGCGCATAGGGCGCGTATTGGCCGCTGAACTGCGTCGAAAAGACAAGTTGCTGTTTCTCCGCGACGAAAGGACGGCTGTAGCCCGCGGTCAGCGTGTATTTGTCGAACTGGGCGTGCGGCACGGCGCTGCTGATGCTTGAACCGTCATGCAGAGCATTGAAGAAGCCAAGACCGCGCGCATAGCCGACGCCAGCGTTGAAGGCGCCCCCCAAAAGGCGCGTGCTGTAGTTGGCGCCCAGCGTCAGATAGGTCAGCGTGCGCGAGCTGACGCTGATATACTGGTTGTCGATATAAGTATTGGTGACGTCGTTGGTAAGAGCGGCGCTGACGTCGGCCTTGCCTGCCTGATCGCGATAGACGACGCGATCAAGCGTCAAAGTGCCCGCATTGTCGGTGCCGTTGAGGTGCAGGTTGGTCGCGCCGGAATGGATCGTGCTGTTGTAGTTCGACTTGTTGTAGTTGAACGACAGCGTGGAATAGCCCAACGGCACGGACATCAAAAGGCTGTAGGCCGTGGCTTCGTGGTAGCCGTTATTGAAGGGGAGAGTCTTGTTCGCCGTCAGGCTGGTGAAATCCTGAAGCCCCGCGAGGTTGTCGAAGCTGGCGGTGACGCTCGTCTGGTCGCGGCCCGTGGTCGCGGAGCCATAGTCGTTGTAGCTCGCGCTGACATGCCAGGGCTTGGAAGGCTTGTTTTTGATCGTGACGACGCTCATCCCCGCTTGCTTGCCCGGCGCGATGTCCATGGTCGCGTTGTTGGAGAGAAGACGGTTGATCTGGTCGATCCCCTGCTCGAAATCGCGCAGGTTGAGATCATGCCCGACGATGCCCGGAAAAATATTGCCGAGGTAGTTGATATGCGTTTTGTCTTTTTCGGTCTGGATCGACTGCACGACGCCGGGGACGATCTGCAGTTTGAGGATGCCCGTTTTCAGGTTCTGTCCGGGCAGATAGACGCGGGTCGTGACATAGCCCTTGCGGATGTAAAACGCCGTGACGCCGGACATCAGCTTCTCGATCTGGTCGACCCCGAGGCATTTCCCTTCGAACGGGGCGGTCAGTTTTCTTGCTTCTTTCTTCGACATGTGCACGGCATTGAGCAGTTCGATGTGCTTGATGAGGCGGCAGCCCTTGCCGTGCCCCTTCTGCATCTTCGGGATCGGCACTTGGATATGCGTGTGCCTGCGCAGGCGCAGGGCTTTATCCATCTCGCTTTGTTGTTGCAATTGTTGTTGACGCAGGATCTGGTCGTTCTGGTGCTGCGCGCTCTGGATTTGCGCGTTGGTAAAGGCATGAGCCGGCGCAGCGCCGAAGACCAATCCCGCAGCAAGAACCGCGAAAAGGATGAAATTTTTGCCCAAAAGTGTCTGCATCCTGCTCATACGATTTTCTTTACCCCGCTTGCGATCATTCTGAAAAACTTGACTGTGGCGAAGTTATACTGTTTATGTCCGATTTATGCAACCCCAAAAGCTCGATGAATAGACATATTATTTTATTTAACCTATTGTTTATAAAGATAGTTTTATTTCGAAAATAAAAATGCTACGTCTTTGTAGTCTTATGAATGGAGAGGATTGAACGGAGAGAGCGCACGAATCTGACGCCCCGCAGGCTTCGATATTGCTCCCTTCATCCCAAAGGTCTGAGTAGTCCGCGGAGACCCTGCCATGAAAAAAAATCCGCCAACAGCGGGGTTTTTCGCGGGTATCTCGGGAATCGTCCAAAACGGGCTGGAAAGTGGTGGAGGGGGAAGGATTCGAACCTTCGTACTCATAAGAGGGCAGATTTACAGTCTGCTGCCATTAACCGCTCGGCCACCCCTCCATAAATAAATCACTATCTTTTAAAACGGAATTAAGGTAAATTCCCCTCGCAACCGTCCAAGAAAGACCAGACATATGTCACAAAAAGAAAAGAATTTCCAGTCCAAACCGCGCCGCGGGGGACAAAAATTCGGGGATCGCCCGAAAAGCCGCGATGGCGGCAAGGAAAAGCCCTATGGACAGTCCTCTTCACGCGATTTTGGCAAAAGAAATGAACGGGATAGAGGCCAGCGCTCTTTTGGCTCCGGTTCGCGCCCGCCGCGCCGCGACAGGGATTATAACGAGAATGGCGTGCCCGCCGGCGACCGTCCCTATAAAAAATCCAAATTCGACGGCGACCGTAAAAAGTCCTTTGGCGACAAGCCTTATAAAAAGCGGGAATTTAACGATAGAGACCGTCGCGACGCCGGTGACAGACCGCAACGCGATTTTAAATCCAAGCGTGACTTTAAACCCAGAGACCGCGGCAATTTTGGCGATAAAAAACCCTACGACAAAGAAAAACGCTTCACCAAAGATAAACGTTTTGAAGACAGGCGCTTCGACCGCCCTCAAAAGAGCTTTGGCCGTTACGATGAACAACCTGCCAAACAGCATGATCCGGCACGGCAGCAGGATTCCGCCCGCAAGCTGAAATCCGACCGCCCGTCCTATGGCGCGCCCTCCTCGGCCTACCTTTTCGGCGTTCACGCTGTCACGCAAGCCCTGCTCAACCCGAAACGCGTTCACCAGCGCCTGCTCTGCACGCAGCGCGGTTTTGAATCCCTGCGCGAGGCCTGGCAGGATGCGCAGACCAACGGCATCAGCTTGCCGGAAGTCATCACCGTCGAAAAAGAAGATCTCGAACGCCTGCTGCCGCGCGACGCCGTGCATCAGGACGTGCTGCTCGATTGCCAGCCGCTCGAAGAAACCTTCCTCGCCGATATCCTCGTGAACGCGCCGGACAACGCGGTCGTCATGATCCTCGATCAGGTCACCGACCCGCATAATATCGGCGCGATTCTGCGCTCCGCCTCGGCCTTCGGCGCCATCGGCGTTATCATGCAAAAGATCCATGCGCCGGAAACAACCGGCACGCTCGCGAAATCCGCCTCCGGCGCGGTCGAGCATGTGCCGCTGATCCGCGAAGTGAACCTAAGCCGCACGCTTGAACAGCTCAAGGAAGCGGGCTTCTTCTGCATCGGCCTTGCCGAAGAGGGCAAGGAAACGCTGGCGCACATGAATCTGAGCGGGAAAACCGCGCTGGTGCTGGGGGCGGAAGGCCCGGGGCTCCGCCGCCTCGTCGCGCAAAACTGCGATGCGCTGGCACACCTGCCCACGCAAGCGCCGATTGGCAGCCTGAACGTCTCGAACGCGGCAGCCGTTGCTTTGTATGAGCTTATTCGCGCCCGATAAATTTGGCTAAAATTTTCACCGAATATCATTGAAGTTGCAGCGTTTTTTAGCCGTTTCTTCAGGGGCGGCTGATATAATGGGGTTGTATCCTGCGCACATGGAGCAACGCATATGACCATTCTGATTCGGAACGACAACAAGACTACGGAACTCTTAAAATCGATCGGCGCGAGCCTGATCGTTCTTACGCCGTCGCTGATAACCATGATGACGCTGCGCGACAGCGCATTTCTGATGCACTTCTCTTTCCTCCTCTCTGGCCTTGTTCTGCTTCTGGCTGCGGCCAATATCGGCGTGGCGATCACGATTAATGCGCGCAGCGCGGATTTCGCGCGGCTCACGACGCCCGCGCTCATGTGTGCAAGCGGGATTGCCCTGCTCTTTGCAATCACGGAGGCCATGATCCCGTTTCTGAGCGGCGATATTAATTACAACTATCTCACGCCGTTTATCGTTGGCGCTCTGGCATTGACGGGTGCAGCCGTGTTCACCGAGAAAAGCGTCGCGATGAAATGCTACCTCGGTCTCAATAGCGCGGCGTTGCTGATATTCTGGGCGCTGGGCGCGGCGGGCTGGTTCACGATGCCGTTCTAAAGAATTGCAGCATGAGCGCGACGACCTCCCCGTCTTCCGACGGCGGGACGGGCTCCTGTCCGGTAATCCAGTTGTAAATGTCCGGATCGCTGTTGTTGAGAAGCCGCTCATAGCCTGCCACCTGCGCGGCGTTAAACTCTGGCACATATTCTTCCGCAAATTTGCCCAGCAGCAGGTCGATCTCGCGCGTACCGCGATGCCAGCTGCGGAAAATCAGCTTTTTGCGCTTTATGGATAAGTTGTCCTCGGATGTTTCTTCAGGCATATTTGAGAACATAAAGAACCTGCAAAATTCATCAAGGAAAATCAGTGCCGCGCCCCTTTGTCCTCGATCCGCTGTTCCAGTCGACGAAAGCGATCTCCGGCGTCGGCCCGCGCCTGACCAAGCTGTTCGAGAAGGTGGCAGGCGGGCGCATCGTCGACCTTTTCTGGCTGTTGCCCTCAGGGGTCATCGACCGCCGTTATGCCCCCAAAATCGCCGGAGCGCAGGCCGGGCGGGTCGCGACCCTGACCGTGACCATCGACGAACATGCCGCGCCGACACGCCGTGGGCTGCCCTACCGCGTGCGCTGTCATGACGAAACCGGCATGGTCGATCTGGTTTTTTTCAACGCCAAGGGCGACTGGCTCGCGCAACAGCTTCCGCCCGGCACGCAACGCATTGTCAGCGGCAAGCTCGAGTTTTACCAGCACACGCTGCAAATGCCGCATCCGGACGTGATCGCGTTTGTCAACGAACGCGAGAGCGTCGAAACGGTGGAGCCGGTCTATCCCCTGACGGCGGGCCTGACGCACAAAGTCTCGCTCAAAATCATGCGCAGCGCGCTGGCGCGTATCCCCGAACTCGAAGAATGGCAGGACGCGGCCTATATCAAACAACAAAGCTGGCCGCGCTGGCATGAAGCCCTGCATCAGGCGCACCATCCGCAGGATGAAGCGGATCTCTCGCCGCACCATCCGGCGCGCGCCCGCCTCGCCTATGACGAACTGCTCGCCAACCAGCTGACCATCGCGCTGATGCGCCTGCAGGAAAAGAAAATGAAAGGGCGGATTCTCGAAGGGAACGCGGACTTCGACAAAAAAGCCCTCGCCGCCCTGCCGTTCGAACTCACACAGTCGCAAAAGCGGGCGATCGAAGAAATCAAAAACGATATGCGCCAGCCGTCGCGCATGTTGCGGCTGTTGCAGGGCGACGTCGGCAGCGGCAAAACGGCGGTCGGCTTTATGGCGCTGGTGCATGCCATCGGCTCGGGCGGTCAGGGCGTCATCATGGCGCCGACGGAGCTTCTCGCCCGCCAGCACGAGAAAAATATCTCGCTATACGCCAGCCGCATGGGCCTCACCGTCGTCACGCTCACAGGGCGCGACAAAGGCAAAAACCGCGAGAAGCTGCTTGCCATGATCGCCAGCGGCGAAGCGCATATCGTCGTCGGCACGCACGCGCTCTTTCAGGAAGATGTGGTCTTCAAGGACCTCGCGCTCGTCATCATCGACGAGCAGCACCGCTTCGGCGTCCACCAGCGCCTGAAGCTCTCCGAAAAAGGCGAACTCTGCGACATTCTCGTGATGACGGCGACGCCGATCCCGCGCACGCTCACGCTGACGGTCTACGGAGACATGGACGTGAGCCGCCTCACCGAAAAACCGGCCGGACGCCAGCCCATCGACACGCGGCTCGTCTCCAACGAACGCGTGGCGGAAGTGATGGAAGCCCTCAAACGCAAGATTGAAGAAAAAGCCCGCATTTACTGGGTCTGCCCGCTGGTGGAAGAATCGGAGAAACTCGACCTCGCCGCCGCGGAGGAAAGATACCTGCTCATGCAGCAGCATTTCGGCGACCGCGCCGGCCTGCTGCACGGACGCATGAAACCGCAGGAGAAGGACGCCGTCATGGCCGCCTTCGCGCGCGGCGATCTTGACATTCTCGTCTCGACGACGGTGATCGAGGTCGGCGTCGACGTGCCGGAAGCGACCGTCATGGTCATCGAGCACGCGGAACGCTTTGGCCTCGCACAGATGCACCAGCTGCGCGGGCGCATCGGGCGCGGCGCGGAAAAATCGACCTGTATCCTGCTTTACAATACCAACTGCAATGAAACCGCCAAAAAACGCCTGACCACCATCCGCGACACGGAAGACGGCTTCGTCATCGCGGAAGAAGATCTGAAGCTGCGCGGCGCGGGCGAGGTTCTGGGCACGAAGCAGAGCGGTTTGCCTGAGTTCCGCCTCGCCCATCCGGAATTTCACGGCGCGCTGATCAAGACCGCCTTCGACGACGCGCGGCTGATCCTCGACCGCGACCCGCAGCTGCTCTCCCCGCGCGGCACGGCCTTGCGCATGCTGCTCTACCTGTTCGAACGGGATATGGCGATTAAATACTTAAGATCGGGATAGTTACATCGGCTTTTGCTGCAGCACCTGCAGCAAAACGTCATGCACCTTGTTGCTGTTTTCGCCTAGCACCTTACTGGTATCGGACGTCAGGCGTTGCTTGACCGCGGAGATGTTGACGAAGCTGTTTCTCATGAGGCCGCCGCCCGCGCTGAACGCGCCGTAAAGGTCCTGCAAATAAGCGTCTACCAGCCGCGGCTCGTAAGGCTCGATCTTGTCTTTATCGCCCCAAGGCACCTCGAGCTGCACTTTCAAGCTGACTTGCTGCGTCAATCCCTCCTGTGTAATCACAGGCAAAATCACGGGAGAAATGCTGACATATTGGTATTTGGGATGGCTGCCGTCCGCCCCCTCGCCGTTGGATGCCGTCTTTCCGCCCCCCCCCTCTTCGGCGTAAGCTGACGGCACGCTCCAGACGCAAACTGAAAGCAAAGACAACAATACAGCTATAACGAGAACACGCCGCGACATGCGTCACCCCTTTTCTCTTGATATAAGTATTGTCGCCCCATTCCCGTTAACGTCTCATTAACAAAGCGGGCAATGCGAACTAAAAAAACCGCTTTTACCGGTTTTCTTGTGTCAGGGTGCTGTTTCTTGCCGAGTACAGGAAATAAATAGCCAGCCCGATAATCAGCCAGACGACGAAACGCAATTTGGTGAACCACGGCAAAAAGTAAATCAGCGCGCCGCAGAAAAGAATACCGAGAATCGGCAAGGCGATACCGAATGGCGTTTTAAACGGACGGCGCATGTCCGGTTCGGTCCTGCGCAAGGTAATCACACCAGCGCAAACCAGCACGAAGGCCGCGAGCGTGCCGATATTCACCAGATCCGCCAGCACGTCCAGCGGGATGATTCCGGCCATCACCGCCATGACGATGCCGCACAGAACGGTATTCTTGACCGGCGTATGCGTGTTTTTGTTCACATCGGAGAAAAACTTCGGCAGCAATCCGTCTCCCGCCATAGACATCAAAATGCGCGTCAGGCCGTAATACAGCACCAGCATGACGGTGGTCAGGCCGATGATGACACCCGTCGCGACCAGCGCCGAAGCCCAGTTCACGCCCACCAGTTGCAGCGCGTGCGCCACGGGCGAGGAAACGTTGAGTGACGTATAGGGCACGATCAGCGTCAGCAGGCCGGAGACGATGATATAAATGACAGTGCAGAAAAGCAGCGAGCCCAAAATGCCGATCGGCGCGTCGCGCTGCGGATTTTCCGCTTCCCCGACCGCCGTGGACACGGCATCAAATCCGATATAGGCGAAAAAGACCATCGAAGCGCCGGCGAGAATGCCATGCGTATCGCCATCGGAACTCACGCTGTACCAGCCGAAGGGCATAAAGCTTTTCCAGTTGACGAAATCGATGTGAAACAGCGCCACGGCGACAAAGACTGCAATCGTCAGAAGCTTGACGAAAACCATCGCCGCATTGAAGCGCACGCTTTCCCTCACCCCCATGACCAGTAAACCCATCAAAGCCAGAATGACCACCACGGCGGGGAGATTCATGATGTCTCCCGTGGCATGGTAACAATCGTGGAACAATGTAAATGCGCAGCTATTGGCAGGCAACAGCTTCTGGGCGGCCGTCAGCTTGTCGGTGTGCAGCAGAGCCAGAGGCCCTTTGACGAACTTGTGCGGCAGGCCGGCGCCCATCGCCTTGAGCGCGTCTTTGACATAGCCCGCCCAGCCGTTGGCAACGGCCTCGACGCTCACCGCATATTCGAGGATCAAGTCCCAGCCGATGATCCAGGCGATGAATTCACCGAACGCCGCATAGGAATAGCCATAAGCGCTGCCGCTGCCGCCGATACTCGCCGCCAGCTCCGCATAAGCCAGAGCCGCGCAACCGCAGGCAATGCCCGACAGCACAAAGGAAATGATGACCGCCGGCCCCGCCTGCGTCGCCGCTGCAAGGCCGGTAAGCACGAAAATCCCCGTGCCGATAATGGCGCCGACGCCCATCAGGCCGAGATCCCATGCGGTGAGGCATTTCGTCAGGTGTTCCGTGACCAGATCGGATGGAAACTTCTTGCGAAACATCTGATTCATCAGGCTCATAACGTCAATTCCCTCTGCTTATGTTACCGGACGCATTATAGAATAGTGCCTCACGGATAGAAAGGTGCTATATTACCCTTCGGAAAACGATGCAGAAACGACGCCACGGCATGATCGACTTCAAAGACCAGAACGAAATTTACCAGCTTATCGCGGGCATATCGGGCTTCACGCTGATCATTATCGGTTGCCTGATCATCATCGCGCCGTTCATCCCCGCATTGCTGCTCGCCGCCATCTTCACGCTTGCCACCTGGCCGGCGTTCATGTGGCTCAACCGCAAACTGCACAGCCGCACGGCCTTAAGCGCGGGGCTGATGACGCTGTTCCTTGCCTGCTGCTTTATCGTTCCGCTCATCATCATCGGCTCCAGCCTCGCCGAAAGCTTCACCAAAGTCTACGACGCCATACAGCACATCCTGCACAACAACACGTCTGATACGGCAAAGATGCTGGGCGGCGTCGACTACGTCGGCCACTGGCTGGAAAAGGGATGGACATTCTTCTCCGCCGACAAGGAGCGCCTCAGCTCCGACCTGAAGGAATACGCCGCGCCCACCTCGCAAAAGCTGATCCATATGGGGGGCATGATCGGCCACGGACTTCTGGACATCACGCTGGGCGTCTTCATCTCCTATTTCCTCTTCCGCTACGGCGCCCGTGTGGCCGTGCGGCTCGACACCCTGATCAGCCGCTTCTCCGGCCCGCGCGGCGTGCGCATCCTCGGCGTCACCAAAAGCACCCTGATCGGCGTCGTCTATGGCATTCTCGGCACGGCCTCACTGGAAGGCGTGCTGGCGGCCTTCGGCCTGTGGATTTCCGGCGTGCCCGGCGCCACGTTCCT
>JAJZFS010000063.1 GCA_021805245.1 Pseudomonadota bacterium | reverse complement strand
CCGTATGCACCTGCGCCGCGCAGCCGGTGACGATGATCTTGGCATCCGGATTTTCGCGTCGCGCCCTGCGGATCGCCTGCCGCGCCTGCCGCTCCGCCTCGCCCGTCACCGCGCAGGTGTTGACGATCACGGCGTTCTCCAGCCCCGCGTTTTTGGCGTGGGTTTTCATCACTTCGGATTCATAGGTGTTGAGGCGGCAACCGAAAGTGATGACCTTCAGGCCGTTTTCGGCTTCCTCGCGCGGGGGCAGGACATCTTCAGGATTATCAGACATCGATCGTTCCCCGATACACTTCCACCGCGTCGCCGGTCATCAGCACATGCCCGTCGCTCTCGCGCCATTCGATCTCCAGCGTACCGCCGTCGAGGATGATCGTCACTTTCCGCTCCGTCAGCCCGCGCCGCACACCCGCTACCGCCGTGGCGCAGGCGCCCGTGCCGCAGGCCTGCGTGATGCCCGCGCCGCGCTCCCAAACGCGCATGCGGATTTCGGTTGGGGAAATCACCTGCGCAACCTCGACGTTTGTACGTTCTGGAAATAAAGGGTGGTGCTCGATTTTCGGCCCCAGCGTTTCCAGCGGCACATCGCCTACGTTTTCGACAAAAAACACCGCGTGCGGGTTGCCCATGTTCACGGCCACGGGCTGCTGCAGGATATCTTCAATAATTGGCAGAAATTCTGTTTTTTCTTCGTTAGTTATAGGAATTTCCTGCCATTTCACTTTAGCTGCATTCATGTCGACGCAGACCTTGTCGCCGGCCATTTTCGCGGTCAGTTTCGCGGCTATTGTCTCCAGAACGATTTCTGGCTTTCCAAGCTCCGCAATCAGCAGCCTGCCGATGCAGCGCGTGGCGTTGCCGCAAGCGCCCACTTCGCCGCCGTCGGCATTGTAAATCCTTAAAAAAGCGTCAGTTTCCGGCGATTTTGGCGGGTCTATAATCACCATTTGGTCAAAACCGATGCCCGTCCGCCGATGGGCCAGCGCCCGAATCTGTTCCGGTCCGATATGCAGATTTTCCCGCCGTGCGTCGAAAATGGCAAAATCGTTGCCCAATCCATGCATTTTTATGAACGCTTTTGTCATAGGAAGTTTATAATCTCATTTCTTAGTTTATACAATCTCTTAAGCAAAATGTTTCACATGAAACATTTACTGTGAGTCTAAAAATATGCCCATAAGTCATTAACTTATGTTGATTTTACTCCTTTTGGAAGTCTATACTCGCCTCAGATTCTAAACAAAATAAAGTCACAAGCGAAGGAACAACCGTCATGTTGAACATCGGCAAACGTCTGGCTATTTTTGCGAACGCACTTCTTGTTCTGTGCGCACTTTCACTCTTTCTGTCAAACTCCGCCGGTGCGCAGGCCGTAACGCCGCCCGCTCCGCCAGCCGCAAAGGCAGCGACCGCTCCGGCTCCGACTCCGGCGAAAGCTGAAACAACGGCCCCCGCGAACGGCAATCTCCTCGCCGCGCCGAAAAGCCTGCAGATCGACGTGGCCACTGTCATGAAAGACCGCGTCCTCGGCAACCCGAATGCGCCGGTCACCATCACCGAATATGCCTCGCTCACCTGCCCGCACTGCGCGGAGTTCGATATGGTGGTCCTGCCACAGGTCAAAAATCAGTTGCTCGACACCGGCAAGGCCAAGCTGGTCTTCCGCGACTTTCCGCTGGACGGGGCCGCCCTCAAAGCGGCGATGATGGCGCGTTGCGTGTCTCCGCTGAAGTACTTCGATATGCTGGACGTGCTTTTCGCCAACCAGAAACGCTGGCTCGCCGCCAAGGACCCGATGGCCGCGTTGCAGCAGCTCGGCAGCCTTGCGGGCATGGATGCCAGCCAGTTCAAGGCCTGCACGGAAAACAAGGATCTGGAAACGGCCATCATCACGAACATGAAAAAAGCCCAAGACAAGTACAAGATCGACGCCACGCCGACCTTTATCTTTAATGACGGCGCTGCCAAGTTGCGCGGCGGCTGGCCCGTGACGAAGTTCGAAGAGGTCGTCGCCGGCCTCGCGAAAACGGGCAAGCAAGAGGGAAAATAAGCATCCATGGTTCAGTTTAACAGGCTCAGGCTCACCGGTTTCAAGTCGTTCGTCGAACATACGGAACTTGAAATCGGCAAAGGCCTCACCGGAATCATCGGCCCGAACGGCTGCGGCAAGTCAAACATCGTCGAAGCGATCCGCTGGGCGATGGGCGAAAATTCGCCCAAGCGCATGCGTTCGAGCGAGATGAACGATGTGATCTTCAACGGCACGGAGCGTCGTCCCGCCCGCAATACGGCTGAAGTCACACTGCTGCTGGACAATTCCGACCGCACCGCGCCTGCCGAACTGAATGATGCCGACGAGCTTGAAATCTCACGCAAGATCGAGCGTGACATTGGCTCTACATATAAAGTGAACGGTAAAAACGTCCGCATGCGCGACGTGCAGCTTCTGTTCGCGGATTCGTCGGTCGGCGCGCACTCGCCCGCACTGGTGAGCCAGGGCCGCGTCTCCGACATGATCAACGCCAAGCCGACCCAGCGCCGCATGGTGCTGGAAGAGGCGGCCGGCATTTCCGGCCTGCACGCCCGCCGTCATGAGGCGGAGTTGAAACTCCGCGCCGCGGAGACGAACCTCACCCGCGTCGAGGACGTCATCGGCTCGATGAACGTGCAACTTGAATCCTTAAAGAAGCAGGCGCGTCAGGCGTCGCGCTACCGCAACCTTAGCGGACACATACAAACAGCCGAAGGCGGCTTGCTCTATCTCCGCTGGATCGAAAGCTCCACCGCCGTCGCCGCCGCGCTCGCCGCGTTTGAAGAGGCCGAGGATACGGTGCGTGAAAAGACCCTCACCGTCACCCAGCTGACCACGCAACAGACGGAAGCCGCGGCGCGACTGCCGGAACTGCGGCAGAGCGAAGCGGAAGCCGCCGCCGGCCTGCAACGCCTGAAGATCGCCTATGGCGCGCTGGAAGGCGAAGAGCGTCAGGTGGCCGAGGAAACCGCCAAATCCAAGCAGATGATCGCGCAATATAATGCCGACGTCGCGCACGAGACGGCGCAAAAGATTGAGGCCGGGCAAGCCATCGAGCGCCTCGCGCTTGAAAACGCCGAACTGACCGCCGCCGCCCTGCAGCAGACGGACAGCGAAGAAGAAGCGCGCGTGCTGGCTCAAGAACAACAGCAGTCCGTGGAAAAACTGGAATTCGCCCTGACGGAGCTGACCGAAGAAACCGCCGCGCAGGAAGCGGAGCGCGCGAGCGCTGAACGCCGGATTGAAGATCTCGTCCGCCGCCACGCGCAACTGGAACAGCGCAAGAGCGGTTTCGAGACGGAACATGCGGAGCTGATCGCTGCCACGCCCGCCAAGACGGAGCTGGACGAAATCACCGCTGCGCTCGGCTTCGCGGAAGAAGAAACCCAAAAGGCCGCCGCGGAGATCGACAGCGCGGAAAGCGCGCGCAGCATCGTTGAATCGGTGCTGCAGGAAGCGACCGAAAAGTTTCAGGAAAGCCAGAAAACCTCCAGCCAGTTGAAGGCGGAAGCCGAGGCGCTGTGCCGCGTTCTGCGCACCGCGCAAACGGATTACCAGCCCGTGCTGGACCAACTGACCGTCTCTCCCGGTCTGGAACGCGCCCTTGCCGTCGCCCTCGGTGACGACCTGCAAGCCGCGCTTGATGGCAGTGCGCCGATTTACTGGCGCGAGCTGCCCGCGTTTACCTCTGCGGCCTCCCTGCCCGCCGCCGCGAAGCCGTTGTCCGAATGCGTCACCGGTCCAAGCGCGCTGGGCCGCACGTTGTCGCAAATCGGCATCGTTGAAAGCCGGGAAGTCGCCGAACAATTGATGGCGGAGCTGCAGCCCGGCCAGTGCCTCGTCACCACCGACGGCGGCGCATGGCGCTGGGACGGTCTTGTCGTTTCGCCGAATGCCGAGAATGCCGCGGCGATCCGCCTGCAGCAGAAAAACCGCCTTGCGGAGCTGGAAACCGAAATCACCACGGCGCAGGAGCAGCTTGAGACTGCCCGCTTTGCGCTCGACGGCATCAAGGAAGAACGTGTCAACGTCACCAACCGCGTCAATGCGGCGCGTCAGTCCGCGCGCGATGCGGGCGAGCGTTTGAGCACGCTGCGCCGCCGGCATGTGCAACTGACCAACCAGCTGGCAGAAGTCACGGCGCGCCTTGCCAGCCTGACCACGTCCATCGAGAACGCCACGCAGGAAATCGAGGTGCTGGCGACGCAAACGACGGAAGCGCGTGAAGCTTTCGCCGCCCTGCCCGACACGGCGGAAAACCGCGAAAAAATCGCCGCGATGAAAACGGATTTGAACGCGCAGCGCCAGACGCTCGTCGGGCGCCAGACGGCTTATGCGGAGATCCGCCGCGAAGGTGAAGTCCGCGCCCGCCGCATGGAGCAGGTCAACAGTGACATGGCCGACTGGAACGCGCGCGTGGAGCGCATCGCCGGACGCCTTGCGGAACTCGCCGAGCGCATTCAGACGGCGGAAGAAACCCTGAGCCGTCTTGCCGAACGTCCGGCGCAGATCGAGCAGGAAAAACAGGCGCTGATGACGCACATCACGACGGCGGAAGAAAAACGTCAGGAAGCGGCCGACGCGCTCGTTTCCGCCGAAAACATATCCAACGAATTGCAACGCGAGCTCCGCACCGCGGACGGCGCCCTTTCCGATGCGCGCGAAGCTCGGGCGATGGCGCAGGCGGGCGTCAATACCTCGCAGCATACGCAAAACGGCATCGAAGCCCAGATACAGGAAAAATTCGCCTGCGTGCCGGAAGAAATGGTCAGGAAGCTTGAACTCGTTGTTGAAGATCTTCCCGCCATCGACGATCTGCACAACAAGCTCGAGCGCCTGGTCCGCGAACGCGACAACATGGGGCCGGTCAACCTGCGCGCCGAAGTCGAAAGTCAGGAAATCACCGACCAGATGACCGGCATGCAGACCGAGCGCGACGACCTCGTCGCCGCCATCGACAAACTGCGCGAGGGCATCAACAAGCTCAACAAGGAAGCGCGCGATCGTCTGCTCAATGCGTTTGATACCGTCAATACGCACTTCCAGTCGCTCTTCACCCGCCTGTTCAACGGCGGTTCGGCTTATCTCAAACTGATCGAGGCGGACGACCCGCTGCAATCGGGTCTTGAGATTTTCGCGCAGCCGCCGGGCAAGAAGCCTGCCGTCCTGTCGCTGCTTTCGGGCGGTGAACAAACACTAACGTCGATCGCCCTCATCTTCGCAATGTTCCTCACCAATCCCGCGCCCATCTGCGTGCTGGACGAAGTGGACGCGCCGCTGGATGAAAGCAACGTCGACCGTTATTGCATGCTGCTCGAAAAACTGTCGGAGGAATGTGACACGCGCTTCCTCGTCATCACCCACCACCGCATGACGATGGCGCGCATGGACCGCCTCTACGGCGTGACGATGAGCGAAAAGGGCGTCTCGCAGCTGGTCTCGGTCGACCTCAAGCAGCACGCGCTGGATCTCGAAGACCAAGCCGCCTAAGCTTTAAATTCAGTCAGTTTAAATATTTTCAGGGGCGCGGATCGTTCTTGCCTTTTCCCGTGCGCGGCTTCTGCGACGTTGCAGGAATATTTGCAATGGCTTTGCGCAGCTCTTCCAGCGTTTCGGCAAAATCACCCTTGTGATGAATGCCGATGCCGCCCGCTTCTTCCCATTCCTTGATGTTTTTCTCGCTGTCATCGATCAGGATGCGGTTGGCTGCGGCGAGACAGTGTTTGTCCCGTTTCGGGCAGAGGATGAGATCCAGAAGCGCGAACGTGCCGCGCTCGGGCAAAAACGACTGTATCCATTCGACTTTACCGGCGAATGAATCCGCGCGCGGAACCGGCGCCGACAGGAACTTGACGATGCCCGCGTCCATGTCCTTGATTTCGTCGTAAAAGTCTTTCGCACCGTCGCAGGGCGGCATGGTCTTCCACCATTGTTCATCGAGCTCGTCCCATTTGACCTTGCCGTTGTCGTCATATTTGCCGTGGTTGCGCGCATGAAGGTTGAAATCGCCCAGAACGCCATCAATGTCGATGAAGATATAGGGTTTGTCCACGCGGCTTTCCAGCATGAGTTTAAAGTCTGTCTTCTTTTTGATGGACTGCGCGGCTTCTTTGGCCTTTTTCGCCACGGCCTGATGATTTTCGTGCCAGACCGAAAGTTCCTTCGTGAGCGTGGAGTCGATAAAGTCCTGAAAATCCTTGTTCCAGACGATGCCTTTTTCCATCAGGTAATTGGCCGCGTCGGCGGGCGTCTTGATGGCGTCATCATAAAATTCCCATGTGGATTCCATGGCTTCCCCGCATTTATCGAGTATGCGTCCGATCGGCCCGCTTTGGTCGCTGCAGCAGCCGTGGCTCTCGAAATAGCTGATCGGCGTGATCATGGCGGTGAGATGGCCATCCTCGTTGTTGAGGGCGAAGCAATAGAGGCTCGCCAAGAGCTTGTCTGCCTGATCCTGCGGCATGCCGGGGGATTCTCCGTCCGCGAGGACATTCTTGATGACTTCGTCGGTGATCTTGAACGCATCGGGGGAAAAGTTTTTGTTCGCGTCCTGGCTCAACTTGGCGGATTTTGAATTGGCAGACATGGTGCATCCCTTTCTGTAAATGAAAAGAATGTTTACCATATACAAAAAAGCGAGTCAAAGACTAAAAAGAGACCCTACACCGTTCTGCAATAAGCCTTTTTAGTGCTGGTTTGCCAGTTCCGTGTCATTTTTTGCGGGTACGGGCGCACGACGCAGATTCATGTAGAGCAGAATCGGCGCCGCGACGAAGACCGAGGAATACGTCCCGACGATAATCCCCACCAGCATCGCGTAGGTGAAGCCGCGGATGACCTGCGGGCCGAAGAGCAACAGCGCCAGCATGGCGAGGAAGGTCATCATACTGGTCATCATGGTGCGCGAGAGCGTCTGGTTGACCGACAGGTTGAAGAGCTCGTCGAGCGGCATTTTGCGGTATTTGCGCAAGTTCTCGCGGATACGGTCGAATACGACGACGGTATCGTTGATCGAATAACCCGCGACAAGCAGCACGGCGGCGACGGTCGAAAGGTCAAAGCCGTATCCGGTGATCGTGAAGAAGAGCAGCGTCGCGCAAACGTCGTGGGCCAGCGCGATACAGCCCGTGACGCCGAACTGCCATTCGAACCGTATCCAGATATAGAGCAAAATGCCGATCATCGAATAAATGAAGGCATGAACGCCTTTCATGATCAGTTCGTGCCCCACTTGCGGGCCGACATATTCCGCGCGGCGGAACTCGACCTTGTCGTGCAAAAGCGTGCGCATTTCGGCATAGAGTTCTTTGCGCGACACGTGCGCGGCTTCTTTGCCGGGGATTTTGACCATCACCTCGCCGTCGCCGAATTCCTGAACGGTCGGCGCGCCGGTGCTGAGTTTGGAGAGCGCCGTGCGCACGTCGCCGATATGGACGGCGAGCGGCGTCTTGATCTCCACCAGCGTGCCGCCGGTGAAGTCGATCCCGAGGTTGAGTCCGCGGGTGAACAGCATCACGATGGATATCACCATCATCGTGCCCGAGAGGAAGAGCGCGAGCTTGTGCACGCTCATGAATTTGACGTCGGTCTCGTCTTTGACAATTCTGAAACGGAGCATCTGTAATACCCTTTGTTAAATCTCTAGTTTCGTCGGCCGCGTTTTGCGCAGCCATGTGATGACCATCAGGCGCGTGAGCTGCAGTGCCGCGAACAGCGACGTGAGAATGCCGATGCTCATGGACACGGCGAAGCCTTTGACGGGGCCCGTGCCGAAGGAGAAGAGGATCACCGCGACCGTCAGGGTCGTGATGTTGGAGTCGATGATCGTTGCCTTGGCGTGAACGTAGCCCGCGTCGACCGCCGCGAGGATGGAGCGTCCGGCGCGCAGCTCTTCACGAATACGCTCGTAGACCAGCACGTTGGCGTCGACGGCAATGCCGATGGTGAGGATGATGCCGGCGATGCCGGGCAGCGTCAGCGTCGCCTGCAGCATGGAGAGCAGCGCGAAGATGAAGATCATGTTCAGAACCAGAGCGATGTCGGCAAAGATGCCGAACAGGCCGTATGACGCGGCCATCAGGAACAGGATGGCCACCATCGCGACCCCCGCCGCCACCTTCCCAGCCGCGACGGAGTCGGAGCCGAGCGACGGGCCGACGCTGCGTTCTTCCATCACGTGCAACGGCGCAGGGAGGGCGCCGGAGCGCAGCAGCAGGGCCAGATCCTGCGCTTGCTTCACGGTGAAGCCGCCGGTGATGATGCCGCTGCCGCCGCAGATTTCCCCGTCGATGCGCGGCGCGCTGATGACTTTTTGATCCAGCACGATGGCGAAGGGTTTGCCGATGTTGTTGCGGGTCACGTCGCAGAAGCGCTGGGCGCCGATGGAATTGAAGCGGAAGGAAACGACCGGAGCCCCATCCTGAAACGTCGGCTGCGAGTCCACCAGCATGTCGCCGCGCAGCACCGCGTGTTCCTTGATGACGATGAACTGGCCGGGGGCATCCTGCATCGGCAGTTTGATGTCGCCGGGCATCGGCCGTCCGTCCGTCGCGTTCATGTCAACGAGGTGGAACGACATTTTCGCCGTCTTGCCGAGCAGTTTCTTGATGTGGTCGGGGTCGGCGACGCCGGGCAGCTCGACGACGATGCGGTTTTCGCCCTGCTGTTCGATGACCGGCTCCTTGGTGCCGGTTTCGTCGATGCGGCGGCGGACGATCGCGATGGACTTGGAGAGGACCTGCTTGTTGATGCCCTTGATGGCCTCCTTGCCCAGCGTCACGGTCACGATGCCGGCGTCGCTGATGTTGACGTCCGTCTTGTCTTCAAGGTTGTTGGCTATTTTATAAGCTGCGTCATGATCCAGCTTGGGACGGCGCAGCGAGAAGCTGATGCCGTTCTTCGTGGACGTAAGATGCACATAACCGATGTGTTCCTTGATCAGCTTGCGCCGCGCCATGTCTTCCATGGAAGACACGCGGTCTTTGACGACGCTGTCGATATCGGCTTGCAGCAGCAGGTACGATCCGCCCTGCAGCCCGAGGCCGAGGTTGATGGTGCTCGAAGGCAGCCAGCTCGGCACGTTTTTCGCGAGCCATGCCTGCGCCTTGGGCGGGGCGACGTCAGGTGCGGCGTAAAGAACGCCCATCACCGTCAGAAACAGAACAAGGATGACTTTCCATCTTTCAAACTGCAGCATGCGCTCAATCTTTCCCGGTTAATTTTTCTTTCCCATGATCGTCGAGCGGGCGACGCGCACTTGCACGTTGTCCGCGATCTCCACCATCACTTCTTCATCGCTGACGACTTTCTTGACCGTTCCGATGATGCCGCCGCCGGTCACGACCTTGTCGCCTTTTTGCAGATCGGAGACCATCCTGCGGTGGTGGGCGGCACGCTGGTTCTGGGGACGGATGACCATAAGGTAAAAAATCATAAAGACCAGAATGAGCGGCACGATCGGCGTCTGGAGCATCGCGGAGAGACCGTCCGGCGCATGCGCCGTTGCCGTTGTGGCGGCTTGGGACGTGGCTGCATAAGCAGGCGTGATAAACATAGTGATTTTCTCCGTTTCAGGAATGGTGATGCTCTATATTGCTGAATATGCTTGAAATGACAAGGGAAAACAGATTTTTAAGGCTAATATCGGGCGAATTTATTCATTATACATATAGCGCAGCTTCCGCGCCTGCAATTTCAGGCAGATGCGCTTATTCGGCAGACGCAACCGCATGCGGCAAAGCCGGTTCTTCCGCGGAAGTTTCGGGCGTCGCCTCCGGTTCCGGCGGCTTATGCGCGTGCCGTTCTTTTGTCGCCTGCAGGGCGCGGCCGGCATATTCGTGCGCCAGCATGTGATAGAGCGAGACCGGACAGAACACCTGCGACACCGCCGACGCCAGAACTGCGATCGCGATCAGCGGCGCGGGCATGAAGTTGTTGCCGGTAATCTCGATCACGATGATGGCGGAGGTGATGGGCGCCTGCGTCACGCCGGAAAGGTAGGCGACCATCGCCATCATGACGACCACCTGCTCCGTCGTATGCTTGAACAGGGGCAGCAGCGACGTGCCCATGGCCGCGCCGACCGAAAGGCTGGGCGAGAAAATGCCGCCCGGAATGTTGCATATGGACGACAGCGCCGTGGCCAGCAGCTTGGCTATGGCGCAGCCCCACGAAACCAGATCTTTGCCGTGCAGCAGATTATTGACGAGGCCGTATCCCGTGCCGTAGGTTTGGCCTTGGGTCATCAGTCCGAGAACCGCGACAAGCAAGCCGCAGGCGGCGGCGAACAGCACCGGATTTTTCAGCATGGTCTTGCCGGTAAAGCGTTTCAGCAGCTGGAGGCCGTGCGTCAGCATCCAAGAGAACAGCGCTCCGCCGAGTCCGCCGAAGACGCCGATGACCAGCATCGGAAGCCAGTCCGTCGCGGGCACGAAGTTCTCCGTTGTCACGCCGAAATAGTTGTAGTTGCCGAGAATGGTCATCGAGGCCGCGCCGGACAGCACGACCGACATCAAAATCAGCGTGCTGTTGCGGCGGTGAAAACCGCGTGCCATTTCCTCGATGGCGAAGACGATCCCCGCGATGGGCGTGTTGAAGGCGGCGGCGATGCCGCTGGCCGCGCCTGCGAGAATGAGGCTGCGGTCGGTGTTCAGCACTTTGAAGGCCGCGCACATCATCAGCAGCGCCGCCCCCACCTGCACCGTCGGCCCCTCGCGGCCGATCGACGCGCCGGACATCAGGCACAGTGCCGTCAGGAAGATCTTGCCGAAAATGCTGCGCGCGCCGAGCAGCCACTGGCGCGCGTCCTTGTCGTGCAGTTCCCGCGCCGCGATGGCCTGCGGGATGCCGCTGCCGGGAATGCTCGGAAACCAGCGGACGGTCGCCCCCGCGGCAAACGCGAAGATGACGGGCGTCATGATCAGCGGAATGAAGCGGTTGATATGCACGATATGGGTGAAGATGTCCTGCGATTTATCCGCGATTTCGCTGAAAGCCGCCGCCAGCAGGCCGATCAGGATACCGCAGGTCCAGACCAGCAGCCGTTGCCGCCATAACAGCGGCGAAAAAGCCCGCATGACCATCTTCCGCACCCGCCAGAGAACAGGAATAGAATTTTTAAAATCCTTCTGAAGTCTTACATGGAACATGGTCTGTCGGGCGGATCTGTTGGCACAAAACGGTATCCGGGTAGCTCCGGACAGACTCACATTTGCTGCCGACACCGGCGGATAGTGCGCATGATACGCCTTTTTAAAGATTATTCAGAGAAAAATTAAAAAAATGACCGCAGGCGTCTTTATTATCTTATGACAATAAAAGACACTGCCGCAACCTCGATGATTTCGTCCGGTTGCTTGGGGTGTCGCGCTCGGCGACGGTGGAGGATCCTTGACGCCCGCCTTTCGCATCAGGCGTGCCCAGTTTTCGCGCGTGCGCGGCGTTTCAAAGTCAAGTTTGAGTTGATGCTACCGTGTAGGGCGGCGTCTTTTGAAGCCGTATTAGGTATAATATGAGCCATTTACTGATTTTGGGGAAAATTACCGCCTGTTACAAGAAAAAAGCCGGAAAAGGGCAAAATACCGGAATTTACGGCTTACATCGCGCCCCTAAATCTGCATATTGTCCCTCATGCAAAAACATATCGACAGGCTCCTCGAGATCATGACCTTTCTGCGCACCAGTCCGGACGGCTGCGCGTGGACGAAGGCGCAGACGCACAAATCGCTGACGCCGTATCTGGTCGAAGAGGCTTACGAAACGGTCGAAACGATCGATCAGGGCAAAACCGACGTCGAACTGCGCGACGAGCTGGGCGATCTTCTGCTGCAAATCGCTTTTCATGCCGAGATCGCGGCGGAGCGCGGCGCCTTCACGTTTGACGATGTGGCGAAGTCCATCGCCGACAAGCTGGAGCGGCGCTATCCGACCATTCTCGGGCCGGAAGAAAACACGCTCAAAACGCCGGAGGAAATCGACCGCCGCTGGGAAGAAGTCAAAGCCGAGGAGCGCAAAGCCAAAGGCCTCGACGGGCCGAATGCCAGCATTCTCGACGAAGTTTCGCACGGGCTCCCTGCCCTGATCCGCGCCTCGAAGCTCAAGGGCCGCGCCGCCAAGGCGGGCTGGGAGTGGCCGGATGTCGGCATGCAGTTGGACAAGATCGAGGAAGAACTGGGCGAACTGCGCGTCGAAGTCGAGGCCGCAAAGCCGGATCGGGAGAAAATCGCCCATGAACTCGGCGACCTGATGTTCATGCTGGTCGATTGCGCGCGCTGGCACGGCATCGACGCCGAAGACGCCCTGCGCACCACCAACAACCGCATCGAGGGCCGCTTCCGCCACATGGAGCAGGCGCTTAAAAAACAGGGCAAGGACATCAAAAGCTCCACGATCGAGGAACGCCGCGCCCTCTGGAACGAAGCGAAACAGGCGGAGAAGCGCGCTTCCTAGTTTATACTGTGCGCCGCCACCGTCTCGGCGGGTTCGTCGTCTTCCAGCACCGGCGTGACGCGCAGGAGGCTGATCTGGTTTTTCTGTTTTTTGATGATCTCGAACCGGAAGCCGAAGAACGTGAAGGTTTGCCCGACGTTGGGGATGCGCTGGCTTTCAAAGAGAATCAGCCCCGCGAGGGTCGAGTATTCCTCGTCCGGCAGGCCCCAGTCGAATTCGCGGTTGAGGTCGCGGATGGTGACCTTGCCGTCGATGATATAGCTGCCGTCGGTCTGCGGGCGCACGCCGGTGACGGCGACGTCGTGCTCGTCGCTGATCTCGCCGACGATTTCCTCCAGAATGTCCTCCAGCGACACGACGCCCACCAGGGCGCCGTATTCGTCCACCATCATCGAGAAATGCTCGCGCCGCTTGCGGAAGGCCTGCAGCTGGTCGAACAGCGTCGTCGATTCAGGGATGAACCACGGCTCCATCATCGCGTTCATGATGTTCACCTTCGTGATGTCGCCCTTGCAGTTGATAATCTCGTTCAAAAGCAGCTTGGTGTGGATGACGCCGATGATGTTGTCCTGATTGTCCTTCCACACCGGCAGGCGGGTGAAGGAGCTGTGCAGCACCTCGTCGACGATGCGCGCGGGCGGCAGGTCGGCGCTGATCATGCGCACGTTCTTGCGGTGGACCATGATCTCGGAGACCTCGACCTCGGCAAGGTCCATGATCGAGCGCAGCATCGCGCCCCGCTCCTGATCTTCCTCGATGCTCATGGTTTCCTTGAAAAGCTCGATGGCGCCGCGCAGTTCCTCCTCGTATTCGTCCTCGCCGTCGATATGCGGTTTGACGCCGAAGGCGCGGAAGCAGCCCTCGACCAGCTTGTTCACGGTATAGGTGATCGGTCTGAACAATATGACGGCAACGGAGACCGCCGGTGCAAGACACAGCGACAGGCGCTCGGAATTGAGCAGCGCATAGGTTTTGGGCAGAACTTCGGCGAAGATCAGCACCATGACGGTGACGCCGATCGTCGCATAGAGGATGCCCCTCTCGCCGAACATGCGTATCAAAAGCGCCGTGGCGAGCGAGCTGAGCAGGATGTTCATGATCGTGTTGCCGAAAAGCAGCGTGCTGATCATCCGGTCTTTATGTATGCGGAGCTTGTTGATCAGGCGGGCGCGGGCGTTGCCGTCGTTCTCGAGCGCGTGCATCCGCGCGCGCGAGGCCGCGGTCAGCGCCGTCTCCGAGGCCGAGAAAAACGCCCCGCCGAGCAGCAGCAAAAACAGCCCGCCGATATCCACCCAGATTTCATGTTGATGCATTTATCTCTATGCTCCTTTATCCGAACTTCTTTTTTAAAAATGCCAGCACGTCCGTGCCGTCGACGTCGCGGGCGACGAACGCTCCGCCGATGCCGCGTGCGAGGACGAGCGCGATGTGCCCGTCCCTGTTCTTCTTGTCGGACTGCATGCGGGCGAACATCTCCTCCGCTTTGACTGTGAAAGGCGGCTCGGTCATCAGGGCGGTCTTGTGCAGATGCTTGCGCAGGCGTTCGACGTCTTTTGCCGGACACAAACCGTGTTCCTGCGCGTATTCAAAGGCCAGCAGGCAGCCGATGCCGACCGCCTCGCCATGCAAAATCCGCCCGTCGTAGCCGCCAATCGCCTCCAGCGCGTGGCCGAAGCTGTGGCCGAGGTTCAAAAGCGCGCGGATGTCCTTTTTCTCGTCCGCGTCCGCGGCGACGATGCCCGCCTTGGCACGGCAGCTTTTGTCGATGGCGTATTTTTGCGCGTCCGCGTCGCCATTCAATAAGGACACGCCGTTTTCTTCCAGCCAGTCGAAAAAGCCCGGATCGTCGATCAGCGCGTATTTGAGGATTTCGGCATAGCCGGCCTTCAGTTCACGCGGCGGCAGGGTTTTGAGGACTTCCGTATCGATCAAAACAATTTTCGGCTGGTAGAACGCGCCGACCAGATTTTTGCCCGCCTTCGTATTGATTCCCGTCTTGCCGCCGACGGAGCTGTCGACCTGCGCGAGCAGCGTCGTCGGGATTTGCGCGAATCCCGCGCCGCGCATCAGCATGGCCGCGGCAAAGCCCGTGATGTCGCCGACCACGCCGCCGCCGAGCGCCGCCAGCGTGGCGTTCCTGTCTAATTTATAGCTTAAGCATTTATCTATAATGAACTGCAGTTGTTCAAAGTTCTTGGTGCTCTCGCCTGCGGGAAGAATAATCGGCGGGCAGGCTTTGAAGCCGGCGGCGTCCAGCGTCTTCATCAACGGCATCAGATAAAGCCCCGCAACCGTCTCATCGGTCACGATGCAGATTCTTTTCGAGGGCAGCACGGCGGCGAGATGCTCGCCCGCTTGCGCGAGAATATCCTGACCGATGACGATGTCGTAAGATTTTGCGCTTTCCGCTGTGCCGAAACCAACGCGAACAATATTTCGGTCATCGGCGGTATTTTGAGGCGCACTGTTTTCAGGCTTAGGCAGGGTCGTTTCCTTTACTGCGGCAGTCTGCATACCGTTCGAGTTCCATTTCGATAAGCCGCACTGTATTTTGCGGTGTTTGGCCGTCCGTGACAATGGTTATATCAGCCTCGGCATAGGCGGGCGTACGCGCCTCCAGCAGCTGCTCGAGTTTTTTTCCGATGTCCGCATTTTCCAGCATCGGGCGGCCTTTGCCGCGCGACAGTCGTTTAACTAAAGTATGAATATCTGCTTTTAACCATACTGAAATTGCTTTTTCTTTTGCGGCATTCCTGATTTCATCAGAGACAAATCCGCCGCCGCCCGCCGCCAGTACGCAGGGCGCGCCATCCAGCAACCGCAGCATCACTTCCCTTTCCAGGCGGCGGAATTCCGCTTCGCCGTATTTTTGGAAGATTTCGGGAATGGAACGATTGGCGGTCTGCACTACTTCCCGATCAGAATCTATAAAAGACAAGCCCATACGACGCGCCAGGAGCTTGCCGATTCTGGTCTTTCCGGCCCCCATGATTCCCACGAGAAGAACAATTTTATTTTGAAGCTGCATGACAAACTATTATAATGGTTGCAGGGTTATTACAAATAAATTATTCAGAATCAATGAGATAAATGTCTTATGGGTTATGAAAAAAACTCTTGACACTATTGCATACATTATGTAATAACTTAGCTGCTATGGGTAAGTTCCATAATGGCATCGCAGGATAGAAAGGAAATAACGGGATATGCTAAGAAAATTCCTTGCCTCTGTTGTGTTGCTGGCATTTTTTGCCGTCATAGGCGGGTTTGTCGCCCTGTCGGTGTGGAATGTTCCCATACAAAAGAAGCAGATCGTGCATTCTGTCGATGTTTCACAGTTCTTGCATAAGAAATCGTGAACACATTAGACTGGAATTGCACCGGCTTCATAAGCGGCTCTTGGAGGCGCTCCGAATCGGCGAATACGGTGAAGACCGGTGCCGGGAGTGTCTGAAAAGGGCTAAAACGATAAAAATAAACTAGAAAATGCTTTAAGAAGTATTTTTTAGATAACTTTGGAGAGGACATAAAAACGTTACTTGGAAATATGAGAAAAGTAGTAAAATTCACAAGGTTTTGTAATTTTTTGAACTATTACATTAAGATTGTGAAATAATAAAAAAATAATTTTCACATATTTCCCCCTTGCGTTTCTTATCGGGATACGGTTTTATGTCACTGTTACGGAGGTAATGCGCTTTTAGGTCGCTTTGTGAAAGAGTTAGTGAGCAGCCCAATAGCGTATTAGGTAATTTTAAAAAGGAGAAAAAACTATGGCACGTCCAGGTCGTCCTAAAATGCCCAAAGCCCCTCTGCCGGGTACTGTCGAGGCATTTCTTGATATGCTCATCGCGGAACGCGGTGCGGCTCTTAACACGCGTCACGCTTACGAGCGTGATCTTGCCGATGTCTGCGCTTTTCTGAAGAAGCAAAGCAAAGACATTAACACGGCAACAACTATTGATTTGAAAGCCTATCTGGCCGAGCTCGGCGCGCGTGAAAACGCGAAGAGCAAAGGCGGCGGAAAAACGGCCGTGCGCACGATCGCCCGTCGTATTTCGGCGCTGCGCCAGTTTTTTGGCTTCCTGGTTTCCGAAGGCACGCGCTCGGATGATCCGACGTCGACCATCGAAAGCCCGAAACAAACCCGTACCCTGCCGAAAATCCTGAGCGAAGACGAAGTCTCCGTTCTGATCGGCACGGCGCAAAAGCAAGGCGGTCCGGAAAGCATCCGTCTCGTCGCGCTTCTCGAAATCCTTTATGCGACCGGTCTGCGCGTTTCCGAACTCGTGGGTCTGCCGCTGGCGTCCATCGGTCCCGAGAGCCGTTATCTGACGGTTGAAGGCAAAGGCGGCCGCGAGCGCATGGCTCCCCTGTCCGAACCCGCGCAAAAGGCGATGAAGAGCTACATGGACATCCGTGCCAAGTTCCTCATGTCCGACCGCGCAGAATCGCAAGGCAAGTGGCTCTTCCCGTCGCGCACGTCTGAATCGGGTCACCTGACCCGCCAGCGCTTCGCGCAGCTGCTGAAGGAACTGTCGCGCAATGCCGGTATCGATCCGGAACGCGTCAGCCCGCATGTCCTGCGTCACGCTTTCGCGACCCACCTTCTGAAGCACGGCGCGGATCTGCGCTCGGTGCAGAAGATGCTGGGCCACGCCGACATCGCCACGACCCAAATCTACACGCAAGTGGTCGGCGATCAGGCGAAAGCCACGGTGGAAGAGAATCACCCGCTCGCCAAAGAAGCGAACGGCGGAAACATCTAATTTCCATCTGAACTCATCGATCTGGAATAAAGGGAGCTTTTGCAAAAAAGCTCCCTTTTTCTTTGTGCGGTTTTGCGCTAGGGTGGCGTCCTAAGTTATTGAGAGGTATGAAGATCATGGCCTATCATTTGGAATTCGAAAAAAGAATAGTCGAGCTGGAAGCCAAGATTCTGGAGCTGCAGAGCATCGACAAGGGCGGCGTGGATATGGACGAAGAAATCGCCCGCATCCGCGAAAAGGCGGAGCGTATCCTGACCCAGACCTACGCCAAGCTGACGCCGGACGAGAAGGTTCAGGTGGCGCGCCACCCCGACCGTCCGCACTTTGGCGACTACGCCAAGCGCCTGATACAGGATTTCACGCCGCTGGCGGGGGACCGCACTTTTGGCGAGGATGCGGCTCTCATCGGCGGCCTTGGGCGTTTCAGGGGGCTATCCTGCGTCGTTCTAGGGCAGGAAAAGGGGCATGACACCCCTGCCCGCATCCATCACAATTTCGGTATGCCGCGTCCGGAGGGCTACCGCAAGGCGCAACGTCTGATGCGCATGGCGCACCAGTTCGGCCTGCCCATCATCACGCTGGTCGATACGGCCGGCGCTTATCCGGGCATCGGTGCCGAAGAGCGCGGACAATCCGAAGCCATCGGAAAATCCATCGAATCCTGCCTGCGCGCGGAGACGCCGCTTGTTTCGGTGATTATCGGCGAAGGCGGTTCGGGCGGCGCAATCGCCATTGCCGCGGCGGACCGCGTCTTTATGCTCGAGCATTCGATCTACAGCGTGATTTCACCGGAAGGCTGCGCCTCGATTCTCTGGCGCAGCGCCACGTATGCGAACGAGGCCGCGCGCGCGCTGAAGCTGACGGCGCAGGACTTGAAGAAGCTGGGCGTCATTGACGGCATCATTGCCGAGCCCATCGGCGGCGCGCACCGCGAGCCGGAGCAGACGATCGATGCGGTCGGCGATGCTATCGAGAATGCGCTGGGCGAGCTGACCGTGCTGGAAGGCCCGGTGCTCAAAACCCGCCGCCGCCAGAAGTTCCTCGAAATGGGACACGCCGTTTAGGCAGCGGCCTTCTTCCTGACGGAAGCGAAGATTACCAGCGTATGTTTTGAATGGCGAGGTAGAGGCCGGTCGCACCACCGACGACCATGGACCCTGCCGCGACGGCTGCCGCGACGGGAAGAGCCGCCGGCGCTACTGTTAAACCAATGCCAATACCGACCACGGACGCCGCGCCCGTTGCGCAAGCCGCCAGAAACGCCGCCTGCAGTTTGCCTTTGTGTTTATACAAGCCCATGTGAATGTCCTCTCTCTCTCTGAATAATTCCGAATACTTAATTATGGAACAAAAGTAGCCAACATGCTGCACTGTGTCAAACGAAATGGCACGTGGCTGCCATACGCATGGTCGTCCTGCGCGGGATTTATAAAAAGTGAAGACCTTTTATCTGGATTCCGGCTGGTCTTTCATCACCAGTTTTTTCACCTGCTGGACGTTCAGGCTGGAGCGTACGGCGGCGCGGTAATATTCCATCATGAAAACCCTTAAGGCGGCGGTGAATGAGACGTCCGAGGCCTTCAGGTCATGCACGGCGCCGCAGAGATCGTGGATGGTGCATTTTTCCAACGCGGCGATCTCGTTCAGGGCATTCCACATCTCTGGCTCGAGCCGGACGCTGGTGCGGTGGTTGTGGATGCGGACATTCTTGCTGAGCAGAGTACTCGACGATGCAGACACCGGTGCGTTTTCTTTTTCCGGTTGCGGCGGAACATTCTGCGTTTGATTGCTTTCTTTGCCGATCATGGCGTTCTCCGGTTCGTTCTATGAATGTCTTGCGTATGCAAAAAAAAAAGGTTGGTCTTTAATACAATTATAGATTGTATAATGATAATAATAACAACACAAGGGTGCGTTTTATAATTTTATGTCAATGTTTTATTTACGTTAATAAAATTTTTGTGGCGATCCTTGTTTTAGCAGGCGTTGCGGGCGATAATTTTAGAATGTGGTACACGAAATTCAGATCATACTGGAGCACGCTGGAAGATCCGCCGGAAACGGGTCTTGTCACGACCAAAAATTGCGATATTTCCGGTTGCGCGGAGCGTGGCGATTTCAAGGCGCCCAAATCGCGCGACGATCTGAAGAGTTATTACTGGTTTTGCCTCAAACATGTCAAGGAATACAATCAGAACTGGGACTTTTTTAAAGGAATGTCTCAAGCCGAGATCGAGCGCAGCATGAGCAAGACCGCCGTTTGGGACCGCCCCACCTGGCGTTCAACCGAGGCCGGACGGCAACGGGCCGCTTTCGATGAGGACGAAGTCAGAAGGACGGCCTACGCGCGTTTTTCGACCGAGGACGTCTTCCACGATTTTTCGCAAAACGGACGGGAATCGGGCGGCAACGATGCCCATATCAATTTCACCTCCATTCCGCATCCGGCCGTCGAGGCGCTGGCCGTTATGGACCTGAAGCCGCCCGTCGTCTGGGACGAGGTCAAGATGCGTTACAAAATGCTTGCCAAGCGGTATCATCCGGATACAAACAATGCGGACAAGGAATCCGAGGAACAATTGAAGAAAATCAATCTTGCCTATTCCATTCTCAAGATCTCCTACCAAAACTTCACGAAACTGGATGAAACATAATGGCCATTACGACGAGCTCCACCAATAAACGCCTGCCGGACATCATGGTATCCGTCCGCCAGCTTTTCAGCATCGATTCCGACTTGCAGGTGCCCGCCTTTTCGGCGAAGCAGGACAACGTGCCGGATGTGGACGACGTCTACCGCTTTGACAAAAACACCACCCTCGCCATTCTCGCCGGTTTCGCGCACAACAAGCGCGTAATGATTCAGGGCTATCACGGCACGGGCAAGTCGACGCACATTGAACAGGTCGCCGCAAGGCTCAACTGGCCGTGCGTGCGCATCAACCTCGACAGCCATGTCAGCCGCATCGATCTGCTGGGCAAGGACGCCATCGTGCTGCGCGACGGCAAACAGGTGACCGAATTCAAGGAAGGCATCCTGCCGTGGGCCTTGCGCAATCCCTGCGCGCTTGTGTTCGACGAATACGACGCCGGCCGCCCCGACGTGATGTTCGTCATCCAGCGCGTGCTCGAAGCCGAAGGCCGCCTCACCCTGCTCGACCAGAACGAGGTCATCCGTCCGCATCAGGCCTTCCGCATCTTCGCGACGACCAACACCGTCGGCCTCGGCGACACCACCGGCCTTTATCACGGCACGCAGCAGATCAATCAGGGCCAGATGGACCGCTGGAACATCGTCGCCACGCTCAACTATCTGCCTGAGGAAGAAGAAGCGAACATCGTCCTTGCCCGCGTGCCCGCCTACAAGACGGACGAAGGGCAAAAGACGGTCGCCAGCATGGTGCGCATGGCCAATTTAACGCGCAAAGGCTTTATGGCGGGGGATCTCTCCACGGTCATGTCGCCGCGCACGGTCATCAACTGGGCGGAAAACGCGCAGATCATGGGCGATCTGGATTTCGCCTTCACGCTGACGTTCCTCAACAAGTGCGACGAGCTGGAAAAGGCCATCGTCGGCGAATATTACCAACGCTGCTTCGACCGCCCGCCTGTCAAGTCGGCCAACGACTGATCGGATAGTGCTTTTCAGCTGTCTTTCTTGGGCGGCTTGATTTTTCTGAGGTGATCGTATGAGTTGATTTTCGTCTCGGGACGCTTGGTCTCGGGCGTGGCTTCCGCGTCCGCCTTCTTTTCTTCTCCGGTCTCGGCACGGGTGCCGTCGCCCAGCGCGGCGCGCGCTGCGGCTGCGGCCTGAAAACGGTCGCGCAGCGGTTCATGCTGCTTGTAGGCGTCGGAGAAATAAGGCGAGCCCGAGATTTGCTTCAGGTCGCAATTCCTGACCGTCGCGGCCAGCGCGGTTTCGACGTTGTCACTCAGTTCCTTCATGTCGTTCAGGAACGTGTCAGTGCCGGACAACTCCTTCAGTTGTTTCGCAACGACCGCTTTGTCTTCGCGGTGCCGCGCCGAGTAAATATAAACCTCGGAACCGAGCGCGTCGCGGAATTTGCGCGATGCGCTTCTATGCTTGATGACGTGCTCTTTGGAGAGATCGTCCACTTTGTCGTTCACGTCCCTGATCGCGCGTTCGATGTATTTGCGCGTCTCGCGCAGTTTGAGGATTTTTGAGGCGTGATCCGCCGTGTCCTGCACGTCCACAAACTGTCTTGCTGCTTCTGCGGAATAGGTGTTTTGCAACTCCGTGAGTGCGTCACTACCATTTTTCAGATTATTCTCGGCCGCCGCGCGTTGTTTCTTGGACATCGTGAGATCGCTCCTTTCGAATCATTCTGTAATTTTGTAGACGGAATTCAGTCTAAAACTTGCTGAATATTATGCAAGCCCCTGTTCCCATAGTCATCCCAAATATCCACAGAGAAATAATATCGCGCCACAGTTGTTATCTGTGCCGGTTTTTCTCTACTCTCGAATGGGAAGAGGAATAAAGAGCATCCGCCATGACGCAGGAACACGACACAACCGAAAACTTCAAGCAGGCGACCGAGTCCACGGCGCGCGCGCTGTCGGGACATGACGACGTCGAAGTGGTGTTCGGCGGGCATCAGGCGGACTTGAGCGGCAAGACGATCCACCTGCCCGCCATGCCCAAGCTATTGGACGACGCGCTGGTGTCTTACATACGCGGCCTTGCCGACGGCATGGCGCTCCGGATCCGCTATCACGATGCCGTGCTGCACCGCAAGATGATGCCCGCGGACGCCTCCGCGCGCGCTGTTTATGAAGCGCTCGAGGATGCACGCATCGAGGCTGTCGGCACGGCGGATTATCCGGGCGCGGCGGGCAACGTCGAAACGGTTTTGCGCCATGACCTGCGGCAGAAAAAACTCGATCTCGTCAAGAGCATGGACGACGCGCCGCTGGAAGAGGCCTTGCGCTTCGTCACGCGTGAAATCCTGACCGGACGCCCCGCGCCCGCCGAAGCACAGAAGCTGCTGAAAGTCTGGAAGCCGTGGTTCAAGTCGCATCTCGACGCGGACGATCTCAAAAAGCTCAAGGACGCGCGGCACGATCAGGCGGCGTTTGCCGCGCTCACCCACGGGCTTTTGAAGAAAATGGACATGCCCGACGCGCTGGCCGACGCGTCGCCGCCCTCCGATGCCGGCGCCGAGCAGGAAGACCTGCAAGGTCAGGACGAAGAGCAATCCGCCGAGGAAATGGCGGCGCAAACCGCCACGTCGCAGACCGGACACGAAGAGGAAGACGGCGAGCAAACGGAGCAATCCGCCGAGATGCAGGGCGGCTTCGAGACTGGCGAGGAGGACGGCTCGGACGGCGGCGGCGAAGCCGAGACCGCGCGCAGCAACGCGCCGCGCAACGCTACGAACACGCCGTTCGGCAACTACAAGATTTACACCTCCGCGTTCGACGAAGTGGTCAGGGCGAACGACCTTTGCGATCCGGAAGAGCTGCAAAAGCTGCGCAAAACGCTCGACAAACAGCTCGTCCACCTGCACAGCGTCATCACCCGCCTCGCCAACCGGCTGCAACGGAAACTGATGGCGCAGCAGACGCGCTCGTGGGAGTTCGATCTCGACGAAGGCATCCTCGATTCCGCGCGCCTCTCCCGCATCGTTGCCAATCCGCATTATCCCGTCACCTACAAGCAGGAAAAGCACGCCGAATTCCGCGACACGGTGGTGACGCTGCTGATCGACAATTCAGGCTCGATGCGCGGGCGGCCGATCACCATCGCCGCGATGAGCACCGATATTCTCGCCCGCACGCTGGAGCGCTGCGGCGTGCGCGTGGAAATTCTCGGCTTCACCACCCGCGCGTGGAAAGGCGGCTCGTCGCGCGAGAAATGGCTCGCCGACGGCAAGCCCGCCTTTCCCGGACGTCTCAACGACCTGCGCCATATCATTTATAAGGATGCCGACAGCCCGTGGCGGCACGCGCGCCCGAGCCTCGGCCTGATGCTGCGCGAAGGCCTGCTGAAAGAGAACATCGACGGCGAGGCGCTGATCTGGGCCTACAACCGGCTGATGAGCCGTCCGGAGCAGCGCAAAATCCTCATGGTCATTTCCGACGGCGCGCCGGTGGACGATTCCACCCTCTCCGCCAATCAAGGCAACTATCTGGAGGAACAGCTGCGCCGCGTGATCGACTGGATCGAGACGCGCGCGCAGATACAGCTCATCGCCATCGGCATCGGCCACGACGTCACCCGCTATTACCGCCGCGCCGTCACGCTGACGGACGCGGAGGAGCTGGGCGGTGCGATCACCGAGAAGCTGGCCGAGCTGTTCGACGAAAAGCCGGCGAAGCCGCGCAAGCGCAAGTCGCACTGACGGGGCCGCGCTGATTATTTGTGATGCTTGATCGTGTCCTTGCGGTCTTTGAACCAGCCGCCGCCGTAGGTCGTGCAAATTTCTGTGTTTTTCGGGATGTTTTTGAGCGCGCGCACCTGATGGTAGAGCGTGCCGTCGTGCTCTTCCCATTCCACCCCGGCGTTGGGCTTTTCGGCGTGGTTGAAGTAGGAGATGATCCCCATAATCACGCCGCAGCACTTCGATATGTCCGTGATGCCGAGCTGCTTGCGGTGCGCCTTTGAAATGGCGCCGATCTGGAAAACGTAGTTGCCGAGGATCGTGTCCTCGATCGCTTCGCTTGCGGACTTGTTGAGGATGATGGTCGGCGTGACTTCGAGAATTTCGCCTTTGCGGATGTCCTGCGTGCAGAACACGCCGCGCCCCTTGTGGCCGGTGTCCTTGAGGTACAATCCCGGCTTGCGGTCGAGTTTTATCTTCTTCTTTGACATTTTTCTTTTTCTTTTTTTTGTGCGGATTGCATTGATAGCCCGTTTTGCGGCAAAGATTCAAGTCTTCATGTGTTGACATATCCGCCTCCCTGCCGTCAAGATGCCATTATGAGCAAGGCTTTTACCACGGAAGATGGCCAGTCGCAGGAAGAAGCGGACGGCGGCGCGGCCGAAGAGACGCTGCCCGCGGGCGTTAAAAACTACATGACGCCGGCGGGCTTTGCCGCGCTGCAGGCGGAGCTGAACCATCTTTATCGCGAAGAACGCCCCAAGGTGGTGGAGATCGTCTCGTGGGCGGCGGGCAACGGCGACCGCTCGGAGAACGGAGATTATCTCTACGGCAAAAAACGCCTGCGCGAGATCGACCGCCGCCTGCGCTACCTGACCAAGCGGCTGGAGAGCGCGGAAGTCGTCGACCCGAAAAAGCAACAGGGGTTGAAAAAAGTGTTTTTCGGCGCGACCGTCGTGTACGTCCGCGAAGACGGCACGGTGCATACCGTGACGCTGGTCGGCCCCGATGAAGCCGACATCGCGCAGAAAAAAATCAGCTGGCTCTCGCCCGTCGCCCGCGCGCTGCTCAAAGCCGAAGCCGGAGACGAAGTAACGGTCAAAACCGCGGGCGGAACGGAAATGCTCGAGGTGATTTCAGTAGATTATCGACTTTAATTGATTTCGGTCATTTTTTCCGTTATAATTAAAGCATACTCGGGGATTTACCAAAAAGCACTTGTAGAAAGCCGGCTTGCCGGAACGGGGTTGTATTGCCTGAATATGGAGATTGAAAAAGAGCGCGAATTGCTGGGGCATATCAAGGAATATGCCGTGCCGGACAACAGGACCGCTTTGCGCGACCTGGGCGTGACGTTCGGGTTGTTTGCGGCCGCCTTTGGTCTGATGCTCTATGGCCTCGCGCACGGGCTGTGGCTGATGTTCGCGCTGCTGCCGGTCGCGGGCGTGATGATCACGCGCCTTTTCACCATCCAGCACGATTGCGGACACGGTTCCTATTTTTCATCGCAAAAGGTCAACAATGCCGTGGGCTGCGCGCTCGGGGTGCTGACGCTCACGCCTTATTATTACTGGAAGAAAAATCACAGCGTCCATCACGCCTTTTCCGGCAATCTCGACAAGCGCGGCGTCGGCGACGTCGATACCTTCACCGTGGAGGAATACCGCGCGGCGTCTCCCTTTAAAAAGCTGTGGTACAGGATTTACCGCGCGCCGTTGTTCCTGATTTTCGTCGCGCCGGTGCTGCTGTTCGGCGTCAAGCACCGCCTGCCGCTCGACTGCGAGTTTCATTCGGTGAAAATGTGGAAGAACGTCATGCTGACCAATGCCGCGATTTTGCTCGGCATCGCGGGGCTGGTGCATTTTTTCGGCTGGCAGGGCTTCTTCTTCGTGTACCTGCCGGTGGTCTGGCTGGGCAGTTCGCTCGGTATCGTGATGTTCTATATCCAGCACCAGTATGAAGACGCCTACTGGCGAAAGAAGGACGCATGGAGTTATTTCGACGCCGGCCTTCTGGGCAGTTCCTATTTCGAGTTTTCCCGTCCCGTCAGTTGGCTGGTCGGCAATATCAATCTGCACCATATCCACCACCTCAACGGACACATACCGCTCTATCGTCTGCGGCAGTGTTTCGCGCAGATCACCGTGCTACAGGACGTGCGCAAAAGAACCCTGCGCGATATTCCCGCCTGCTTCCGGCTGGCGCTGTGGGACGATGAGCGCAAAAAAATGGTCGGTTTCGCGCAGGCTGCCGCCTGACGCGCGGCATTTTTCCCTTTGACGCCCTCTTATTCCCTTATAGAATAGTTATGACGCACAAAAACGCGTCAGAGGTTGTGCATGAAGAAGGATCTCATTCCCATCATCGGTTTCGGCATCCTTGCCGCGTTCTTTGTCGCCATGCTGGTGCTGCACAAGCCGAAAGGAGCGGGTACCGACAGCTGGTGCCTGAACAATTGCACGCAACGGGGTTTTGAAGAAGACTATTGCCAGACGCGCTGCTCGTACGATCCGGAAGTACAGAGAAAAGCCGGCGGCAATACGGCTGACCCCCGTTGTCTGAAGTCCTGCCTGAGTTCCGGACAGAGTTCCGCCTTCTGCACAAAAACCTGCAGCTATTACTAGTCCGCAAACAGGACCGAACCAGCCCTTATTATGTCACCGATTACCATTGAATGCGCCCTGCATTGCTCCTAACATTCGTTCAAGGGATGCAAGACCAAGGGGGAATTAAGTCATGAAAAAATGGTGGAAAAATCTGCAACTGCAAAGCCGGTTTATGGTGATTGCCGGTGCGGGCATTCTTGCCATCGTCTGCGCCACGCTGGCGGCCGTGGCGGGGCTGCAATACACGCAGATGCAGGACAAATTCGAAAAACTCTCGCACAACGAATTGCAGTCAATGCGCGCGCTTGTGATCGCGACGATGGAGCGCCGCACCGACGATCCCGCCGCCATCAACGTCTATTACAGCTGGTACAAGCAGCGCAACAACGACTACAAGGGCAAGCTGTGGAGCGCCTGGAGCCCGAAGACGCTCGATTTTACCGCCAAGGCCTATCCCGACGTCAAGCCGCGCCCCGTGCGCGACGCGATCGACAAGCAGGTGCTTGAAACCAAAAAACCCGTCGGGCGGTTCGTCAAGGGCGCCTACCGCTATAGCCTGCCGATCATCCTCGGCGTGACGCCGGGCGCCAATCAGCCTGTCTGCCACACCTGCCACACGGCGATGGGCGAAAAGGACGGCGACGTCATCGCCGTCTTTTCCAGCAGCCTGAAGACCGGCACGGCTTTCGCGAAGCTCAGGATGATCCTCGTTCTCATGGCTGTTTCCGGTCTGCTGGCCGCCATTGCGGGCGTGCTGGCGATCCGCATGCTGATGAGCCGCGTCGTCAGCCGCCCGCTCGGCAAGATGACGGACGTCATGGGGCGTCTGGCCGATAAGGATTACGAGGCGGAGGTGCCGTTTGCCGACCGCGCGGACGAAATCGGCATCATGGCGCGCGCCGTCGCCGTCTTCAAAAACAACGGCATGGAAGCCGAACGCCTGCGCGCCGAACAGGCCGCCGAGCAGCAAAAGCAGCTCGCGCGCGCGCAAAACATCGACCGCCTTGTCGGGGAATTTGAAAATGCCATCGCCGCCATCGCCCAGACCATCAGCGCGGCCGCATCCGAAATGGAAACCACGGCAAAAACCATGACCGCCGCCGCGGAAGAAACCACGGGCCGTTCCAGCGCCGTTGCCGCCGCGTCCGAGCAGGCTTCGGCGAACGTCCAGACCGTCGCCTCCGCGACCGAAGAGCTTTCCGCCTCCATCCGCGAGATCGAGCAGCGCGTCAGGGATTCCGGCAGCCAGATTTCACGCGCTGCGGAGCAGACGACCGCCACGAACGCCAAGGTTCATGACCTTTCCGCCGCGTCGGGGAAGATCGGCGCGATCATCGCGCTCATCAACGATATTGCCGCGCAAACCAACCTGCTCGCGCTCAACGCCACCATCGAGGCGGCGCGCGCGGGCGAAGCGGGCAAAGGCTTCGCCGTCGTCGCCTCGGAAGTGAAGGCGCTTGCGGGGCAGACCGCCAAAGCGACGGAAGAGATCGGGCAGCAGATCAGGGATATTCAGGAGGCCAGCACCGCCTCTGCCGCGGCCATTCAGGATATTACGGGCAGTATTGAAAAGGTGCGCGAGACAGCCGTCGCCATTTCCGCCGCCGTCGAGGAACAGGGCTCCGCGACGCAGGAGATCGCGCGCAACGTCACGGAAGCCGCGACGGGGACGCGTGAAGTCTCCGGAAATATCGCTGCCGTCAACGACGCCGCAAGGCGCACCGGCATCACGGCGGAACAGGTCCTTGCCGCCGCCGGAGAACTCGCCAGAAACGGCGATCACCTGCGCGAGGCGGTCAATACGTTCCTTAGCGCGGTGCGCGAGGCCTGAGAAGGTGAATTAACGAATTAATATCCGCCGCCGAGCCTCTTCAGCCACGACGACCAGCCGTGACGTTTTTGCTCGTGGTCGACGTATTTCTGGTCGGTCACCCAGTTCATCTGGATAACGCGGCGCGTGCCCTCGAACGGCAGGTGGCCGTGCCATGAATTGTCGCTGCGCTTGAACACCAGCAACGTGCCGATTTCCGGCGGCACTTCGCGCGCGACGTCGTTCATGTCGTTGCTGCGCAGGAGCCTGAGCTTGCCGCCCTGGTCTTCCCACGAAGGGTTCATATAAAGCAGTACGGTGATGATTTTGCTTTCGGAATCGGTATGGATCTTGCCGTCTTTGGCGCGGCACTTGCCGCGCACGGTGAACATCGTCGGCTTGTCGCTGAGATCGACGGAGAATTTTTCCTCGATAGCGTGGCGGAAGTCGTCGCCGTTCATCGCGTCGATCAGCCGCTTGAACAGCGTGCCGTATTCCACGGTCTGGAGCGGAAAGCTGCCGCCTTTTTCCACGACAGGATATTCTTTCAGTAAAATGTCGCGCCATTCCGGCGTAATGAAACCGGATACGACGATATGCTCGTAAGGAGAGGTTTCAAGCGGTGCCGCGCGCACGACGCTGACGTCTATCGGCATGAACTCGTCTAAATGTTGCGTATCGGATTCCACAATGTTCTGGCTCGCCTGCATGGAATTTCTCCCTTAAAGGACTCGACAAATTCCATTCAGGATGCGCCCCGAAGACAAACATGTCAAATTCTCCCTGCGCGTCCTCAATTGTGAAAAAAAGACGTTATTATTCAACCTATTATTTTACTTCTGCAAAGTAAAATATGCTTAACATTCGGTGACAATCTCGTAAACGATTTTGCCTTCGTTTTCGATTTTCTGCCGGAATTCGATGTCCGGGTCCTCCTCCTCCAGCCAGGCCGTGTCGACAAAGTCCTTTCCGGCCAGCATGGCGGCGAACGGCGGGTACATCTCCGATACCGTCTTTGCAGTGTGGTGCATGCCTTTCATCATGGTTCCCTCCTTTTTGCTCTGTTCGTGTACAACGCTATGCCCTTTGGCTGAGTCGTCATTTGATGACAATCAAAAACGGTAAAAAAATGATGTTTATTCATGTCCGCCCGTGGGTTAATATGAACCGGAATGGTGGGGTAATGTCGGAAAACAAAATTTACAAACCGAAACAGATCAGCGGATTTCCCGAATGGCTGCCGGAATATCGCGCGGTCGAACTTGCATGGATGGACAAGATCCGCGCCGTGTTCGAGCGTTACGGCTTTTGCTCCATCGAAACGCCAAGCGTGGAAGAAGTCGACGCCCTGCTTGCCAAAGGCGGCGAGACGGAAAAGGAGATTTATACGCTCACCCGCCTCCATGCGGATGACCACGACAAGGACTCCCGCCTCGCCCTGCACTTCGACCTCACCGTGCCGCTGGCGCGCTATGTGGCGCAGCATTGCAACGATCTGGTTTTTCCGTTCAAGCGCTACCAGATCCAGAAATCCTGGCGCGGCGAGCGTCCGCAGAAAGGACGCTTCCGCGAGTTTTACCAGTGCGACATCGACGTGGTGAATGTCGACGGCCTGCCGCTGCACTTCGACGCCGAGCTGCCTGCGGTGATGTTCGAGGCCTATCAGTCGCTCGATATTCCGCCGGTGGAAATGCACATCAGCAATAGGAAGATTATTATCGGTTATTTGCAGGGCTTAGGCGTGAAAGACATTCCATTCGTCACCCGCGAACTGGATAAAATTGATAAGATTGGCGTGGACAAAACGCGCCTTATATTAGCAATGCACTTCGAACTTGAAGCTCAAGAGCTATCGTCTCGGGAGCGTTTGGATTTAGCTCAAAAATGTTTGGACATTGTGCAAATCCAGTTCGCCGACAACGGCTTTGTTGAAAAAGTTCGCACGCTCGGCGTGGCGAATGATTTGCTGGACGAAGGCCTGAAAGAACTCTCTTTCGTCATGGACAACCTGAAACACCTGCCGCAAGGTTCCGTCATCGCCGACCTTGGCATCATCCGCGGGCTGGATTATTACACCGGTACGGTGATCGAGGTGCGGTTCAAGGATAAGCCGCTCTCCATCGGTGGCGGTGGACGCTACGACAATCTCGCGGGCGCCTTCATCAATCAAAAACTGCCGGGCATCGGCGTTTCCATCGGCCTTACCCGCCTCTTCGCCATGCTGCTCGACGAAGGCTACATCAAGCCCGTGGCGAAATGCCCGACGCAGATCCTCGTCGTCCTGCCCGCGGAAGAGCGCCGCGCCGAAGCGGCCGCCACCGCGCACAGCCTGCGTCTGCGCGGCGTGAACGTGGAGCTTTATCACAGCGCGACCAAGGTCAAAAAACAGATGTCTTACGCCGAGAAAAAGGGCATTCCCTATGTCTGGTTCCCGCCTTTCGAGGACGGGCAGCCGCATGAAGTCAAAAACATGGCGACGGGCGAGCAGGTTCAGGCCGATCCGTCCGTCTGGAAAATTTGAGGAGATTTGTCATGAAACGTATCCCCGCAGTCTTGCTTTGCACAACGATCCTGACGGGCTTTGCCGTCGCCGCGCCGGCAGGTGCGCAAACCAGCCCGCCGCCGATGCAGGCGCCCGCAGCGGAACAGGCCCCTCCTGCTATGCAGCAAGCCCCTGCCGCCACGCAGCAGGCGCCCGCGGATCAACAGGGCGCACCAGCATCCGATGATGATGCCTCCGGCGCGCAACAGGAGCCTGCGGCGGCGAAACCGGCAGAGATACAATATTACAACTACGCGAACGACGAATCCGAATACAGCATAAAAATGCCCCAAGCGCCCACGGTCAGTACGATCTGGGCGACGTCTCCCGAGACGAAGCTTTATCTTGACGGGAATCTTCCCAAGAGCAGCTCGTTTCTCGGTGAAGTCGGCCTTTACACGCTCACCGATATGGACACCGAGGAATCGTACAGAGTCAAAACCATCTTTTTGAAGGCGCCCGGCAGTTTTCTTGCCAGCCTGAACAGCGCCACAATCGAGGCCATTCTTCGCAAGAGCTATGCGCACAAGGTTTTCATCAGCCCGACGTACCACTATTCCGCCTCCAAAAACGCGGGGGCGTTGAAATGGGGGACTTTGAGCGGCTTTACGGTGGACGAGAATCACCAGCCGCTCTTCACCGCCACGCATTATCTGACGGGAGCCCACTCGATTTTCGTGGTCAGGGTCAGCTTCAGCGTCACCAATCCGCTGTATAACCGGTATTACAACGACATGGTGGGCAGCATCACTTACAGCCCGCCGTAAAGCTGCGGATGCGCTCGACCATCGCGTAGAAGCCGTTGCGGCGGTTGATAAAAAGGTGGTTGTCCAGCCCGATTTTTCCGAAAACGCCATCGATGTCTGCGGCGGCGGCTTCTTTTGCAGTCTTGCCCTGATACATGGCGTAGAGCACGGCGATCAGCCCTTTGACGATGTCCGCGTCGCTGTCGGCATAGAGCGCTATTTTCCCTTCCGCGTCCCGCCCCAGCACCATCCAGACGCGGCTGAGGCAGCCTTTGACGCGGGTTTCTTCGGTCTTCAGCGCTTCGTCCATCGGCGGCAGGTGGCGGCCGAGATCGATCAGGTAGGCGTATTTGTCCTCCCAGTCGTCGAACAGGCTGAAGTTATCAACAATCTCGTCTATATTCATATTCCTGCATTCATACAATATTAAGCATATCCTGTGCTAAAATAGGGGTAATTGCAGCGGAAATCCACTCATGCGTTGCATGCGGGGAAAATATTCCGTTCAAGAAATGTTGGCAATCTTTTCCGGCTGTTCTATTCTGGAATCGTGGGAATTGAGCTGCCACCAAAAAGGAAAGAACGGGATGAGCAAAACGACTTCAGGGGATACTAAAAACACACTTTACTGCTCTTTTTGCGGAAAGAGCCAGCACGAGGTCAGGAAACTGATCGCGGGTCCGAACGTCTTCATCTGTAATGAATGCGTCGAACTTTGCATGGACATCATTCAGGAAGAAGACAAGACGCAACTCGTCAAGTCCGGCAAAGGCATCCCGACGCCAAAGGATATCAAAAAGGTTCTGGATGATTACGTCATCGGTCAGGTGCGTGCCAAGCGCGTTCTTGCCGTCGCCGTGCACAACCACTACAAGCGCATTGACGAAGGCCTGATGAAAGGCAGCGATGTCGAGCTGTCCAAGTCCAACATTCTGCTGCTCGGCCCGACCGGTTCGGGCAAGACGCTTCTCGCCCAGACTCTGGCGCGGATTCTCGACGTGCCCTTCACCATGACCGACGCGACGACGCTGACCGAAGCCGGCTACGTCGGTGAAGACGTCGAAAACATCGTTCTGAAGCTGCTGCAAGCCTGCGATTACAACATCGAACGCGCGCAGCGCGGCATCGTCTACATCGATGAAGTCGATAAAATCAGCCGCAAGTCGGACAATCCCTCCATCACCCGCGACGTGTCGGGCGAAGGCGTGCAGCAGGCGCTGCTGAAGCTGATGGAAGGCACGATGGCCTCCGTTCCGCCGCAGGGCGGCCGCAAGCATCCGCAGCAGGAATTCCTGCAAGTGGATACGACCAACATCCTCTTTATCTGCGGCGGCGCTTTCGCGGGGCTGGAAAAAGTCATCTCGCGCCGTTCGCGCAACACCGGCATCGGCTTCGGCGCCGAGGCCAAGGGGCCGGACGAACGCGGCACCGGCGAGTTGCTCAAGGAAGTGCAGCCGGAAGACTTGCTGAAATTCGGATTGATTCCGGAGTTCGTCGGCCGTCTGCCCGTGATCGCCACGCTGGACGACCTTGACGAGGAAATGCTGGTGCAAATCCTGACCGAGCCGAAAAACGCCCTCGTTAAACAATACGCCCGTTTGTTCGATATCGAAGGCGTGAAGCTGACCTTCCAGCACGATGCCTTGATTGAAATCGCCAAGCTGGCCATCGTCCGCAACACAGGCGCGCGCGGCTTGCGCTCGATCCTCGAGTCGGTCCTTCTGGATACGATGTTCGACCTCCCCGGCCTTGAAGGCGCGGAAGAAGTCGTCGTCAAGGCAGAAAATATCGTCAACGCAACGGCGCCGATGATCATCTTTTCCGACAAGAAAAAAGCCAAGGACAAAGAAGCCAAGGAAGCCAAGGAAAAAGAAGTTAAGGACGGCAAAAAGAAAAAAGACGACGAGCAGGTTGCAGCATCCTGAGCCTGCATAATGCCGATTTCTCCCTATGTCCGTGCCATGCGCGACAAGATTGGTCACGACCTTCTGTGTCTGCAGTCCGTTGCGGTCCTGCTTTTTGACGACCAATGCCGTCTGCTTCTGGCGCAAGGCAAAGGGTCGCCGCTCTGGATGACCGTCGGCGGCGCCGTAGAACCCGATGAAACACCCGCCAACGCAGCGGTGCGCGAATGTCTGGAAGAAACGGGCTTGCGCGCGGGCATTACGGACATCATAGGCGTTTTCGGCGGGCCGGATTTCCGCGTCACCTATCCCAACGGCGATGCCGTGTCGTACGTCATAACCGCTTTTAAAGCACGCCTGCTGGAGGGAGATCTCCGTCCGGATGGTGGAGAAACGGCCGCCTTGCGCTTTTTTACTGAGAAAGAAGCGATGGTGTTGCCTATGTCCGCTCTGACAAAAGAGCTCGTGCGTCATGGATATGCTTATGACGGAACGCCTTATTTCACGCCGCCTGACTGACGGAATGTTGACATATTGACGCATTGCGGCTAGTGTTGCGCCATGTCAGCAATCTTCATCTACGTCACCGTTCCTTCCGCCGCCGAGGCTGAAAAAATCGCCGACGCGCTGGTCGACAAGCGCCTCGCCGCCTGCGCCAACATCATTTCCGGCATGAAATCCATGTACCGCTGGCTGGGCAAGGTCGAGCAGCGCAGTGAAGCCGTTCTGATTCTCAAGACGCAGGCGCAGCTTTTCCCCGCGGTCGAGATCGCTGTCAAGGAGATGCATTCCGACGACACGCCCTGCATCGTCGCCCTGCCGATCGAAACTGGCAGCGCCGTCTATCTGCAATGGATCGAGACGGAAACCACCTGACATGGCTTCATCCCTTATTTTGAGCGTTCTGGAAGGCAGCATCGCTTTCGGCGAGAAGGTCATTTTCAATGACCTCACCTTCCACATCCACGAGAATGACAAAATCTGCCTTGTCGGCCGCAACGGCAGCGGCAAATCGACGCTGATGAACGTCATCACCGGCGACAAAGAGCTTGATTCGGGCGAGCGCTGGCAGCTGCAGGGCATCAAAGTCGGCTATTTGCGGCAGGAGGTCACGCCCAAGGCGGGCCAGACCGTCTATGATTTCGTGTTCGAGCAAATCAAGGCCGAAGGCGAAGAAGCCCTGCATAAATACAAGGTCGAGATGGTCATCCAGCCGCTCGAACTCGACCCTGAAGACCGCATGGACAGGCTCTCCGGCGGGCAGTTGCGCCGCGCCTGCCTCGCCCGCGCGCTGGTCGAGGAGCCGGACATCCTGCTTCTCGACGAACCGACCAACCACCTCGATCTCGACGTTATCCAATGGCTGGAAAACTATTTGAAGCAATACCGCGGCGCGGTGGTCTGCGTCAGCCACGATAAAATGTTCCTCGCGAACATTTCCGACAAAATTTTCTGGCTCGACCGCGGACGGTTGAAAACCTGCGCGCAAGGCTTCGCCCATTTCGACGAATGGTCGGGGCAGTTGCTCGAACAGGAAGCGCGCGAGCTCAAAAACCGCGAAAAAATCGTCGGCATGGAAGTGGAATGGATGCAGCGCAGCCCCGGCGCGCGCCGCAAGCGCAACGTCCGCCGTCTCGAGCTCGTCAAAGAAGCGCGCGCAAAGCTGAAGGCCGACAAAAGCGCCTTCCGCCGCATGATGTCGCGCATACAGGTCGGGGACATGGAAGACGATGTACAGGGCGCCTCCAAAATCGTCGCCGAATTCATCAAGGTGGACAAAAAATTCACCGACGAAACCGGCCGCGAGAGAATGATTCTCGACAAGTTTTCCATGCGTATTCTGAAAGGCGACCGCATCGGCATTCTCGGCCATAACGGCTCGGGCAAAACATCGTATCTGCGCCTGCTGATTCATGAATTGTTGCCGGACATGGGCAAGGTCAAGCTGGCGAAAGACCTGCAGTTTTCCTACTTCGACCAGAAGCGGCGGGATTTGAAGCCGGATGACACCGTCAAACACGCACTCTGTCCGCAGGGCGGCGATTATCTTAAAGTCATGGGCAAGACACGCCACGTTTGCGGGTATCTCAAGGACTTTTTATTCGACCCCGCCCTCGTCGACCAGCAGGTCGGCACGCTTTCCGGCGGGCAGAAAAACCGCCTGATGCTGGCGAAGGTGCTGGCCGACCCGAAGTCCCTGCTCATCCTCGACGAGCCGACCAACGACCTCGACATGGATACGCTCGACATGCTGGAGGAGATTTTGTCGCAGTACACGGGAACGCTGCTGGTCGTCTCGCACGACCGCGACTTTCTCGACCAGACCGTCACCAAAATCCTCGCCTTCGAGGGCAACGGCGTCGTCGAAGGTTACATCGGCGGCTATTCGGATTACATCGCGGCGCGCAAAGAAAAGAACGCGCCGAAAGTTGAAAAATCCAGGCAAAAATCCGCGCCTGCAAAAGAAGAAAAACCCGCCGCGCCGAAAACCAAAACAAAACTCACCTACAAACTGCAATATGAACTGGACAATCTGCCCAAGCGCATCGCCCGTCTGGAAAAAGAAATCGCCGAATTAGAAGCCATCCTTGATGACAGCGATCTCTACGCGAAGGACAAAAACGCCTTTCACCATGCCTCGCACCGCCTCGGCTATGCCCGCGAAGAACTGGAGGAAGCCGAAACCCGCTGGCTGAAGCTGACGGAAATGCAGGAAGCGGCGGCAAGCTCATAATCGATTGACACCACCCTTCTCCCGCCATTAGCATATATCCACAACGCCACAACAGGGACATGCGATGCCCAAAGTCCTGGTTCTGCCCAAAAACACCAAAGGCCGCGATTTTGTGGTCGGGGACCTTCACGGCGCCTATTCCGTCCTGAAAAAGGCGCTGCAGCAGGCGCGCTTTGATCCGGCGAAGGACCGGCTTATTTCCGTTGGCGATTTGGTTGACCGCGGGCCGCAATCGCCGGAGTGCCTCGATTATCTGGGGCAGCCGTGGTTTTTCGCCGTGCGCGGCAATCACGAAGACATGTTCCTCACCGTTTGCAACCCCGACGGCACGTACGATGCAGACAGGGTCAGGCGGAATACAAAGAACGGCAACGGCATGGGCTGGATTCTCAAAGAGGATCGGGACACGCTCGCCGCCATTCATAAAGCTTTTCGGGAACTTCCGCTGGCCATTGAAATTCTGGCGGACTGCGGCACCATCGGCTTCATCCATGCGGAAGTGCCGGCGGGGCAAGACTGGAAAACCTTCAAGAAAAACATCGCGGAAAACGACGAAGTCACCGTCGATTCCGCGCTGTGGAGCCGCAAGCGCATCGAACATAACGACGGCTCCGGCGTCGAAGGCATCGAGCGCGTCTTCTCCGGCCACACGGTGCAGGAAGGCGGCGCGCGCAGCCTCGGCAATTGCTATTACATCGACACCGGCGCCGTTTTCCGCCTGATGAAGGGCAGCAAAAAAGCGCCGGACATGTTCCTGACGCTGGCGGAGATCTGCGCCGACAGGCGCGAATTCTCCCGCCCGCCGGAAAATAACGATAACAAGAGAGTCATTCTCAAGGAGCCGCCGCAGGGCAAGCCGGCCGGAAAGAACGGCCCGCACCCGTAAAAGCCCGCTATTCCGAAAGGATTACTGCTGCAAAACCGGAAAGGAATTCTTGATGTAGATCGTGCCCGGCTTGGTGCGCGGCAACGCAAGGTGTCCATCGGACAGGAAGTCGCGGTAATAGCCGGTTGCGAACGGCGCATAGCGCGACGCCAACTGCACGGAGCCCATGATCGAGGCGAACAGCGGCGCGTACTTGTTGTACTGGTCGATCCTTGCCGAGCAGCTGGCGACATAGCGCATGTTGCCGTAGATGCTGGCGATCTGCTCGCCGTACATGTTGATCTTGCCGTTGCCGGTATCCTGCACGAAAGTTTCCTTGATCGCCGTCGCGTCGCCGCGGCCGCCGAGACTGGCGGGGGCGATGTAATCGCGGATGACGGCGTTGTCATGCTCGCCGACCTGACGTGTCCAGAAGGTCTTGTTCAGCGTATCATCCACCGCCTGCGTCATCAGGCGTTTGGGATAAATCTGCAAGCGGCCGTCTTTTTTGACCTGAATGCTGCAGGTCGCCCAGTCGGCGTTGATCGGCCCCGCGATGCGGATGCGCATATCGGGCGTTTCTTTCGTCTGGATGCCCCAGCTGTCGGGGAAAGAAAACGTGTAGCCGTATTTCGCATCTTTCCACACGAATGCATCCGATGTGGCGCGCGCCGTGACCGCGTTGAGCAGCGTGGCGACGGCAATGCCTGTCATGATCGTAAGGCCGAGTATCTTTTTACGCATTATTCCTGTCCCTCCAACTTCTGGACTGTCTCAATTGTGTCTTGTTTTTTCCGTTTTGGGAATAGGGCTTTTACCGATTGCAGGGTTAAAATGCCGAAAATATAAAGGCAGGAGAAGTAAACCACCCCGCCCGCGCCGATCAGGGCCGCCAGATCTACCGCTTTATGCAAGAGCCGGCCTTCCATGAGGTGAAAAACATGCGTGTTCAGGGTCCAGACCGCCGCTGCCATAATCAGCGCGGCAAAAAGAATCAATGCCGCTCTTTTAACAGAACCACGGGCAAGGCCGAGATGTTCGCGTTTGTGCAAGCCGTGGACCAGCAGGGCCATGTTAACCCATGCGGCAATCGCCGTGGCGAGCGCGATGCCGACGTGGCGGAGCGGCGCGATCAAGGCGATGGCCAGCACCGTATTGAGAATGGCGCAGGCGATGGCGAACCTGACTGGCGTGCCGGTATCCTCACGGGCGAAATAGGCCGTGCTGAAAACCTTGATCAGCACGAAGGCAGGCAACCCCGCCGCATAGGCGATCAGCGCGTGGGAGGATTGCACGCTCGCCGCAGGGGTGAACGCGCCGCGCTGGAACAGGACGGACATGATCTCCTGCGCGAGCACGATCAGGCCGAGCGCCGCGGGCAGCGTCAGCATCAATCCTGTTTCAAAAGCGCGGGTCAGCAGCCCCCCCGCCTCGCCGTCTTTGCCGGATTTCAGCGCTTGCGAGAGCATCGGCAACAACGCCGTGCCGATGGCGACGCCGATCACGCCGAGCGGAAACTGGTAAAGCCGGTCGGCGTAATAAAGATACGAGATTGACCCGACGGGCAGCAGCGACGCCAAAATCATATCGACGAAAACATTGATCTGCGTCGCCCCCGCGCCGATAGCTCCCGGCAGCATCAAACGGAAAAGTTTGCGGATGCGCGGGGTGAGTTGCGGGCGACGCAAGCGCGGCACGATGCGGTACTTCCAGCAATTGACCGACATCCATAAAAACTGGATGACGCCCGCCGCCGCCACGCCCCAGGCCAGCGCATGTCCGGCGGTCGGAAATTTATGCGCGAAAAACAGCAGCGCGCTGATCAGCGTAATGTTGAAAAACATCGGCGCGGCGGCAAAGGCGGCGAAGCGTTTCAGTGAGTTCAGCACCCCGCCGAGCAACGCCGTCAAAGACATCATCAGAATGTAAGGAAAGGTAATACGCGAGAACGTTACCGCCAGATGAAAACGCAGCGGGTTGCAATGCGGATCGGCGGCGGAACAATGCACGCCCGGCGCGATCACATAGAGCAGCCACGGCATGGCGACCATGCAAATCACGGTGAACGGCAACAGCGTGGCGAGCATCACCGCCTGCGCTTCTTCGGCGAAGGTACGCGCTTCCGCTTCGCCCTCTTCGACCACGATTTTGGAGAACATCGGCACAAAGGCGACGCTGAATGCGCCCTCGGCAGTGATGCGGCGGAAGAAATTGGGCAGTTTTAGTGCGATAAAAAACGCGTCCGCGACCGGCCCCGCGCCAAGGAAACTGGCCGTCAGGATGTCACGGATAAAGCCCAGAATACGGCTTCCCAGCGTGTATCCCCCGACCGTCGTGACCGCCCTATAAAATGACATGTTTGTAAAATGACATGAAAAGCCTATACTCCCCGCATCATGATAGCACGTTCAAAAAGAGACAAAAATAAAGAATCCCAATGGTTTGGTTACAAGGCCGTCAAGCCGGAGGAAAAAGCGCGTCTGGTGGAGGATGTTTTTTCGTCCGTCGCCTCGCGCTACGACCTGATGAACGACCTGATGTCGGGCGGGATTCACAGGCTATGGAAAAATAGATTTGCCTCGATGCTGCGCCCCTCGGCGAACAAATCGCTGCTCGATGTTGCGGGCGGCACCGGCGATATCGCTTTCCGTTACCGTCAGCGTGCAGGCGACAAAGCGCAGATCACCGTTTGCGACGTCAACAAGGACATGCTTGAAGTCGGCAAGAGCCGCGCGCTCGATCGCGGCTACGTCAAGGGCTTCAAATGGGTCGTCGGCAACGCGGAATCCCTGCCCTTCGACGATAACAGTTTCGACCTTTATACAATCTCCTTCGGCCTGCGCAATGTGCCGAAGATCGACGATGCGCTCGAAGAAGCCTACCGCGTGCTCAAGCCCGGCGGGCGGTTCTTCTGCCTCGAGTTCAGCCGTGTGCTGAACCCCGCCTTGCGCAAGCTTTACGATGAATATTCTTTCCGCATTATCCCCAAGATCGGCGAAGCCGTGGCGAAAGACCGCGAGAGCTATCAATACCTCGTCGAAAGCATCCGCCAGTTTCCGCCGCAACAAGAACTGGCAAACAGGATGAAAAAAGCCGGTTTCGAGCTTGTTAAGGTTGTGAATCTAACCGGAGGCATCGCGGCCATCCATACTGGAACCAAACTATAAAGTTTCTCCATTAACCATCTGGAATATTATAGAATTTTGTTATTTTACGATCTTTATTGATTTTTCACATAATAAATGTGCATAATACCATCATAAATCAACGGTTATGACATGGACAATATTTTTGAACCCCCTCTGCCCGAGCGCTACAGAAAAACGCACAAGTTTTTTGATCCGGAGAATCTCGAGAAACTGATCATCAAATATGAAGGCGAAGCGGTCCTGCTCGTCGTCGACGCGCAAAAGGAATTCGCCGATCCGTGGTACGGCCGCGGCAACACCGAAACGGTGGAAGTGGCCGAGCGCCTCCAGTCGATCATCCCCCAGTTCCGCAGGGCGGGCGTTCCTGTCTACGCGATTTATTATTCCACCAGCGGGGAAAAAGCACTGCATCACATCGACTTTTTTAAGTTCCACCCCGCGCCGGAAGACAAACTCTTCGCCAAAAGCACGAACTCCGCCTTTGACAGCGGCAAGCTCAGGGCCGAACTTGAAAAGGAAAAGCGCAGGCTGCTGCTGGTTTGCGGGTTCAATGAGGCCGCCTGCGTGAAGGAAACCGTTTTGTCGGCGCGGCAACTCGGCTACGACGTTTGCGTGATGGAAGATCTGGCGGGGAACGACAACTATGCCCTCAACTTCAGAATGGTCATGTCGAAGCTGATGGATGAAAAAGGCGCCGCCGTCACGACGTCGGATCACGTCCTGAAGTTCCTGCGCAAGCATCACCATCAGCCGCGCGAGCCGAAAGCCTCTTAATCGATATCCTCATACGCGACTTTTTTGCCGTCGCCACCGTTATCTTTATTTCCGGTCAGCTTCTGCGCGAGCGAAGCTTCGAGGAACGGGTCGAGGTCGCCGTCGAGCACGCCCTGCGTGTCCGAGGTTTCATAGCCGGTGCGCAAGTCCTTCACCATCTGGTACGGCTGCAAAACGTATGAGCGGATCTGGTGGCCCCAGGCGATGTCCGTCTTGGCCGCTTCGGCCGCGTCTTTTTCCGCCTGTTTCAACTGCATCTCGCGGTCGTAAAGTTTTGCTTTCAGCATGTTCATTGCGGCGGCGCGGTTCTGGTGCTGGGAGCGCTGGTTCTGGCAGGCGACGACGATGCCGGTGGGCAGGTGCGTCAAACGCACTGCGGAATCGGTCTTGTTGACGTGCTGGCCGCCCGCGCCCTGCGAGCGGTAGGTATCGACGCGCAGGTCTTTGTCCTCGATTTTGATGTCGATGTTGTCGTCGATCACCGGCGTCACGGACACGGACACGAAACTCGTGTGCCGCCGCGCGTTGGAGTCAAACGGCGAGATGCGCACCAGCCGGTGCACGCCGGATTCCGACTTCATCCAGCCATAGGCGTTTTCGCCCTGAATTTCGAGAGTGGCGCTTTTGAGGCCGGCGACTTCGCCGTCCTGCTTGTCCATCAGCGACAGTTTGAAGCCGCGCTGCTCCGCCCAGCGCATGTACATGCGAAACAGCATGCTCGCCCAGTCGCAGCTTTCCGTGCCGCCCGCGCCGGCGTTGATTTGCAAATAGGCGTCGTTACCGTCCATCTCGCCGGATAAAAGGCTGGCGAGGCCGCGCTTGGCGACTTCGTCTTTCAGCGTCAGCAGGTTCTTTTCCGCGTCGGCGACGACGCCCGCGTCCCCTTCCGCCTCGCCCAGTTCCAGCAGGCCGAGGTTGTCGTCCATTTCCGATTGCAGGGTTTTGACGGAGGAAATCTGCGTGTCGAGCCGCGTGCGCTCTTTCATGATTTTCTGGGCGCGGTCCTGATCGTTCCAGAGGTTGGGGTCTTCGGCGAGAGCGTTCAGCTCGTCAAGCCTGTGGAGGGCGCGATCCCAGTCAAAGATGCCTCCTCAACAGCTCCAGCGAGGACTTGATGTCGCTCACGGCTGTCTGGATTTCGTTTTTCATCTTAAAAGATCCTTTTTTTCAGAGAGGACAAACTATAGTGCGCGCGGAGTTCTGTCAAGACTTGGCGGCAAGCGCCTGCGCCGCTTTGGAGGCCGACGCACGCCCCAGCGTTTCGGCGATAAAGCGCCCTGCGGCAACGACTTTCGCGATATCCACGCCGGTTGCGATGCCCATGCCGTCCAGCATGTAAAGCACGTCTTCGGTGGCGACGTTGCCGGATGCGCCTTTCGCGTAAGGACAGCCGCCAAGCCCGCTGGCCGCACTGTCCACCACGGCGACGCCTTCCTCAAGCGCGACGAGGATGTTCGCCAATGCCTGCCCGTAGGTGTCGTGAAAATGCACGGCGAGCGCGGCGGCGGGAATGTCTTTTTTGACGGCCTGCAGCATCGCGCGGGTTTTGAGCGGCGTGCCCGTGCCGATGGTGTCGCCGAGCGAAATCTCGTAACAGCCCATGTCGCGCAAGTCTTTGGCGACCTTGGCGGCCGCGGCGGGGCTGATCTCGCCCTCATAAGGACAGCCCAGAACGCAGGACACATAGCCGCGCACCTTGATGCCGTGTTGCTGCGCCGTTTTCATCACGGGCGCGAAGCGTTCAAGGCTTTCTTCAATCGAGCAGTTGATGTTCCTTTTGCTGAAACTTTCCGACGCGGCGGCGAAGACGGCGATCTCTTTCACTCCCGCGGCGACGGCGGCTTCCATGCCTTTTTCGTTCGGCACCAGCACGGGATAGGCAACGCCGGATTTTTTATTGATCGCGGCATAGACTTTGTCCGTATCCGCCATCTGCGGCACCCATTTGGGCGAGACGAACGCGCCCGCCTCGATGGTTTTCAAGCCGGTTGCCGACAGCATGTCGATGAACTTCACCCGGGTTTCAACGGAGACGGTGGATTTCTCGTTCTGCAACCCGTCGCGCGGGCCGACCTCTACGATACGGACGGATTTGGGATAGGCGGTCATTTCAGGGCGATGAGTTCGTGTTTTTCGCTGACCTGATCGCCGACGATGGCATGGATGGCCTCGACAATGCCGTCCACCGGCGCGGTGATGGTATGCTCCATCTTCATCGCCTCGACGATGACGAGCGCCTGCCCCTTGGTGACTTTCGCCCCTGTTTTGACGCGCACGGCGACGACCTTGCCCGGCATCGGCGCGGTCAGCTTGCCCGTCGTTTCCTCGTTGCCCTCGCCCGCGTGCAGCGGGTCGAGCCAGGTGAGCTCTTCATGGCGCCCTTCATACATCACATCCAGATGCAAGCCGTGTTTGCATACGACGGCGTCGTCATATCTTTTGCCGCCGATCTGCACCGCGAGGCCCATGTCGAACGACGATAACGTATAAGCGACGCGCAAGGCCGTGCCGTCCGGCAAAGTCACTTTTGAATCCTGATAGGACACCGTGACGGGATAGTCCTTCTCGCCGCTCCGGAAAGTAAACGTATCGCTGTCGTTTCCGCCGATGCGCCATGCGGAAAGATCGGCCCACGGGTCGTCCGACATCTGCTCGCCGCGCTCCGCCAGCAATCCGAGCGCCGCCAGCGCCAGCGTTTCCGGCGCGGGCGCTGATTTTTCCGGCAACAAGGCGTCGTGATGGTCGGCGATGAAATGCGTGTTGACTTTTCCGGCGGCGAAATCCTTGTTCTTCGTCAGGGTGCGCAGGAAGTTGATATTGGTTTTCGGCCCCGCGATATAGGTCTTGTCGAGCGCGTCTTGCATATTGCGCAATGCCGTGTCGCGGTCTTTGCCCCAACTGATAATCTTGGCGATCATCGGGTCGTAGTAAATGGAAATCACATCGCCCTCGCCGAACGGCGCCTCGCGCACGCCGGTGTCAACGCGCACGCAGTCGCTTTCCATCGGATAGCGCAAAAACTGGATCTGTCCCGCGCCGGGGAGGAAATCCTTCGACGGATCTTCGGCATAAAGCCGCGCCTCGAAGGCGTGGCCGTTGATCCTGAGGTCTTTCTGCGCCAGCGGCAATTTGTTGCCTTCGGCGACGCGGATCTGCCATTCGACCAGATCCAGCCCCGTGATCATCTCCGTCACCGGATGCTCGACCTGCAGGCGCGTGTTCATTTCCATGAAATAGAAGTTTTCTTTCGCGTCGAGCAAGAATTCCACCGTGCCCGCGCCGACGTAATCGATCGCCTGCGCCGCCGCGACCGCCGCCTTGCCCATCTTCTCGCGCGTGGCTTGCGACAATCCCGGCGCCGGCGCTTCCTCGAGCACCTTTTGGTGCCGCCGCTGGACGGAGCAATCGCGCTCGAACAGATAAACCGCGTTGCCCTTTTGATCGGCGAAGACCTGGATTTCGACGTGGCGCGGATGGACGAGATATTTCTCGATCAAAACCTTTTCGTTGCCGAACGATGATTTTGCCTCGCGTTGCGCGCCCGCGAGCGCTTCGGAAAATTCTTGCGCGTTTTCGACGACGCGCATGCCTTTGCCGCCGCCGCCCGCAGACGCCTTGATCAAAACCGGAAAGCCGATCTTTTGCGCTTCGGCTTTGAGAAGTTTTTCATCCTGCTTTGCGCCGTGATAGCCCGGCACCAGCGGCACCTTGGCTTTTTCCATCAGCGCCTTTGATTCCGATTTGCCGCCCATCGCACGGATCGCGCTTGCCGGAGGGCCGATAAAAATCAATCCGGCTTTGGTCACCGCTTCCGCAAATTCCGCGTTCTCGGATAAAAAGCCGTAACCCGGATGAATGGCGTCCGCGCCCGTTTGCTGCGCCGCGGCAAGGATTTTGGCCGTATCGAGGTAACTCTCCCGCGCCGGCGCAGGGCCGATCAGCACCGCCTCATCCGCCATTTCGACGTGCAGCGCACCGGCATCGGCCTCGGAATAAACCGCAACCGTCGCGATGCCAAGCCTTTGGCAGGTTTTCATGACGCGACATGCGATCTCGCCCCTGTTGGCGATTAAGATTTTTTTAATCAGTGCCATGTACTGATTATAAATATTCAACAACACCGCCACAACATAAGAAATCAGAAGATTTCCAGAACGCAAAACACGCGGGAAAATGAAAGATATTGACCGCATATATAAAATAGATGACAGTTAATGCAATAGGTGTATAAGGGGAGCTTTTATTTATATGGCCACAGCCGCCGCACGCCGCAAAGAACAAGAACCGAAAAGGTCACTGAGTGACGTCTTCAACGAATTCGCCAAGGAATCCGTCAGGCAATTTCCCGCCGCCAAGGGCAAGCTGATTATTCACGACACGAACGAAAGCGCGACCTATGGCCGCGACGAGCTGAATAAAAAATCCCCAAAGACCCTCTCCGCCGTCGATGCCTTCGTCAAAAGGCGCGCGAAAGACAAAGACCGCCAGACCTACGCCGATACCAGCAAAAGCCTCAAGCTTTTCTTCATCCTTTACGACGAGCCGGTGAACGAAAACCACGTCAAGGCGCTGCCGAAGAAAACCGAGAAGGAAATCCTTTATATTCTCGACCACGAACTCGCGCACCTCGTCATCAAAGACCCGCCGCTGGAAGGCGAAACCGAGCGGTATAAGCAGGCGATCGGCGAAGCCATCGCCGACGCTTACGCGATGATCCGCCACTATCAGCGCTACGGCACGGGCAGCACGCACAAAAGCGCCATCATCGACCCGTGGGCGCGCGCCGGCGCGCTGACGCTCAACGGCGACGACGTCCATTTCTCGACCCTGATGCTGGAAGAAATCATCAAGCGCAAGGACACGATCGACTTCAAGGCCCTCGACCCGCAGCAGACGGCGGAACTCGCCCGCCGCTTCGCCGTGAAATACACGCCGCCGTCGTCCGTCGTGAACAATTTTTTCAACAAGATGAAGCCGGTGCAAAAAATCTACGACGACGAACCGGACTCGAACAAATGGCTGAAAGAGCTGGCGCGGATTACGCTCGACCCGAAAAACGACGCCATCACCTTCACAATCTGCAAAAAGATTCTCGACGGTTATCTCGACGGGCGGACGGACATGGACGGGCGTTCCTACAGCACCAAAGGCGCTTACTGGGACAACATCCGCGACCGTCTCCAAAAAGCGGAGGAGAGACACGGCCGCGAGGACATCCTGTTCAACATTCCGCAGATGAAAAAGAAGCCGAGACGCAAAGCCGCGCCGAAAGGCCCTAATGCGCCTGAATAATTCGCGCCCGAATAATCATTCGCTTTAACGGTAATCCCCACCGCCCTTGATCTTGCCGCGCGCCTGACGGTCGCGGATCTTGGCGATATTTTCCGCCGCAACGTCGGAGAGCGGAATGCCGATATCGTCCGCCAGCGCGGAAAGATACCACAGCACGTCGCCCATTTCCGCCTTGACGCCGTCGAGCAGCTCGTCGCGGTTGTCGTCGCCGCGCAGGAGCTTTTTGACCTTGTTGGCCAGCTCGCCAGCCTCGCCGACCAGCCCCATCGTCGCGTAGGTGATTTTGAGGTCGGGATCGTAAGAGGATGTCTTGCGCGCTTCCATCTGGTATTCGGCGAAGGTTTTCACGCTTTCTTTCTCCAGTTCGGCTCGGATTTGTTGAGGAATGCGGAGAGGCCCTCTTTGCCTTCGTCGGAGGCGCGGGCTTCGGCGATCTGCTCGGCGGTGAATTTGATCACCGCGTCGTCAATCGGCTTTTTCGCTATTTCGAGGATGACTTTCTTGCCGCGCGCCTGTGCCGACGGCGCGCCGTCAGCTAATGCCGCGAGGATTTTGTCTTTGGCGGCGTCAAGGCCGCCCTGCGGGCAGACTTCGTGCACGAGGCCGAGGCGCTCCGCGACGCTTGCGTCGAACCGCTCCGCCGTCATGAAATAGCGCCGCGCCTGCCGCTCGCCGATCGCCGCGATCACGTAAGGCGCGATGATGCTGGGGATAAGGCCGATGCGCACCTCCGAAAGGCAAAAGCGCGTGCCCTCTTCGGCAATCGCGATGTCGCAGCAGGCCGTCAGCCCCACGCCGCCGCCGAAAGCGTTGCCCTGCACGAGCGCGATGGTCGGTTTGGGCAGCGTGTTGATGGTTTTCAAAAGTGTGCCGAGGCCCATCGCGTCCTCGACGTTTTGCGCAAACGAATAGGTCGCCGAGCGTTTCATCCAGTTCATGTCGCCGCCTGCGGAGAAGCTTTTGCCGTTGCCGCGCAGCACCACCGCGCGCACGGCGGCATCAGCGCCCGCCTTTTCGAAGGCTGCCGTCATCTGGCTGATGACCGTTTCGTTGAAGGCGTTGTGCACCTCCGGCCTGTTCATGGTGATGGTGGCGACGCCGTGTTCGCTTTGCGTGTCGATAAATTGTTCAGTCATTGGGTTCCTGTTTGCTTTTCAGGCAGGTTGCGGATGCGCACGCGGGTGACGCGGCGCGGGTCGGCATCGAGGATTTCAAACTCGATGCCCGACGCCGGAT
>JAJZFS010000053.1 GCA_021805245.1 Pseudomonadota bacterium | reverse complement strand
GAGCGCGTGGCCGCCTTTTCCGAGCAGGTCGGTAAAGGCCTGCTGGCCGCCTTTGTTGTCGTTGAGCATCAGGACGTGCAGCGCGGCCGTGCCGGCGGCGGCAGGCGGCGGCACGGCGGGTTGTGCGGGCGCAGGCTGCGCGGGAGCGGCAGGTTGCGGCGGTGCGGCAGGTTGTACAGGTGCGGGCTGTGCAGGTGCGGGCTGTTGGGGTTGTTGCGGCGCGGCTTGCGGCGGCGGTGCAACGGGGCGCGCGGGCGCGGGCTGCGCAGGAGTTGCGGGCTGCGGGGGCGTCCTGCCCGCGGCGCGGGAGCGTTTTGCGATTTGCGAGAGAATCGTGTTGAGCTTGTCGGGATTGATCGGCTTGGCGCAATAGTCGTTCATGCCGGCGTCGAGACAGCGCGAGATGTCTTCGCGCGAGACGTTTGCCGTCATGGCGATGACGGGGACGTCCGCCTTCGTTTTGTCGGGCAGGGCGCGGATGATGCGCGTGGCGCCGGGGCCGTCGATCTCCGGCATCTCCATATCCATCAGCACGACGTCGATGGGCTTGGCTTTCAGGATTTCGATGCCGTCGCTGGCGCTGCTGGCGCAGTGGACGTTGTGGCCTTCCTTGCCGAGCAGGCCGGCGACGACCTGCTGGTTGATGCTGTTGTCGTCGATCATCAGGACGTTCAGCGGCGCGACGCCCGACGGGGCGCCGGCGGCTCTTCCGCCCGTGCCCGAGGCCGCGCCCGCCGCGGCATCCGTTTGTCCGGTGGCGCGCGCGAACGGCAGGATGAAGAAGAACGTCGTGCCTTTGCCGGGGGCGCTGTCGATCCGGATGTCGCCGCCCATGGCGGTGACGAGCTTTTTCGAAATGGACAGGCCGAGGCCGGTGCCGCCGAACTTGCGCGCGGTGCTGGCGTCGGCCTGCTGGTAGGGCTGGAAAAGTTTCCTTTGCGCTTCCGGCGTGATGCCGATGCCGGTGTCGGCGACGCCGAAGTAGATCTGCTGTTTGCCGCCCGCTTCGCCGCGCGGCTTGACGATGACGGTCACGCCGCCGCGTTCGGTGAACTTGATGGCGTTGCCGATCAGGTTGAGCAGGATTTGGCGCAGGCGCGTCGGGTCGCCGTTGAGTTGCAGCGCCGTCGCGGGGTCGACGTCCGCCTTGAGGTAGATCTTCCGCTCCTCGGCGCGGCCGGACATCAGCATCACCATGCTGTCGATCAGGCGGGCAAGGTCGAAATCGATGGTCTCCAGCTGCATCTTGCCTTCTTCGGCCTTGGAGAAGTCGAGCAGGTTGTTGATGAGGCCGAGCAGCGCGTCGCCCGCATATTGCACGGTTTCGGCCCATTCTTTTTGCTTGGGTTCGAGCTTGGTGTCGAGCAGCAGGCGCGTCATGCCCATGATGCCGGTCAGCGGCGTGCGGATCTCGTGGCTGATGACGGCGAGAAATTCGGATTTCGCCTTGTTGGCGCCGTCCGCGGCCTCCTTGGCCTGCTGCAGGGCCTTAAGCCGCTCGGCTTCGCGGTTGCGCAGGTCGGCCATCAGTTCCTTCTCGCGCTGCATGATGCTGAGCAGCCGCGCTTCGTGCGCCATTTCCGTCGTCTTGTGGTGTTCGATCTCCTCTTTGCGCTTTTGATCGGAGAGTTTTTTCGTCCGGCGCACATCGGCGGCGCGGGCGATCATCAGCGTGACGGAGGCGCCGGCCAGCAGCGTCATGTGCGCGACGAGAATGAGCCGGACATAGCCGACGCCGAAGTCGTTGGCCAGCGCGCCGCCCGCAGCGACAAGCCACGCGACCGTGAAGAGGAACGACGAGGTTTTTTGCTTCGTCGCGGCCGCCATCGCCATGCCGGTGACGGCGAGGAAGACCGGAAACCCGACCGGCAGGGCGCGCAGCAGAACCACATGGCTGAGCCAGGCCAGGCCGCTGATGTTGATTCCCGCGACGGCGAGGCCGGTGATGCCCACGATCAGCCCGAAGGTGACCAGCGCGGACAGGCCGGACTTGCTGCGTCCGGAGAAGAAGACCTGCTGCGTCAGCAAAAGCGCGTCGGCGTAGGCGAAGGCGGCGATCAGGGCGATATAGACGGCGGCAGTGTCGTTGCCCTGCGGCAAAATCTGGTCGCCGGTCATGTAGAGCAAAAGCTCCGCGCCCATGTAGGCGATCAGCAGGCCGGGCACGATGTTTTTGTACCACATCAAAAAGAGCAGCATGATGCCGGCCAGGCAGGCCGTGCCGATGTAGAGGAAAGTGGTGACGGGTCTGTAGCTTTGCAGCGCGTCGTGATAGCTGCCTTCGTCCTCGAGCCGCGGGCTGAAGCGCAGCGGCACGCCCGCCGTCGGCTGAATGTAGAGCGCGTAGGTTTTGACGCCGAGGCCGGTCGACAGGGGCACGGCGTTTTTCTCCTGCCCGCTGGCCTGCACTTTGTTTTTGATCCCGCGGCCGTCGATCAGCAGCGGATGGTCGGGATCGTCCGAGGAGAAGAGCGCGATGCGGTCGGCGAGGCCGGTCGTGCCTTGCGGGTGGCGGCCGAGATTGAGCATCCAGCGCTGCTTGACGGGATTTTGGTTTTCAACCGTGAAGACGAACCAGTAGGCGGATGCGCTGCCGTCGGGCGTGACTGCGTTGCCCGTCGTCGCGGCCGGGTTGCCGCCGCCCGACTGGTAGGTGTCCAGCACCTGACGGAAGGTGAGGTCGTTTTGCGGATCGTCGACGATGCGCATTCCGGACGCGAGATCGACGGAGGACGTCTGCGCCGTCAGCACCGCCTTGTCCACGCTCGACTGCGCGTGCGCGGCTGAGGGCGTGCCGCACAGCAGCAGCGCGGCGAGAAGGCCCGACGCCGCCGCCCGAATGCATATTCCGGTCCGCAGATATTTCGTGATTTTTGCCTTCACGCCCTGAAAAGAATCTCCCCCCGTCCTAACAAGACCATTTTGGACGCTGTCGGGCGGAAACTCAACTAATTACCCTTTTTTGTAAGGGGAAAGACTGGATTTTTAAATGGGGCAGGGCTAGAGTCATAACCTGTCGTTTACATTCTGGCGAGGCCATAATCTATGTTAAATAATCGTCTCCTTGCATCCTGCCTGCTGCTTCTGGCGTTTCTGACGGCAGGTTTTCCTTGCGCATCGCGGGCGCAAATGCAAGAGCAGCAGGCCGCGCCGCCCCCGACGGTCACGGGCATCCATGTCGACAAAACCGCGCAAAACGCCGTTGTGGCGCGCAGTCAGGCCATTATCGAGGCGCAGCGGACGGCTTTCAAGATTCTTGCGGAAAAGGCGATGTCGCCCGCCGATTTCAAAACCTACAAGATGCCCGACGACGAGACGATCGAAGCGCTGGTGCGGGATTTCCAGATTAGCAACGAGCAGATGTCCTCCAACCGCTATGTAGCGGACTTCACGGTGCGCTTCACGGCGCAAATTAACAATTACATAATGGTGCCGCCAAATCTCGGCGTCGTTTATGCCACGCCCGGCGCCGCCGCGCCGCCGCCGACGGCGGTCACCTCCGCCGCTCCGGCGACGTCTGCTGCGGCGACAACGCCCGCTGCCGCATCCGCCGCGACGGCCGCTGCGCCGGCGCCCGATACCTCCACGCTGACGACCGGCGCGACGCCCGTGCAAACGGCCTCCATCCAAAACCGCAATATTCTGGTGCTGCCCTATCTCGAACGGGCCGACGGCAGCAAGATGTTGTGGGACGATCCCAACCCGTGGCGCGACGCATGGCAGAACAAGGGCACGACCAGCCCCGTGGCGCACCTGACGATCACCGTGCCGCTCGGCGATTTGACCGATGTTTCTTCCGGCGATCCCAATGCGGTGTGGCGCAGCGATTACCGCACGATCGAGGATCTGCGCGCCAACTACAGCGCGACCTCCGTGGCCGTGGTTCTGGCCCGCATGTCGCCTTCTGCCGACGGCATCGACATCTACATGTACAGGGACGGTACCTTCACCCGCATGCAGACGGTGCTGGGCACGTTCAACACGGCGGCGGCTTTCAAAAAAGCGGTTCCGGTGGTCATCAACGCGCTTGAAAATCCGCAGCCTTATGGCACCACAGCGCCCGTCGTCATGACGCAGACGCCCGCAGCTATGCCGCAAACACCTTTACCGACGCCTGTGCCCGTGGCCGTCGTCAACGAACCTGCTACGCCCGCCGCTACGCCTGCCGTCGCGACGGCCATGTCCGTTGACGCGATGATGCGCTTCGGCAGTTTCGCGGAATGGATGAAGGCGCAAAAACGTCTGTCGTCCGTATCACCGCCGCTGATGGTCACGATTTCCAGCATCACGACCCACGACGTGGAGTTCAGCATCTCTTTCACCGGCACGCTCACGTCTTTGAAGGCGGCGCTGGCGGGGCAGGGGCTTGAACTCAACCCGCCGCTGGACGCCGTCAGCGTGGGCACGCCGGGCGGGGCCGCGCCGAAAACCGTCTATCAAATCAATCTGGCCAGCAACGCGCCCGCCGATCCGCCCGCCGCCGCAACAGCCGCCCAATGAACACATCGGGACAACGTCCGCCGGAGCAGATTCCCTTCGCGCTGGAACATCGTGGCGCGCATGAGCGCGAGGATTTCTGGGTCTCGGACTGCAACCGCGATGCTGTCGCCTGGCTCGACAAATATCCGGACTGGCCCGGATGCGCGGTGGTGATCTACGGCCCGCCCGCCAGCGGCAAGACGCATCTTTGCAAGGTCTGGCAGAAAAAATCCGGCGCGATGGCGATGGACAGCGTCGAAAGCATGCAGGACCTGCGCTGCAATCCCGCCGCCATCGTGATCGACGATGCCCTGCGCTTCATCGGCGACCGCGAAAAGGAAGAATATCTTTTTCACCTTTACAATTTCATTCAGGGGCAGGGCTTCCATATGCTGCTGGCGGCTTCAATGCCGGTGGCGCAATGGCCGTTCGTGCTGCCGGACTTGAAATCGCGTCTCGTGGCCGCGCCGGCCGTGGCGATCGGCTCGCCCGACGACGAACTGATGACGATCGTGCTGGCCAAGCTTTTTTCGGACAGGCAGATCTTCGTGCCGCAGGGGGTGATCAGCTTTATTCTGCCGCGCATCGAACGCTCGTTTGCCGCCATGCGCCATATCGTTGACGAGATAGACCGCCGCGCGCTGCGTGAAAAGCGCCCCGTCACCGTGCCGCTGGTCAGGGATCTGTTATAGGCGAGGGGCCAGCGCCGTGTTTTCTGTTAAATTTTAAACGGTACGGTTTTAAGCGATGATGTCCGGCAGGAGCATGCTTTCCATTTTCGAGATGGAATCTTTCAGGAAGAGTTTGCGTTTCTTCAGCCGGTTGAGGCGCAGGAAATCGACGGGCGTCGATTCCGACAACTGCTCGATGACGACATCAAGATCGCGGTGCTCGGTCTTGAGTTCCTCAAGCGCCTTTTGCAGCTCTTCTTGTTCTTCCGCCATCATTGTGAAAATTCGCCCTCATTCCTGCGGGTTGCAGGATAACAGAAAAAGCGTTTAATTTTAAGCTTTATTTGTTGCATTCTTTTTCCGTTGCGCGCACTTTATTTTCCTGGTGTGCCACCTTCCAAAAGACTTAATAACGACCAAAAGGGATTAAACGTGAGCCAGAAACCTGATAAAGCAACCGGTAAAAAACGCATCGGCATCCTCACCAGCGGCGGCGACTGCGCCGGTCTGAACGCCATCATCCGCTCCGCCGTCTACGCGGCGACGCGCCTCGGCTGGGAGATCGTCGGCATCGAGGACGGCACGGCGGGGCTGCTCGACCGGCCTTTGCGTTACAAGGTGCTCACGCGGCAGATGTTCGACGCGTCGATCATGCGGCTCGGCGGCACGATTCTCGGCACGACCAACAAGGGCAACCCCTTCAAGTTCCCGATGCCCGACGGCTCTTTCAAGGACCGCTCGCAGGAGATCATCGACGGCTTCAAGGAACTCGGCATCGAGGCGCTGATCGGCATCGGCGGCGACGGCAGCATGGCGATTTTGAGAACCCTCGCCCAGCGCGGCGGCATCAAGCTGGTCTGCATCCCCAAAACCATCGACAACGACGTCGGCAAGACCGAAAATTCCGTCGGCTTCGTCACCGCGGCCTATGTCGCGACCGAGGCGCTCGACCGCCTGCAGCCGACCGCCGCTTCGCACGACCGCGTGATGGTGCTCGAAGTGATGGGCCGGGACGCTGGCGCGATCGCGATTTCGGCGGGCATCGCCGGCGCGGCGGACGTCATCCTCATCCCCGAAATTCCCTACGACATCGACAAGGTCGTGGAAAAGATCAAGGACGTGCGCGAAAACGAAGGCCGCAACTTCGCGCTGGTCGTCGTTTCCGAGGCGGTCAAGACCGTCGACGGAAAAGCGTTGCAGATCGAGCATGTCGGCGGCGAAAAGCGCTACGGCGGCATCGGCCACTACATCGGCCACCAGATCGCCGAGAAAACCGGCTTCGAGACGCGCGTCACCGTGCTCGGCCACGTGCAGCGCGGCTGCGCGCCCATCCCCGAAGACCGCCTGATCGCCGCGGCGTTCGGCGTGCATGCGGTGGAGCTTGTCGCGGCGGGCAAATTCGACCGCATGGTCGGCTGGTCGAACCGCAAAGTCATCGACGTGCCTATCGAGGAGGCCATCGCCAGCCAGCAGGAAGTCGATCTCGACGGCGCGCTGGTCAAAACGGCGCGCTCGCTGGGGATCTGCCTCGGAGACTAAACGTTCATGCACAAAATTCCGCTTTACGCCTTGATCGTTTCACTGTCTTTCGTGACAGTGATGGCGGCTCATGCGCAGCTGTTTTCCGCCAGTGGTCTTCAAGCGGCGCCTGCCGTCACGGTGCTGCCGCAGCCGCGGCCGAAGCATCTCGTGCAGGTGAAGCGCGTTCCGGCGAAAGCAAAGGCGGCGGCGCAGGTCAAAGCCGCCGCCCAAAAACCGCCTGCAAAAACCGCCGGGGCCAAAGCCGTTGCGGTAAAAATAATTTGGGACAAAACTTCGCCCGCCAAAACAACGGTTGCACAAAAGACGGTGGTGAAAAAGCCCGCCCCAACGCCTGTTAAGGCCGCCGCCGCGAAAAAGCCGCCGGCGACAACCCCAGTGGCTGCGGTAAAAATAATTTGGGACAAAAACCCGCCGGCAAAACCGGCCCCTAAAAAAGCTCTGCCGGCGACAACCGCTGCGGTCAAACAGGCCGTCGCCGAAAAGACGGCCGTCAAAAAGGGGGGCGCGAAAACGGCGGTGGCAACCCCCTCGCCCGCGAAGGCGCCCCCTGCGCCGGCGGCAGCTTCCAAAACGGAAACCGCCAAAACTGCAGGTGGGAGCGCAAAAAAACCAAAGACGGCAGAGGCCGCCGCGGCAACCGCGGCCGGCAAGATTGCCAATCCCGACGCCAATCCGCCGCCGATCGTCGACGTCAACGAGACGATTCCCTTGCCGCCGTATCCGCCGCATGCGCTCACGTCCGTCGGCACGCTCCGTCACTACACGCTCGGCGAGCAGGACACATTGCTTGATGTGGCGCGCTACTTTGACATCGGCTATGTCGAGATGCGCGCCGCCAATCCGGGGGTCGATCCGTGGACGCCGGTGCCGGGCTCGCAAGTCGTTATTCCGTCGTTCAAGCTGATTCCGCGCACGCCCTATCAGAGCGGCATCATCGTCAACCTCGCGCAGATGCGCCTGTTCTACTTCGGCGCGCCGGGCCAACCGCCGGTCACTTATCCCATCGGCATCGGCCGCGACGGCCTCTGGACGCCGACCGGACACACCACCATCATCAGCAAGAAGATCGGGCCCTATTGGTTCCCGACGCCGCGCATGCGCGAGGAGGAGCCGTTTTTGCCCGTCGCCGTGCCGCCGGGGCCGAATAATCCGCTGGGCTCGCGGGCGCTTTATCTCGGCTGGCCGGAATACCGCATTCACGGCACGAATTTGCCGTGGGCGGTCGGGCGTAGCGTCAGCTCGGGCTGCATGCGCATGTATTCCCGCGACATTCTGCATCTCTACAACATAGTTCCGGTCGGAGCCAATGTGACGGTTGTCAATCAACCGATCCTCGTCGGCTGGGTCGGGAGCAAACTGTATCTTGAAGCCGACCCGTCGAAGACGCAGAACGTCGATATCGAGATCACCGGCACCCACAAGATCAAGCCGCTCACGGACGGTCTGAAGAAGGTCATCATCGCCGCGGCTGGGCACGACTCGGACAAGATCGACTGGGCGGTGGCGAAGCAGGTCGTGGCGGAGCGCCTGGGGTATCCGGTCATGATCGCGAATCTGAAAGGCCCCGTCGTGTCGCCGCATAAAGCAAAGCAGACGGCGCATCGCGACATGGTTGTGCCGTCGGTCGTGGCGCGTTACGACTTCAACCAGTAGTCATAAAAAAACCGCGCCGGAGATCATCTCGCGGACGCGGTCTTTTTGTTTCTCGAAAGAGATTATTTGCGCAGCGCTTTTCTCATGGCGCTATCGGCGCGGTGATGACGCACTGCGTGGTGGGTCACCGCCGGAGCCGGAGCGGCGCAAGGGCCGGCTGTGCGGCCGTCGCAGGTCGGCTGACCGTTGTTCGTGCCGTAGGCGCATGCAGAAAGACCCAGAATGGCGAGCACAGAGAGTGCCAAATTAAAACGTTTCATTGTGATTTCCTCTTTGGTGAAAGCCCCCGAACGGAGACCGTTGACGACGTTGTAGCTTTAAAACTTCTACTATAGGACGTAGTGCAAGTCCATAGTCAGTTGCTTGAAGAATAGCAGCTAAAGCCGTTTTTTACAATAGTTCTAATGAGACTGTAAGGCCGCCATTTTTCGGAAGTAGGCGTTTACGCCGCTGGCGATGGCGGCGGCCATACGGTCCTGAAAGGCGGAAGAGGCGAGCAGCTTGGCCTCGTGGGGGTTGGAGATGAAGCCGGTTTCGATCAGCACGGCCGGCACGTCCGGGGCCCGCAAAACGACGAAATTGGCCGAGCGGTGGGGGTTCGGCATCAGGAGCCGGATGTCGTGGCTTCCGAACGAGCGGATCAGCATATTGGCGAACATGTTCGATTCGTTCATTTTTTCGCGCATGGCGAGGTCGATGAGGATATTGGCGACATCGGGGCTTTGCGCGCTCATGTCCACGCCCGCGATGTAGCCGGCGTTGTTTTCGCTGTCGGCGAGCAGTTGCGTCTCTTTGTCCGAGGCTTTTTCGGAGAAGCTGAAAATCAGCGCGCCGCGGACGTATTTGTGGTCGTATTTGTTGGCGTGAATGGAGATGAAGAGATCGGCGTGCAGATCACGCGAGATTTCGACGCGTTTTTGCAGCGTGATGTAAACGTCTCTATTGCGTGTCAGATAAACCTTGTAGCGGCCGGTGGCTTCCAGCTGTTGTTTCAGCTCCCTGGCGATGTCGAGCGTGATGTATTTTTCTTTGATGCCGAAGTCTTCGGCGCCGGGATCGTGCCCGCCGTGCCCCGGATCGATGACGACGATGTATTTCCTCTGCTGATGGAAGACCGCTGGAGCGGGGTTTTGTTCCGTCCCCGGATTGGCGTCGCGAATCGTTTTATCCTGGCTGGAGGCGTAGCTGTCGTCGTTATTGTCTGTTGTTGTTGTCGTTGCGGACGGCGCGAGGTCGCGGGTGCCGGTGACGGTGTCCTTTTCGGCTGAAAATGTGCTGGGCGTGGAGCGGTCGATGTCGATGACCAGCCGGGCTTTCTTGCCGGCGCTGGCGGGCAGGTTATAGAGGTCCTTGATGACGGCGGGATGCTTGAGGTCGAAGATGATGCGCGTCAGGCCGTCATCGAGCGTGCCGCTGCGGTAGGCCGCGATGGCATCGTTGGGCTCGACAAACCGCGACCGGTACGTCCGCCACTGCGCGGACGGCAGATCCAGCACCAGCCGGTAGGGCCGGTCGAGCAAAAAGGCGCGGAATTGCGTTTTATGGTTGAGGTCGAGAACGATGCGGGTGTCGTTGCCGGTGAAGCCGAAGCGGACGGCGCTGATCTGCAAACGTGAAGACGCGGCAGCATAGAGCGTGACGGGCAGGATGAGGAGGGATATTATAGTTATGAAAAATAGATAGCTCTTGCGCACGCATCCCGTCCCTATTTCTTGAGCTGCTCGCTTCAGTATAGATATAAAACTCTTACATCTTCAAGGTTTACGCATGTTCGGGGCTGTTTATTCATATATGCATCAAATTAAGATTGAGAGAATCTATCAGCATAGTTATAGTGAGGACGCGACAGAGGGCGTCTTTATTAAAAAAGAACGGACTATGTATAATTAAGACGCTCCGGTCAACGAATTTTGAGGTTGGCCTGTTTTCTAAACCTCCCGTCGAAAAGACGGTGAAACAGGCCCGGTGATGATGAACTGGCTACGATAGCTGCGTTAAGTTTCTTTTTTGTAACGCGCCCGATGACTCTCAGCGAGTGGACGGAAAGCCGGTTTTAAAACACCGCCAGCCTTGAGAAGAACAAAGATGCGCCGCTTTTTCCCCGATTGTCGCTCAAGGGAGGCAGGCAGGCAGCATCGATAAAGGATATTTTAAAATGACGAAACGGATGCTGATTGATGCAACCCATCCCGAAGAAACGCGGGTGGCGGTTGTTTCCGGCAACAAGCTTGAGGAATACGATTTCGAAACGGTCGTCCGCAAGCAACTCAAAAGCAATATTTATCTGGTGAAAGTATCACGGGTCGAGCCGTCTTTGCAGGCGTGCTTCGTAGACTTCGGCGGCAACCGCCACGGTTTTCTGCCGTTCCCTGAAATTCATCCCGACTATTACCGCATACCGATCGCCGACCGCGAGGCGCTGATCGCCGAAGAGCGGGCGCTGGCCGCCGAACAGGCCGCGCGCGAGGATGCCGAGGACGAGGCCGAACTGGCCGCTTCCGGAGAGAGCCTCGACGACGAACCCTTCGGGTTTGCCGAGGAAGAAACCGGCATAGAATCCGAAATCGTCGAAACGGGCGGCGAAACCGACGTCGAAGACGCGGCCGAAGAAGAAACCGAAAATGACGGCCATACCGTCGCGGCGGACGTCGAAACGGCGGTCATGACCGACGATGCCATCGTCGATGTGACCGAGGTCGGGGTTTCGGAAGAAACGGTCGATGAAGACGCCGCCGAAGACGAAGAATATGCCGGCGACGAGCATGACGCAGTGGCTCACGCCGATGAGGAGCATGATCACGAGCATGCGGAGCACAAGGACGAAGACGTCGACATCGTCGGCGGCGACGTGGTCGAGCCGCCGGTCTACCGCTCCAGTATCAAGCGCCGCTACAAAATTCAGGAAGTGATCAAGCGCAACCAGATCATGCTGATCCAGATCAGCAAGGAAGAACGCGGCAACAAGGGCGCGGCGGTGACGACCTATATCTCCCTGCCCGGGCGCTATTGCGTTCTGATGCCGAACAGCCCGCGCGGCGGCGGCGTTTCGCGCAAAGTGTCCAATGCCAAGGACCGCCAGCGCCTCAAGAAGATTTTGCACGAGCTCAATGTGCCGGAAGGCATGTCGGTCATCCTGCGCACGGCGGGCGTGGCGCGCTCGACGGCGGAGATCAAGCGCGATCTTGATTATTTGCTGCGCCTGTGGG
>JAJZFS010000109.1:35915-47451 GCA_021805245.1 Pseudomonadota bacterium | reverse complement strand
GTTGCGGTCTTCGGCGGAGGGGTTTTTCCACGACACCATATAGACGGTATGCCCCTGTCCGACCAGCCATTTGACAAGAGAGTTGTGCGGCGACAGATCGAGAATGTAATACTTCATGATCCACGCGGGGAGGATCAGGACAGGTTCTTTGTAAACATCCTTCGTCTGCGGCGCATAACGGATCAGCTCGATCAGGTTGTTGCGGAAGACCACTTCTCCCGGCGTGACGGCCAGATTGACGCCGACGCTGAATTTTTCTTCTTCCTCGTCCGGCGTATCGCCTAGCATATGCCGGAAATCGTGCCAGGCATTCCGCGTGCCGCGCATAAGATTGATGCCGCCGCTGTTCAGGGTCACCGTTGCAAGTTCGGGGTTGGTGGCGGGGAAGTTGGCCGGGCAAAGCGCATCCATGACCTGCCGCGCCGCGAAAGACACGAAGCGCTCCTCATGGTCTTCAAGTCCGGAAACGCCGGTCGTCGCCTCCCGCCACCAGTCCTCGGCATAAAGAAAGCTTTCCGCATAAAACCGCCAGGGCCAGCGGTCCCATTTTTCGGACTTGAAACGCGGATCCACCGCGCAGGTCTCTCCGCGCATGCAGGTCATGCGGCGGATGAAGCCCGGCGTATGCAACAGGGGGTAAAGCGATAGATCCAGAATCTTGCCGGGCGATTGCGCGAGGTGGCTGGCCCAGGCAAAAAACGAGCATGCGACGCCCGCCGGACTCATGCCCAGCGTCAGGTGCGCCAGCCCGGCCTGCCAGCACGTATCCATTTCCCTCAGATAAGGGCTAAAGATTTTGTTGTCCATTTTTTCCTCCCTTGCACAAAACCATATCTTGCGGCACGGCGCATTGACGACAATCAAACAAATATTTTTTATCTCCTCTGATAAAAGTCAATTTAATCTGCCGCCGTTTGCCGCATGCTGGCATAAACCACACAGAGGATGCGTCATGAAGCCCCTGAGTCCAGATCACCCGATTGTCTCCGCCGTAAGCAAGGAAGCCTTTCCCTTTGCCACGGAACTCGACTTCGACCCCCTTGTCGCGGCAGCCGCGGACAAGGAGATTGTCATGATCGGAGAGTCGACGCACGGCACCAAGGAATTTTACCGCCTGCGCGCGCAGATCACGCAAAGACTGATTGTCGAACACGGCTTCGACACGGTGGCGGTGGAAGCCGACTGGCCGGACGCCTACACCGTCCACCGCTACGTCTGCGGCCAGTCCGAAGACGTGAACGCGGACGAGGCACTGAACGATTTCGAAAGGTTCCCGACATGGATGTGGCGCAACCGCGAAGTCCAGCACTTCGTGGAGTGGCTGCGCGCCCACAACATCGACCGCCCCCAGCCCGTCGGGTTCTACGGGCTCGATCTTTACAGCATGAATACGTCGATGCATGCCGTCGTCTCCTACCTGAACAGGGTTGACCCCTTAAGCGCCCACCGCGCACGGCAGCGATACGCCTGTCTCGACCATTTCATGGATCATCCGCAGTCTTACGGCTACGCCACGGAAATGGGCATGATCGAATCCTGCGAAAAAGAGATCGTGGCGCAGATCGAAGAACTGCACCGCAAGTCCTGGGCCTATCTGCAGCATAACGGGGGAACGGTCGAGGATGAATATTTCTCCGCAAAGCAGAACGCGCTGCTGGTCCACGCGGCCGAACAATACTACCGCGCGCTTTTCCGCGGACGGCCGGACTCGTGGAACCTGCGCGACAAGCATATGTTTTCAACGCTCGGACAGTTGATGGAACACCGCAGCAAACGGCTCAATCGAAAATCGAAAACCGTCGTCTGGGCGCACAACTCGCACGTCGGCAACGCCTCCGCGACCGAGATGGCCTTGCGCGGGGAATACAATGTCGGGCAACTGGTGCGCTCCAGCCACGGCGCCCACGCCTTGCTGGTCGGGTTCTCGACCTGCCGCGGCACGGTCAGGGCCGCCTCCGACTGGGACGCCCCCGACGAAGTGAAAGACATCGTGGAACCGCTCGCCGGCAGCTATGAGCAGATTTTCCACCACGTGAACGAGGGAAAATTTCTTCTGGACTTGCGCGAAGACAACACGGCCACGGACATGTTGCAGGAGCACCGGCTGCTGCGCGCCATCGGCGTCGTCTACAAGCCGGAAACGGAAAGGTACAGCCATTACGTCTATTCCTGCCTGCCGAAGCAATTCGACTTCATCATCCATATCAACAACACGACAGCCGTGGAGCCGATCGAGACGATTACCCACATCCATCACGGCGAGATGGATGAAACCTATCCCAGCGGCATATAAAACGAAAGGAGCTCCCATGACGATTTCATTTTCCGTTTCACGTGTTAAAGATGTTATGACGCCAGACCCCGTGCTGGTCAAACCCGACGAGACCTTGCAGGAGGCCGCAAAAAAAATGGCGACAATCGACTGCGGCGTTCTGCCCGTCGGCACCAAGAACGCTATTCAGGGGATCATCACCGACCGCGACATCGTTATCCGCGCCATTGCCCATGGTAAAAATCCGGCCAACGAGAAGGTCGCGAAATACATCACAAAGACGACCTACGATTGCCATGAAGACGACAATCTGGAAGAGGCCGCCAGAATCATGCACGACCGCAAGGTCGGGCGTCTGCTTGTCCGTAACAAGCAGGGAGACATTTCTGGCATCCTGTCTTTCGGCTGCATTCTGCGCAACGACGCCAGCCCGCAGGAAATTGCCGAGATCATCCGGCATTCCGCGGGGCCGGTGTCCGTCTATAAAAAAGTGAAAAGGAATGCAAAAGTTTGAAAACAGGCCCCAGGCAGGAAAAATTCTGGCGGAGGCACTGGGGCGTTACAAAGGGAGTCCGGATACGCTGGTTTTCGCACTGCCGCGCGGCGGCGTTCCCGTGGCGCATGAGGTGGCACAGGCGCTTTCCCTGCCCCTCGACATCTGCCTTGTCCGCAAGATCGGCATGCCGGGATACGAGGAGTTTGCCATCGGCGCCGTCGCCGCGGGCGGAATCCGTCACATAAATCCCGACTACGAAGACCTCCTGCCAAGGGAAGAAACAAAGCAGGTCATGCAAAAAGAAGAAGCGGAACTGCAGAGGCGCAACGCCCTGTACCGCCAGAACCGTCCTTTTCCGGACGTGACCGGAAAAACCGTCATCATCATCGACGACGGTCTGGCGACCGGCGCGACCATGCGCGCCGCCGTGGAATTCATGCGCGGGCAGAAGGCCGGGCGCGTCATCGCCGCCGTGCCGGTCGGGTCCAGGGCGGCCTGCAACGATCTGGCCTATGTCGCGGATGAAGTCGTCTGCCCCTACGTTCCAGAGCCGTTCTGGGGCGTGGGACAATGGTATGAGGATTTTTCGCAGACCGGCGACCGGGAAGTGCGCCAAATTCTCGAGCGCTACAGATAGTTTTGATTTTCTTGATGTCCGTCAGATCAAAAAACGGCGGTTTATGCTCTTCTATTCAGGATTATTATCGTATCAACGCCCAACCCAAGGAGAACATCATGACAATACGCGATCTGGTAAGCTGGGAACGCCCTTTCGGCATTCCCACCCGCCGCAGCGGGGACTTCTTTCCATCCTTTTCAGCCTTACAGGAGGATATGAACCATCTGCTGGAAAGATTTTACAAAGGCTCGGAAGTGCACCTGACCAACTGGGACAATATCACGGCGTCTCCGGCGGTGAACATCGCAGAGAACGAGAAATCCTTCCGCATCGAAGCCGAACTGCCGGGCATGCCGCCGGAATCAGTTGACGTTTCCGTCACCGACGGCTACCTGACGATCAAGGGGGAACGCAACGAGGAAAAAGAGGAGAAAGACATCGACTACATCCGCCGTGAATACTCCGCTTCCACCTTTTACAGACAGATTCCCCTGCCCGATGCGGCCAATGCCGACAAGGCCGAGGCATCTTTTAAAAACGGCATTTTGACGGTCACTCTCCCGAAAAAAGCCGAAGCCGTACAGCATCCACGGAAATTGCAAATCAAAAAAGCAGCCTGATTTGTAGCCACGCGGCCGGAGCGGCTCTGATGCCGCTCCGGCCTTTTGCCCTCCGGAGAAGTTTCATGCAGATAACGGGAAGACTAGCAAAGGGAAATCCGAAAGATATAGACAGGCCGCGCCTGTCGGAGCGTCATCATAAAGTTTCCCGGATCTGGGCCGTTGTGGCCGACGACCACGTGGCCAAGATCTTCAGAAAAAACGGCAGACGGCTCGAGTGTCTGGGATTGGTGATGCCTGCAAAAACGTCCGCCACGCCGACCAATAAATCCGTCGGCCGCGTTATCAGCGGCGCGCGCGGCACAATTCATCACAAATACGAGCCCCGGGTCACCCAGCGCTATCAGCAGAATATCTCTTTCACGCGGGACCTGGCGCAGTGGCTGGAAAAAACATATGATGACGGCGCTTTCGACAAACTCATTATCGCCGCCGCGCCGCGCATGCTCGGCAACCTGCGCAAGGCATCCACCAGCAACCTGCGGACAGCCATCATCTCCGAAATCAACAAGGACCTGACCGGGCACCCCGAGGACGCCTTGCGCAAAGAGCTGTTAGAAACAGCTTCGTTGTAGCCGGACCTCTTCCCGACATCTTCTCGCTGCGCCGGCTTCTTTCGCCCGTCTGAAAGGACGGGTAAATGCGACAGGCTATCTTTCCGTCAGTGCGGTTTTCGAGGCATTAATGAAAGGCTTGAGGAGATACTGCATGACAGTTCTCTTGCCGGTCACGACATCGACCGTTGCCTGCATGCCGGGGATAATGGGATAGCTTTTGCCGTTTTTCTTTAAGCGGGATTCGTCAGTACGGACCTTGACGTGATAAAAACTCTCGCCCTTTTCATTTGTCGTGCTGTCGGGGCTGATTTCCACAACCTTGCCCGCCAAAGCGCCGTAAACGGAAAAATCATAAGCCGACAGGCGCACGATGGCTTTCTGCTCCGGATGAATGAACGCGATATCCGAAGGCTTGATGAGAGTTTCGACGATCAGCTGGCCCTCGCGCGGCACAACCTCCATGATCGGCTCGCCCGGCTTGATCACGCCGCCGACCGTCCTGATTCTGATATTCATGACCGTGCCGTAAACGGGCGAGCGGATTTCCGTCCGCAGGCTCTTGTCCCTCAGCGCCGCCAGCGTCGCTTTCAGCGCGTTCAAATCGACCATCATCTTGGACAGCTGCCGCTGGGCGTCGGCTTTGAACGTGCTTTCCTGCTCCGCGATGCGTCCCTCGGCTTCCTTCACTTCCGCCGCGGTCAGCGGCAAAGACTGCTGCAACGCGTCCAGATCGGTGCGCTTCTGGGCAATATCGCTGTCGATCTGCAGCAACTCCTCTTTTGAAGCCGAACCGCGCTTAACCATCGGCGCGACCATTTTTTTCCGCGCCTCGGCCAGCTTCAGGACATTGGAAACATCCGTGATCTTCTCCTTCAGACCGATGAGTTTCTGCTTTCTCTGCTCCAGCTGCTGGCGCAACACGTCCAGCTGATTTTGCAGCTGCTTTTCGCTCTCGCCATAGGCGTCGGTTTCGGCGGTGACGGACTCGGGCGCTCCTTTCATGACATCCTCCGGAAAGCGGAGCGGTTTTCCCGCTGCTTCCGCCTGCAAACGGATCACCGTTGCCAGCATGCCGTAGTATTTCCGGCTATTGGCCTCCAGCTCGGACTTGGCCTGAATGTCGTTCAGGCGCAGCAACGGCTGGGACGCTTCCACCGTGTCGCCTTCCTTCACCAGCATCTTCTCGACGATCCCGCCCTCCAGGCTCTGGATCACCTGCACATTTCCCGAGGGGATAACCTCGCCGCGGCCGCGCACGACTTCATTGAGCGAAGAAAAACCGGACCAGACGATGAAAGAAAAAATGAACAGCGCCATCGCATAAAGCAGCATATGGTCCCGCCACGGAATGCCGTCGGCGGCAGAAAAATCATCGTCGTACTTGCGCGTCAGATCGAACTTGCGCAGGTCGAATTCGCTGAAATCCAGTTTCTTTTTTATCTTTTTTATCTTGTTTATCATGTTTACCCCCCCGCGCCCGCGCTCTGGTAAACGCCGGCCTGCAAATTTTTGATGACAGCGTCTCGCGGCCCCGCCGCGACCAGCCGCCCCCGGTCCATCAGGATGAGCTTGTCCGTCAGCTCGAGCGTTTCGCCTTTATGCGTGACAAGCAGCACCGTTTTGCCTTTGACGACCTCTTTCAGATAGGACAGCAGCCGCCGTTCCGACCCCGGATCGATCGACGCCGTGGGTTCGTCCAGCAGAAGGATCGGCGGATTGTAAAGAAGCGCCCGCGCGATCGCGATTGCCTGACGCTGGCCGCCGGAAAGGCTTTCGCCGCGCTCGCCCACCTGCGTATCGAGGCCGGCTTCGGACTCGCGCAAAAAGTTCATGACGCCGGCCATTTCCGCCGCATGCAGCACGATACTGTCCGGAACGGCTTCGTGGCCGAGCGTGATGTTCTCGCGCACCGACCCGAAAAACAGGTAAGGCGTCTGCTGCACAATGCCGATATTGCGCCTGAGATCGGCCGGATCGATCTGGCGCACGTCGACGCCGTCGATCTGGACCGACCCGCTCTCCGGCTGGTAGAGGTTGAGGATCAGACGCTCGATTGTCGTTTTGCCCGAGCCGACAGCGCCGATGATGCCGACATGCTCGCCGGGCGCGATCGTGAGGCTGATCCCGTTGATCGCCGGCGTTTTCTGTTGGGGGTAGCGGAACACGACATCGCGGAAGGCGATGCCTCCCTTCACCACCGGCATGCTGATGAAAGTCTGCCCTTGCGGCCTTTCGACCGGCTCGGCCATAAGCTTGTTAAGGCGCTCCATCGATTCCCGCGACTGGCTGTATTTGGTCAGCAGCGCCGCGATGGACGCCAGCGGCGCCAGCGCGCGCCCCGAGAGCGTGGTGGAGGCGATCAGCGCGCCCATGCTGAGATGGCCAGCGACGATCAGGTAGACGCCGTAGACGATCATCCCCACGTACGAGAAATTCGCGCACGACGCGGCGAAGTTGACGCCGAAGGCCGAAATGGCGCGCGCCTTGACGTTGGTCAGCGACGCCTTTTCCGTCAGTTCCTCCCATTTGCGCTGGATATGCCCTTCCGCCGCCTGCGCCTTGATGGTTTCAAGACCGCTTAAGGTTTCAAAGACAAGCCCGCTTTTGAAAGTGTTTTCGCGTATCGATTCCCTAACGACCTTGTCGAGCGGCTTTTGCAGCGCATAGCCGACGGCAATGACGAGGGGCACCAGCACCGCCGGTATCACCGCCACGGACCCCGCAATCATCCAGATAATGAAAATGAACAGCACTATGAACGGAAAATCGATCACCGCCACGATCGTCGCCGAGGTGAAGAAATCCCGCAGCGTCTCGAATTCCCTTAAATTGGCGGCATGCACGCCGACGCTGGGCGGGCGCGCGGCCATTTTCATGCCGAGCATCTTTTCGAAAATCCGTGCCGAAATCACGTTGTCCGCCTTGCGCCCCGCCGTGTCCACGAAATGGGCGCGCAAATTCCTGAGAATGAAATCGAACAAAAAGACGATGCTGATACCGATTGCCAGCACCCACAGCGAGGAAAAAGCGGCATTGGGCAGGACGCGGTCATACACATTCATCGCAAACAAGGGCGTTGACAACGCGAGAATATTGATCAACAGCGCCGCCAGCGCGACTTCCTTATAAACGCCCTTATAGCGCCAGAGCGCGCTCCAGAACCAATCGCGCCCCTCTTCCGTCCGCTGCGGACCGGCGCGGCTGTCCAAAAGGGCGCGCGGCCGCACGAAAAAGGCGTAGCCGCGGTATCTCTCGCGCAATTCGTTCAGGCCGACCTGCACCGCGGCATCGGGCGTTTCGGGGAACAGAAGTTCCGCCCCCCGTTCGGATTTTCCTTTCAGGATGCAGGCATGGTTGTTGCCGAGGATAAGAATGCAGGGCAGATTTACGCTGCCGATCAAATCCTCCAACGGGCGCCGCACCATGCGCGCGGTCAGGTTGATGCGATCAGCCGCCCGTACGAAGGCCGAAGGCGAAGCCATCTGCGCGCCATGCACCGGAAGCCCCGCCGACAGGGCGACCGCCGTCGTCCGCCGCCCGTACGACGCCGCCACGATCGCCAGACATTCCATCAACGGATCGTCGAGAGAGATCATCTCCGCTTCCAGAGGCCAGCCGGTATGTTCCGTCTTTTCCATCAATGTTCCAATCGTGCTTCATGCGGGCTGGAGACGCCCAGAATACCCAGCATCTTTCCATCCAGTGCTAACAAGCGGTAAACCGCAAATTCGGCGGCATAAGCTTCATTCATATGATTGCTGCGCGCATTGAACAGCTCGTTTTGCGCGTCCAGCACGTCAAGCAGGGTGCGGCGGCTCATCTTGAACTGGTCAAGATAGACGCTTACCACCTTCCTGTCGGCTTTTGACTGGGCCGCAAACTCTATAGAGCGGATTTTGGCGGAGTCCAGCGCCGCCTCGGTATCGCGGAAGTCCTTTTCCACCTGCCGCGCCGTCTGCTCCGTGCGAGACGTCGTTTCCAGGTAGCGCTGCATGTATTCGCGCCGCCGGTCCTCGTCGCCACCGCCGTGATAGAGGTTCCATGTCATCACGACCAGAGCGGAGACGTTGCGCTGGCTGCCCCTGATGCCCGATTCATTGAAGCCATTGGCGCCGTTCACCTCGAAATCCACCTTCGGGTAAAGGGCCGCGTCCGTTTCCCTGTAGCCTTCCAGCGCCGATCTCGCCTTTGCCCGGCTGATGGCCAGCGTCGGGTTGTTCAGCAAGGCTTCCTGAACGCCGACGTCGACGGTTTTGGGCAGGCGGCCGACAGGCACGGGGGGCGGGACGAGATTCCCCGGCATTTCCCCCGTTTTCTGGAGAAAAAGATCTTCGGCGGTGACCAAATTGCGCTGCACCGCCGCCACGGTGGCGCGGGCGTTGCCGAGGCGCGCCTCGACCTGCGCCACGTCGCCCGCCGTGCCGGTGCCGCCCGCGAAGCCCGCTTTTACACTGTCCAGAATTTTCAAATGATCGTCGACATTGACGCGGGCGATCTTCAGCAGCGCGCGCTGGCGCAGCACGTCCAGATAGGCTTGCACGATGTCCAGCCCGAGAAACTCGCTCACCTCGCGCACATGCTCGTCCGCCGACGCGAGCCCGTAAGCCTGCGACTTGATCAGATGCGCCGTGCCGAAGCCGTCGAAAAGAAGCTGGGTCAAAGTCAGGGAGCCTTGCCGCTCCCACAGGTTCTGCCGGTTGGGAAGAAGAAGCGGCGAGACCGTCTGCTGGCGTCCGCCTTGCGCCTGAAGGTCGACTGCCGGAAAGTAGCCCGACCTTGCCTGCAGCAGCAACTGCCGCGCTTCGTTCTTCTGGTGGGCGGCGACGCCGTATTCGGGACTGGTGTTGATCCCGCGGCGCACCGCCTCCGCCAGCGTCAGCAGCGCGGGGGGGGGCGCGGCGTAGGCGGTCGCCGGCAGCAGCATGCCCAAAACAAGACACAGTTCCGCCAGTTTTACCTTTATATAGCGGCCCTTGGGAAAAGGGCGTGGCGGAAGCCTTTGTTTATTATAGAGCATGGCTGTTACATCAGATGTGCGCCGCGGAAAAGGGTCCACTGGCATTTATCCGGACGCGGGGAGGAACGGGCAGCGGGACCGAAGCGCTTTTTTGCGGCGTGTCCAGCATCTCTTGCAACTGCCCGCGCGCGCGGGAAAGACGGGAGCGCACGGTGCCGACAGGTATCTTCAGTTTTCGGGCGACCTCTTCATACCGCAAACCCTGAACGCAGACGAGAACCAGAATATTATGATGTTCCGGCCGCAAGCGCTTCATCGTCGACATGATCGTCGCCAGATCCACCTTGTTTTCCTGACAGGACTCCTCCGCAATCCGGTTGATATAGAAATCCGGATCATGCTGAAATTCGAACTTTTTCTCGTGACGGTATTGCGAGATAAAAATATTGAACATGATCGTCGACAGCCAGCTAAAAAGATTGGTGCCTTCCTCGAAATAGTCCTTTTTTTCCAGCGCCCTCAGGATTGTCGACTGCGACAAATCCTGTGCATCGGCGACATTCCTTGTCAAACGCAGTGCGAATTTACGCAGATTGACTTCTTCGCGGACCAGTTCTTCCTGATAGGACATGTTTTCTCCTCGCGCTGCCTTGTGGGGTCGGATGCAACGAGTATACCGTCGGGCACGAAAAGTATTTGACTGCAGTCAGAAAAGAACCGATAGGCGATTTTTCGCCCCGGACCTTGCTCTTTGGGATAACAAGCTGCGCGTCCTTTGCAATTTCGGATGAGGACAGGACGCCGTTTGACCGGAAACGCGACCTCTTCAGGCCACGGCTGAAAAAGAGATATTCACGAGCATATGATTGTCTTCGATCCATTCCGCCATCGCCCTCTCCTGCTCAAGAATTTCCCTGCACGCCTGCAGCACATCGGGCGTATGCCCTTTGCGGGCGATAAAAATGATCTTTTCATACAAATCGATCTCGGCGCACTTTATCGTAAGCAGGTTTTCCCGGGAAATTTTGGGAACAAGCCTGGCGACCCCCCTCTCGAAACGGCCCTTGTCGACTCCGTTAATGTCAAGGCATGCGTCGAGCAATTTCATTTGCCACCGCGTCTCCGAAAGGTGCGCGTTAAGCTTGGCCCGCGCCGCGGGATTCACGGCGGAACCTATGCACTTTCGCAAGGCGTTCAAAGATTCCTTCTCGACCTCGCAGGCCGTGCATAAAAGCGTCCAAAGATGTTCCGACATTGTCCCGTCCATTTCCACTTTATATTTTCAACGCCGCAGTCAAACGCTTTTGGAGGGCCGGTGATGCCTCCGGCCCCACATCCAGATATAAAATATCCATGACTTTGCGGCTGTCCACGCCGTGCACTTTCATGATAGTGCCGACCTCGTTTGCAAAGCCCGCTTTTAAAATATGCCACGCGTTATCCGCATACTTGACCACTTCGGCAATCTTGATTTGCGTGATGACCTCGGGCGCGTCTATATCCTTATAGAGGCTGGAAACGGCCAGCGCCGTTTTTTCGTCCAGCGCGCCGATGACGATTTTCTGCGGATTGAAATAATCATGCACCGCCGTGCCCGCGCGCAGGAACTCGGGGTTGCTGCCAAAACCGAAGTCGGGGCCCGCCGTCATTTTCGAGCAGTCCTCCAAAGTCGGGATGGCCACGCTGTGCGCCGTGCCGGGGGCCCCCGTGCTGCGTAGAATGACGCTGTGATAAGATTGCTTTTTACCGAGGGCAACGCCGATCCGGCTGCAAACGGCGCGTATGCGGTCCTGCACCGGCGGGTCGTCCCGAGAGTCCTGACAATCGACGCAAACCATGGACAAATCGCTGTTCATAACCGCCTCCCCGCAGTCCGTCGTCGCCATGAGAGCGCCTTTTGCAACAGCGCGGGAAATGATCTCTTCCAGCCCCGGTTCCGCAACGGTGGCGCGGCCGCTGCGGATGCGCTTCACTTTGGTCAGGTCGGGATCGACGACAACGACATCGTGTCCGGA
>JAJZFS010000109.1:0-35905 GCA_021805245.1 Pseudomonadota bacterium | reverse complement strand
AATTTTTCAGATCATTCAAAAACGCAGGAAACCGACAAGCTAGGTCTAGTTAATGTTAGAGACGGGATCGACGACAACGACATCGTGTCCGGAATCCGCCAGACAGGCGCCCGTGACCGCGCCGACATAACCCGCTCCGAAAATACTGACCCGCATCTTCTGTTCTCCTTGCTATGCACAAATGATTTTATGCCGCCTTCAACTTCTGATCATAACTTCCAATCTCGGGAAAGCCGGAAAGAACGGCGTCTATTTCCGCGAACATGCCGTGCATATTCGCTTTTGACGTTGGGCTTTCGACGACCACGACAAGCCCCGGCTTGTTCGAGGACGCCCGCACAAGCCCCCACGTGCCGTCCTCCAGCGTAATCCTGACACCATTGACGGCGTTGAGACCGGCGATTTTCCTGCCCATCACCATAGCGCCTTGTTTTTTCTTTGCCAGATAGTGCTGCGTGACCGCGTCCACTACTGCGTATTTTTTATCGTCGTCACACACCGGCGACATTGTGGGCGAGCTCCACGTCAGCGGCAGTTCCTCGCGCAACTGCGCCAATGTTCTATCGGCGCGATAGTCCATCATGCGGCACACCATGATGGCGGAGAGAAGACCGTCGTCGTACCCGCGCCCGAGCGGCGCGTTGAAGAAGAAATGCCCGCTCTTTTCAAAACCCGCCAGAGCGCCCAGGGCGTGAACGCGGCGCTTGATATAGGAATGACCTGTCTTCCAGTAATCCGTCGTCGCGCCGCGCGCCTTCAGAACAGGGTCCGTACCATAAAGCCCCGTCGATTTGACATCGACAACAAAAACCGGATCCTTGCGCATCGTTGCTAGATCGCGCGCCAGCATCACGCCGACTTTGTCGGCGAAGATTTCCATTCCGGTATTGTCAACGATACCGCAACGGTCGCCGTCTCCGTCGAAAGCAAAGCCGATATCCGCCCCAGTCTCTTTTACCCTTTTGCTCAAGGCGTGGAGCATTTCCAGATCCTCGGGATTCGGATTGTGACGCGGAAACGTATAGTCCAGCGTGCAATCCATCGCGATGACGTCGCATCCGATTGCCTCCAGCGCTTCCGGCGCATAAGCGCCTGCCGTGCCGTTGCCGCAAGCGGCAACCACTTTCAGCCTGCGTTTCAGTTTTCCGCCCTTGGCGAGATCCGCGATATAGCTCCCCTTCAAATCGTCAATATATATGTATGACCCGCCGGCGCGCCGCCTGATGTGTCCGTTCAGAACGATCTTTTTGAGCCGCGTCATCAATTCAGGCCCGAACGTCAGCGGGCGGGAAGCGCCCATTTTAACGCCTGTCCAGCCGTTTTCATTATGACTGGCCGTCACCATTGCCACCGCCGGACAATCAAGCGCGAATTGCGCATAATAGGCAACGGGAGTAAGGGCAAGGCCGATATCCCTGACCTGACAGCCTGCGGACATCAGTCCTATCGTAAGGGCATGTTTAATGGCGGCGCTGTAGGCGCGGTAGTCATGTCCGACAACAATCGCAGGGGGAGCCGCGGATCTGGAAAGATCGTGCAGCAGCGTACCGAGTCCCTCGCCCAGACGCTGCGCGCCGCGCAGGTTAAGCTGTTCCTGATAAACCCAGCGTGCGTCATATTCGCGAAAGCCGCTTTCTGCGATCAATGCGTCGCGTTCGAATGCCTCCGTATTCGGGCGGATTGCCGTCTGCGCTGCCATTTTTTTCCTGTTTTTCTCTTAAGCAAAAACTGCCGTAGTGATATCACGGCTTGTACACAAACAACGCACGCAGGCGAATAAAGTTCCGGCCAGGCGGCCACACGCGGAAAAACGATGCATCGCAATAATCATAAATTGTGCGTAAATATAACGAAAATTATTGACTGATATTTTTTTGTGCCAAAAGAAAAAAAGTTCTATCCCAAATTATCATTTAGTAGTAGCCTATTGAAATGGGAAGCTTGGCTGAATAAGTTCCCGTGTTAGGGTACTATTAAGGATTAAAGTATACCTTTGATCTTGTGCGCGCAAAAAAGCGCTTCGGGCACGAAATGAGTAACTGACAACTCTTTCTGCCTATTTTTTGGAAAAACTTTAAAGAAACGACCTGTAATTCAAACGCATGCATGCGCGGTGCATTGCTGCGTCCGATCAAAAGGCGTATGGGGGAATGAATGCCAAGCAGCACTTTCAATGCGGATAACTTCAATCTTACAGACTGGGACTTGATCCTGCCCGTGGACAGCACAGGCGGCACGACCGGCACGGCGAACACCGTCTATTCTCTTGTCAACTATACGTCACCGTATTTCTACAGCAATGCGGACGGCTCGATGACGTTCTCCGCGCCGGTGACCGGCGCAACGACGACAGCCAGCACTTTCGGCGCGGGTTCCGGCCTGAACGAACAGGGTTCCGCAGGCTGGACTCTGGCCACAGGCGGCGGCACGATGTCGGCAACGCTTGCCGTCAACAGCGTTCCCACCCTCACAACCGGCGCGGAAGGCAGCGTCATTGTCGGACAGGTGATGGTTCAGAACTCGAACGAGGCGCTGATCCAGATTTACTACGACGCCGGAAACATTTACTTCAGAAACACCCTTTACAACGGGCGTCAGGATACATACCAGTTCCACGACGCGGCGGGACATACGCCAACCATCGGACTTGACCAGAAATTCTCCTATGTCATTGACGCGCACGGCAGCACGCTGACGGCAAAAATCGTCATCGGCGGTGATACCTATACTTCGGTGACACCGATCGATTCGAGCTGGAGTTCGCTGCCGCTCTATTTCAAGGCAGGAGCTTTTGACGGAGACAGCGGCGTGGCCGGCAGCACCCTCCCGCAGGCGACAGGCACGGGACAGGCGACGTTCTACGGCCTCGATATGAGCCATGTCGCAGGCGACGGTCTGGGCGGGATTCAGGCCCCGGTCGCAGGGGCGGATTCCTTTACCGGCGCGGCAGACCATGTCATCACCGGCAACGTACTGGCGAACGATACTGGCCCTGCCGGCCTGACCTTGAGCGCCACACCGCAAACGCAAACGACCGCGCACGGTTCCGTCACGGTCAACGCCGACGGCACCTTTGCCTACACGCCGACGGCCGGCTTCAACGGCACGGACAGCTTCACTTACACACTGAAAGACGGCTCCGGACTCACCGCGACCGGTGATGTGAATGTCACCATCGGCACGTCTCCCTACCAGCCTCCCGTTGCCGTAACCGAAACCTTCACCGGCGCGCAAAACCAGCCTATTACCGGCAACGTGCTGACGAACGATTCGGACCCGAACGGGCTCGCCTTAAGCGTCACGCCCGCCACGCTGACGACCGCGCACGGCACAGTCGTCGAGAACGCCAACGGTACCTTTACCTACACGCCCGCAGCAGGCTATATCGGCACGGATTCCTTTACGTATACGCTCAAGGACAGCGCGGGACTCTCGACAGTAGGCACGGAGAATATCAGCATAACGCAGGCGTCGGGGTATTCGCTAGTTTTCCAGCCGAGCTTTTCAACGCTCAGCTTGCAATCTTCTTCAAACCCCGGCGGCACATGGGAGACGACCTTTCCCTACGCGACCCCCGGCTCCGCCAGCTTCAGCGGCCGCACGCTGTCCTCCAACCACGAGGCGGAGTTTTATTCCGATCCGACCGTCGGCGTTAATCCGTTCTCGGTCAGCAACGGCGTGTTGACGATCACGGCGGCCAATGCCACATCCCAAATGCTGGCAACCGAAGCTGCGGCAAACGGCGGGGCGACGCTGCCCTATACGTCCGGTCTTTTAACCACGTACAAGAGTTTCGCCCAGACTTACGGCCTTTATGAAATCACGGCCAAAATGCCCGCGGGGCAAGGTCTGTGGCCCGCGCTGTGGCTGTTGCCGGCGAGCCAGGCCTGGCCGCCGGAAATCGATCTTCTCGAGGAGATCGGCAACCAGCCGACCACCGACTACATGACGCTCCACTCCAAAACCAACGGCACCACCGGAATCACCAGTCAGGTTGCGATGACGACGGGGTTTCATACCTATGCCGTCGACTGGGAGCCGAAGACCATGACGTTCTACATTGACGGAAAGCAGGTTGGCCAGATGGCCACGCCCGCCGACATGAACCAGCCGATGTATCTGCTGATGAATCTCGCGGTCGGCGGCACCGGCAGCTGGCCAGGCGCGCCGAACAGTTCGACCGTGTTCCCCGCCCAGATGCAGGTCAGCTCTGTACAGGTCTATGCCTCGCCGAACACCATCGCGGATTACAATCACGTCGGCGTGCAGACAACAGCGACAACGACCCCGCCTCCGACGGCGACGCTCAGCCCGCCCGTAGCCGCGGCCGACAGCTTCACAGGCACGGAGAACCATGTCATCACCGGCAACGTGATGGCAAATGACGCCGACCCGAACGGGCTGGCCTTAAGCGTCACGGCAGGCACCTTCGCCACAGCGCACGGCGGCAGCATCGTCATGAATGCCAACGGCACCTTTACCTACACACCGGCAACGAACTTTGCCGGAACCGACAGCTTCACCTATACGCTGAACGATACCGCCGGCCTTTCGTCAACCGGTACGGCGACGCTGACCATCAACGTGCCGGTCAGCAGCCCGCCCGTCGCCACGCCTGACAGCTTCACCGGCACGGAGAATCACGTCGTCACCGGCAACGTGATGACGAATGACACCGACCCGAACGGACTGGCTTTAAGCGTCACGGCAGGCACCTTCGCCACCGCGCACGGCGGCAGCGTCGTCATGAATGCCAACGGCACGTTTACCTATACGCCGGCGGCAAACTTTGCCGGATCCGATACTTTTACCTATACGTTGAGCGATACTGCAGGTCTTTCGTCAACCGGTACGGCGACGCTGACCATCAACGTGCCGGTCAGCAGCCCGCCCGTCGCCACGCCTGACAGCTTCACCGGCACGGAGAACCATGTCATCACCGGCAACGTGATGACCAACGACACCGACCCGAATGGTTTATCTTTGAGCGTTGATCCGGGGACGTTCGCAACCACGCACGGCGGCATTCTTCAGATAAGCTCTGACGGCAGTTTCACATACACGCCGGCAACCGGCTTTACAGGGACGGATAAGGTTTACTATACGCTCGCCGACAGCGCCGGTCTTAAGTCCAGCGGCTTGGTGACGCTGACTGTCAACGCGCCGCAAAGCCCGCCCGTGGCAAACCCCGACAGCTTCACCGGCACTGAGAACCACGTCGTCACCGGCAACGTGATGACCAACGACACCGACCCGAACGGGCTCGCCTTGAGCGTCACCACCGGCACCTTTGCCACCGCGCACGGCGGCAGCGTCGTCATGAACGCCGACGGCACGTTTACTTATACGCCGGCGGCAAACTTCGCCGGAGCTGACACGTTCACCTATACGCTAAACGACAGCGCAGGACTCTCGGCAACCGGAACGGCAACGCTCGCCATCGACGGACCGCCTGTCGCCGCACCGGACAGTTTCACCGGCACGGAGAATCACGTCGTCACCGGCAACGTGATGACCAACGACACCGACCCGAACGGGCTCGCCCTGAGCGTCACCGCCGCCACCCTGACGACGGCGCACGGCGGCACTGTCATGACAAACGCCGACGGCACGTTTACCTATACGCCCGCGGCGAACTTCACCGGCACGGACAGCTTCAACTACACGCTGCACGACACCGCCGGACTTTCGGCAACCGGAACGGCGACGCTCACCATCGACGCGCCGCCTGCCAATCCGGTCGCCCAAACAGACCTCTGGACCGGCATGGAAAATTCTCCGATGTTCGGCAACGTGCTGACGAATAACGGCCTCGGCCCCGATACGGATCCGAACGGCCTCGCCTTAAGCGTCACACCCGCCACTCTGACGACGGCGCATGGCGCAACTGTCACCGAAGCCAGCGACGGCACGTTTACCTACATACCGGCGACGGGCTTCATCGGCACCGACAGCTTCAACTACACGTTGAACGACAGCGCAGGGCATACGTCGACCGGCACGGTGGATGTCACCGTAGGGTCGTCCCCCACGACGGGAGAGACCATTACCTTCGGGTACGGAAGCAGCATGCTCTATGGAGCCTCGGGCGGACACGACACGTTTGTCTTCAAGGCTGCCAACCTTGGCACCGGCACCGACACCATCAGGGGTTTCTCCACGGCGAACGGCGACAAGATCGACATTTCCGACGTCCTGTCCGGACATTACAATCCGGCGGCAAGCACGGCAGTGTCGAATTTCGTCAATGTCGTGACCAGCGGCCACAACAGCATCGTGGAAGTCGACCTGTCCGGACATGCAGGCGCTTCGGGCTGGGCTCAAGTTGCTACGATTTTCAGCGAACCGAACCTGGACGCGCAAACGCTCATCAGCCACGGCAATCTGGTCGTGTAAGCTTATAGAGCGCGACTGTACTGCTGACTTGCCGTATTGGAATTGAGCGCGTCGCGCAAAAATTCCGCAAGTGGACCGACCGCCGCGTTGTCATTCATGGCGTAAGCGACATTGGCCTTGAGCAAACCGATGCTGTTGCCGCAATCGTAGCGTTTGCCCTCGAAGCGGAACCCGTGAAAAGGCTGCACGCCGATAAGTTTGGCAAGCGAATCCGTAAGCTGGATCTCCCCGCCGACGCCTTTGACGGCGCTGGAAAGATGGTCAAAGACTTCCGGCTGCAATATATAGCGGCCGATGATCGTAAGCGTCGAGGGCGCCTGCGCAGGTTCCGGTTTTTCCACCAGCCCCCTGACCGATATAAGCCGCCCGCCGTCATGCTCTATATCCAGTACGCCATACTTGCAGGTTTCCGCGCGCGGAACATTTTCGACGGCGACCAGATTGCCGCCGACTTCTTCATAAGCCTTGATCATTTGCGCGAGGCAGGGACTGCCGATAACAACATCATCAGGCAGAATGACGGCGAAAGGCTCGTTGCCGATCGCCTCCCTTGCGCACCACACCGCATGCCCCAGGCCCAGCGGCTCGTCCTGATATACAACCGAAATCCTGCCCTCGTCAGCGGTGCTGTCTTGCAGACTCGCCAGTTCGGCGGTTTTATGACGCTCGGTTAGCGTCTGGTGCAAGGCGCTGTGTGGCCGGAAATGACTTTCGATGAGGGATTTATCCCTGCTGCTGACGAAAACAAATTCCTCGATGCCTGCGGCACGCGCCTCTTCATAGGCATGCTGAATGAGCGGCTTGCTGCCCAATATCAGCATTTCCTTGGGCAACACCTTCGTCGCCGGCAGAAAACGCGTTCCCAGTCCGGCGACCGGAAAAACGGCCTTTTTTACTTTCAGCGGAACATGGCCCATAGCGCCCTCCATAATGGATATCCCCGGCCTCTCTTCGGCTTGTCTTGCACACAAACGCCCGCAGAGAAGGAACGTTCCTTGTGCAGAAGCGTTTAGAAAGATTGACACTCACCCATTCGGATGAATGGCGCTACCCCCAGAGGAGACAACAAAGGATGAAAATCACCTACTTTAAAGGCAAAGAGCCGAACTTCGGCGACGAACTCAACCCGTGGCTTTGGCCGAAGCTGATCCCCGATTTTTTCGATGACGACGAAAAAACCGTCTTTATCGGCATCGGCTCCATTCTCGGCCAAAAGACTTTTAAGGACGATGTCAAAAAGATCGTATTCGGTGCCGGATTCGTGCCGGAATATCACAGCCGGCCGCGCATCACCGGGCCGGACTGGGACGTCTATTTCGTCAGAGGCCCGCGCACGGCAAAAATGCTCGATATCTCCAACGATCTGGGATTGGGAGATCCGGCCATTCTCTTGCGCACCCTTCAGGAGCCCCAGCCGCATGCGTCCTCTCAGACAATCTCATTCATGCCGCACTGGGAAAGCATGCACCGCGGCAACTGGACGGAAGCATGCCGGCTGGCGAACATTCATCTCATCGACCCGCGTAACTCTGTGGAAAGGGTCCTGCATGAAATGCAAAACTCGAAAATGGTCATCGCGGAAGCCATGCACGGCGCCATTACCGCCGACGCCCTGCGCATTCCCTGGGTTCCTCTCCTGCCGTTGAACCACGTGCACCGCGGAAAATGGCTGGACTGGGCCGACTCGCTGAAAATAAAACTGCGCTGGCACCGCCTCTGGCCATCCAGCCTCAAGGAAGCGCGGCTGTCCGTCCTGCGCAAGGCCGTTACCGGATCGCCCTTTGCGGGCGTGCTGGAAAAAAGCCTGACATACGCGGCCGCGCACAGGCTGGCACGCCTCGCAAGCGTCGCACCGCAGCTTAGCGCCGACCACGAGATGAATCGCGTGACCGACGCTATGCTGGGTAAAGTCGCTTTATTGCAAAAAAATTTCCGTTAGGGGTGCCGCTTCAAAAGCTGAAGAGGGCCTTGTATACCGAAGGCGGAATATAGGAACGGCATTTGTTCATCACAACGCCGACAACGCGGCCACCGTGCATGTCAACCAGACGGCGCAGATCCCTGATGACGGGGATTCTGGTGCGCCCCTCCTGCACGACAAGAACACTCGCGTCCGCAAGGCCACTGAGAATTGTGGCAAGCGGATTCGACAGCCCCGATTCCGAATACACGACGATAAGATCGAAGACAGGCCTCAATTCGTCAATGATTTTTATATGCGCCCGTCTGTCAGGAAAGAAACTATGACGCTCCTTGTATTCGTCAAAAGTTGCGAAGAACAACGACGTCCCCTCTACATTCACGAATGGCGCAATGCTTTCAACCTCGCCACCGGAGGCTATATTCAGCGGCATGGGCACCTTGCTTCTGAGTTGCCTTATCACGCCGGATGCGCTTCCGTTCGTATCGATAAAAAGTACGCGCTTGCCCGTCCGCGCACCGGCATAGGCCGTCTCGAAGGCCACATTATCGGCGCCGACGCCTTCGTGCGCGCCCATAAAAAGAATCACGGGCGTTCCCGCCGTCTGCATATTTTTTTCCACGGCATGGAGGAGCGAAACAAGTTTTGCCGGCGAAAGCGCGTGGCTTATCGTTGCGGGAACAACCTGCCCGGGATGGTTTTCCGGCATCCTGAGCACTGGCGGATCCTGCTCGCGTGGCGTTTCATAGACCTTTTCCGATGATGTCATAGCTGCTACATTTTTCATCTGTTTTTACCTTCCAAAGCTTGCGAGAACCGGCAACCCGGTTGTTGTAAAGACCTGCTCGTTAAAAACGACTGTATCGTCCATAAGTTCCAAAAACAGCACGGTTCCCAAACCGAGCAACGACGCCGTCATCAGAATCGCCAACAGCAAGAGCGATTTGTGCCCGTTCACCGGCTTCAGGGGAACCACCGGCCTGTCAATGACGGAGATGCGCGTGATGTTTGCCTGATTCAACCGCTCGTTCACGCGTGCCTCGTCGTTGTGCAGCTGGTAGAACTTGTAGTTAGCCGTGTCCAGAGCGACGCGCTGCTCCAGATCGTGGTAGCGCTTACGGTTCGCCTCGAGCAAAGCCAGCCGCTTGTTGACATCCGCAATTCGCGTGGCAAAGGCGCCGTTGCCGGCATCCTGCCCCTGCGCCTCCGCACGGGCGGCGGCGAGGCTCTCGTCAATGCGCTGTATGACGGGACTGTCAGGACGATAGGTCGCTTCCATCGTGGCCTTGTCCTTCAAAAGATTGGCGATCACGGCTTGCGAATCGCCTACGGCCTGAAACGCGCGCACCGATAAATCCTTCTTTTCCGCCAGAAGCTGGGTGACCTCCTCATCGAGCAGCGTGATTCCTTTATTCTGTTTGAAATCGCGCAGGTCCTGCTCGGACTGCTCCATTTTTTTGCGCATGTCGTCGGCCTGCTGCTGCAGAAACGCCGTGTGCGGCGTGCCAAAGATGACGGACTGGCGGGCCGTGAATATTTTTATGATGCGCGCGGCGACTTCTTGCGCGACGACAGGATCGCGATTGAAGACGCTGATCCTGATGACCTCGCTCCGCGGATCGCTCACGACCTTAAGACCCTGTGCGCGCAGTCTGGCGACTGCGGCCAGATCGGCCATTTCCGCGCCTTTCGTCCCCGCGCCGATGCCGGGATATATTTTTTCGGCGCCGACGGATCGGACGACCGCTTTCAGCAAATCGTCGCTCTCGAGCAGCGTAACATTCGACTGGAGCATCTCCTCGCGTCCGTCGCTGGAGAACGCCATAGCACGCCCGTCATCCGCGCTGCCGGTGGTCGGCAATGCACCCTGATCGAACCTGATAAGAAAAGAGCCCTTCGATTCATACATCGAAGGCTTGTGCAGCAGATAAGAACCGCCGACAAGAAATGCAAAAGAAAAGATCAGGAGAAAGATTTTTTTCTTCCTGAAAAACGCCGTTAGCAGTCCGCGTAGACCAAATTCAAAATACATTCGGTGCCTCACTGTTTTATGATTGAGCGATGGAAACGCTACAAACTTATCAGCGCATTATCAAATGAAATATTTTTTTATCTGCGCGGAACCGTAAGCCGCGCACAGCGTTATATCCAGTCGAAGGCCCGAAAAAAAACATGCGAAAAGCGGCAGGAATATCATGAGAACGTTTATCTTCTATCTGGGCGTCGCCTTGCTATTTATATTTGTGGTGGCGGGGTGGGACGCGCCCGCGGCTCAGCAGTTGCCTTTTTTCTCACCCTATCCGCATCTGGATCTTGTGCGCTGGCATCCGTCCAACGGCTGGGCCAACGGCGACTGGCAATCTTGCGAATGGAGAGCGGACGACCTGTCGGGCGTAAATGGCAATTTACAATTACGCCTTTCGGATAAGGGCGGAAAATTGCGGCCCTACGGCTGCTCCGAAATTCACAGCGTCACCCGCACAAAGTATGGACGCTATGCAGCCCGCCTGCGCGCGGCCGCCGGCAGCGGCCTGAACACCGCTTTCTTCACTTATATCGGTCCGCCCGTGGGCGTTCCATCGCATGAGGAGATCGATTTTGAATTCCTCGGTAAGAACACGCATGCCGTTGAAATCACCTATTGGAAGTACGGGAAGAAATATGATCACGTCATCATCCCCCTCAAGTACGACGCCTCGTCAGCCTTCCACGATTACGCCTTTGAATGGACCCCGACAGCCATCCGCTGGTACGTCGACGATCGTCTGGTGCATGAAACGCCCGCCAAAGCCCCCATACCCGAACAAGCGGCGCGCATTTATTTTAGTCTATGGTCCGGCTCAACCGTCGAAGATTCATGGATGGGGCATTTTGTCTATCAAAAGCCCGTGACGGCGGAAGTCGCATGGGTGAAGTACACGCCTCTCAAGGAGAAGCCATGACGGAACGGAAAATTCTTTATCTCGCGCACGATCTGGCCGATGCGGCCGTCCACAAGCGCGTCGCAATGTTGCGCGACGGCGGCGCCACTCTCACCGTGGCGGGCTTTAGCCGCGCGCCGCGGCCCGTGCACGATGTCGCCGGGCATGTGCCGATCGATTTCGGAAGAACCTATGACGGCAGGTTCGCACAGAGAATCATGGCGGTTTTGCGTCATATATTATCCCCGATCCGCAATGCCGCTTTCACGCAGACGGACGTGATCATCGCCCGCAATCTTGAAATGCTTGCGATCGGCGCGCGTTATGCCGCCGCCAGCCCCAAGCCAGTCCTTGTCTATGAAAGCCTCGATATTCACCGCCTGCTTCTGGACAAAGGCGTGGCCGGACGTTTGCTCCGGCGCATCGAATCCTGGCTTTCTACAAAGACAGCTGCGCTCATTACCAGTTCGCCGGGATTTATAGAGGCGTACTTTTCCCGCTATGCCACGCCCGTGCGGCTTGTAGAAAATAAAGTTTATGATCCGCAAGGAAAAATTGCCGTAAAAAATACATGGCCGGCCAGACCGGCAGGACCGCCGTGGAAGATCGGGTGGTTCGGCGTTATCCGTTGCCGCAAAAGCTTGCAGATTCTCGCCGACCTTGCCTGCCGGAGCAATGGCGCGGTGGAGATCGTTATCCGCGGGCGTCCCGCTCTCGATCAGTTCGCAGATTTTCACGAGGTCGTTTCCCGCACGCCCGGAATATATTATGCCGGCGCATATAAATCGCCGGATGATCTGCCCGCAATATACCGCGACGTTCATTTTATCTGGGCTGTGGACTTTTATGAAGAAGGGGGCAATTCAGCCTTGCTCCTGCCCAACAGGCTTTATGAAGGCGGCCTGTTCAATGCCGTTCCGATCGCTTTGAAAACCGTGTTCACGGGCCGTTTTCTGGAGCGGCTTAAAATCGGCGTGACGCTGGAGGAGCCGTTGCACATATCGCTGCCCCGCTTCTTAGACACGCTCACGGCAGATCATTATCGCGCGCTCGAAGAACGCGTCGCGCAAACGCCGCGCGCGCAGTGGCGTCATGACAAACAAGATTGTCAGTCCCTTGTCAGCTACCTGACATCCCTGCAACTGCCGGCAAAAGAGCATGCCTATGCGTGAACCAGCCAAACATCGCGACGACGAACCAGAACTCCTGGCCGTCATCCCCTGCCTGAACGAGGAGCGTCATCTCGAGGGCGTCGTCCGCAATATCATCGACAATTTTTCTCCGGCGTCGTTTCTTCTTGTTATCGCCGACGGCGGAAGTTCGGACCAGACGCCGCTCATCGCGCAAAAACTGGCGGCGCAGTTTCCCAACGTGCGGTATTTGCACAACCCGAAACGCCTGCAAAGCGCAGCCGTCAATCTGGCGGCCGCAACTTATGGCCGTAAGGCGCGCTGGCTTCTCAGGCTGGATGCCCACGCGGATTATCCGAAGGATTACTGCCAGACACTTGTCGCGGAGCAGGAAGCCACCGGCGCTGCCGCCGTGGTCGTTTCTATGAACACCGTCGGGGAAACGGGCTTTCAGCGCGCCGCAGCCGCCGCGCAGAACTCCCTTCTCGGCAACGGCGGCGCCGCGCACCGGCGCGTAACCGGCACCGGAAAATGGGTCGATCACGGGCATCATGCGCTCGTCTGCCTTGAAGCCTTCCGCGTTGTGGGCGGCTATGATGAAAATTTCTCCCACAACGAGGATGCAGAGCTGGACATCCGCCTGCACCGCGCGGAATATAAAATATGGCTGACCGGAAAAACGGCGCTCACCTATTATCCGCGCGCACAGCCGCACCTTCTCTTTCGCCAGTACTTCCATTTCGGGCAGGGCCGTGCGCGCACCGTCGTCAAACACCGGATTGTTCCCCGTTTGCGTCAAATGCTCCCTCTGGCTGTCGCACCCGCGCTCCTGCTGGCACCGGCCGCCCTGATTTCGTGGATTGCGGCCCTGCCTGCGGCTTTATGGATGTCCATCTGCCTTGCTTACGGCCTCGTTTTAGGCATCCGCGCGCGGCGGGCGGAGATTGTTCTGGCCGGTCCCGCCGCCATGCTGATGCATCTCGGCTGGTCGTCGGGGTTTATGAGCGGTTTTTTCGCGGCGTTACGGAGAGCAACATGACGGAAAATCCTCCCCTGGCGCAAGCCGACATCGATGTTTGCGTTTGCACCTTCCGCCGCCCCCAAATCGCCGCAACGCTCGCCTCTATCGCGCAGCAAAGCATCGGCCCTGCCCGAAAAATCCGCGTTATCGTCGCCGACAATGACGATGCCCCGACGGCGCGGGCGGCTGTCATGGCCGTTGCACGGCATCATTCCCTGCAATGCGCCTATGTGCATGCTCCCGCCCGCAACATTTCAGTTGCGCGCAACGCCTGTCTCGCACTGGCGACAGCGCCGCTGATTGCCTTTATCGACGACGACGAAGTGGCGAGCCCGCAGTGGCTGGCCGCCCTGACCGACACGCTTGAAAAAACCGGAGCCGACGTCGTGCTGGGACCCGTGCGGGCCGTCTACCGTGCCGAATGTCCCGCATGGATGAAAACCGGAGACTTTCACTCCTCGCTGCCGGTGTGGAAAAACAGAAAAATCGTCAGCGGCGGCGCGGGCAACGTTCTTCTAAAACGCATTACGGCGCAAACGTTGCGTTTTCGCGAAGATCTCGGGCGGTGCGGCGGAGAGGATACCGCCTACTTCCATACGCTCGTTCAAGACGGCAGCTGCATCGCCTATGCAAGAGACGCCATTGTAACGGAAAAAGTGCCTCAAGAGCGCGAGAGTTTTCTCTGGCTGCTGAAACGGCGCTTCAGGTTCGGCCAGACCCACGGTCTTTTGCTGCTGGAAACCACGCCCGGCTTTTTGAAACGCGCGGAAAAAACAGTGGTCGCCGCCGGCAAAGCCGCGCTGTGCCTGCTCATGGCGCTGCTTAATCTCCTGCGCACCAGGCCGATGCGGTTCTGGAGCCTGCGCGGCGCATTGCACGCCGGCGTCGCATATCGGCTGATGGGCAATGATAAAATAGAACAGTATAGATAAGGAGACATCATGCGCCCTGATATTTCCATTATCATTGCCGCCTATAACGTGGAACGTTACATTGAAAGAGCCGTGAACAGCGCTCTTGCGCAGGCCGCTGCAATAGAAGTCATCGCGGCCGATGACGGCTCGACGGACAAAACATGGGAAGCCCTTTCGCGGATAAACGATCCCCGCCTGCAATGCATCCGGCTCTGCAGCAACAGCGGCCCCGGCGCCGCCCGAAATGCCTGCATCGCGCGTGCCTCCGGCCGCTGGATCGCCATTCTCGACGGCGATGACACTTTCCTGCCGGGCCGGCTGGCGCGTCTCATGAAGCTGGCCGCCGCGCAAAAGGCGGATATCGTTGTGGACAATCTTTCGGTCTACCGTGAAAGCGACGGCGTAATATTCCCGATGTTCACGCCCGCGCGTCTGGCACGTCTTCCCCTGCTTGGGCTGGCCGACTTTATTGCCGGCAACCAGTCGTTTACGGGAGGTTATGCATTGGGTTATATGAAACCGCTCATCTCTGCGGAATTTCTGCACGGTAACAAGCTTCGTTATCAGGAAGACCTGCGCATTGGCGAGGATTATTTTTTGCTGGCGCAGGCACTCGTCGCGGGCGCGCGCTGCATCATCGATCCAACAGAGGGCTACCTATACACCGCCCGCGCCGGATCCGCCTCGCACCGCCTGACTGGCGCGGATATCCTGAAAATCATCGCAAACGACACGCGGCTTCTTTCACTGCACAAGCTCCCCCTCGCCGCCGCGAAGGCGCAAAGAAAGCGGCAAATCAATTTGAAAGAGGCTTATGCCTACGCATACCTTGTAGACGCGATCAAGAGCCGCAATCTTCCGTCCGCGCTGCGGGCGGCGGCGGCGTCCCCCCGCGCCATCCGTCATTTATGGCGGCCCGTATGGGTGCGTGCGCGGAAAATCATCCCGTTTCTTCTCAACCGGAAAGGAAAACCAATATGGCAACGGTGAATAGTATTTTAGCACGTGACGCAAATTCATATATGGAGGAGTCCGCATCCGCCGTCCTCAAAACCGTTCCCGCGAACACGAACGCGAAAACAGTTTCGGAGGAAATCATCATCAACCCGCCCGTCGTTTCGACAGGCAACGGGAGAGCGCGGATTGCGTCCGGCATCCGGATCGGGGAAGACGTTAAGACTCTGTGGTTCGAGATTGAGGATACTTACAAGGATTATCTGGCTGCAGATACGCTTGATGCCTTTGTCGTCGCAAGCCTTATCCCCGCCATCCTGCGGGGAGAAAACATCCGGCTGAAAGGCCCCATGTCGGGAAAATTATTTTATAATCTTTCCTATTCGCTCATCCCGATCCTTTCCGAATATCTTGAAAAGCCCCGCGTCACAAACATTTTTCCCGACACGTTTACGTCCGCGACAACAGGCGGCGCTGGCGTTGCAGCCGGATTTTCAGGCGGCGTGGATTCTTTTTGCAACTATTACGATCATTCGCACGGCCGCGTGCCGGACGACTTCAGCCTGACGCACTTCATTTTTAACAATGTCGGCGCCCACGGGCAAAAGGCGCCGGACGCCGACCGTGCCCTGTTTCTCAGGCGTTTTTCCCGCCTGCGGGACTGCGCGGAAAAACTGGGCAAACCGGCGGTCGCCGTTGATTCCAATCTGGACGAGTTCATGGGCCAGAAATTCGAGCTGACGCATACGCTGCGCAACACCGCCGTCGCGCTGCTGATGCAGGCGGCATTCGGCAAGTTCCTCTACTCCTCCGGCTATCCGCTGTCGGAGACCAAATTGGGGCCGGATTCCAACATGTCGCATCTCGAACCCGTCATACTTCCCCTGCTCGGCACGGAGCGCCTCGAGTGCATGGGAAGCGGCGGGCAGCACAGCCGCGTTGAAAAGACGCGCCGCGTGACCGAGATCGAGGAAAGCCGCCATTATCTCGATGTCTGCGTGTCGCCACACAATGCGCCGGGCGGCATTGCGAATTGCGGCGTTTGCTGGAAGTGCATCCGCACGGCCACGACGCTGAAGATATTCGGCAAGCTCGAGGAATACAACAAAGTTTTCGACCTCAAGTCCTTTGCGACGTTTGAAAATCTCTACCTTATAGAGGTCATGGGCGGAAAATCGCCGTACGTGAAGGAAATCAGGCAGCTTATCGCAGAAAAGAATTTCCCCGTCCCGCGTTTCGTGAGACTGATCGGCACTCTTTTGCCGGCGGCCGCGGCGCAACAGTTCTCGATGCGGATCATTCCGGCCCTGCTGCGACATAGATCCGTCGCCCGCTTTATCAACAGGAGTCTCGCATGGTAACCGAAATCGCGCAAAATCCCCTGTCCGGAACAGTCCTGCCGCGCCGGCGCGCGCAGACAGGCGCCTATCCTTGCATTCCCGACTTTGCCGCCATGCTCTATGTCGCCCTGTCGACGGTCATCATGGCCTTTTCCTCCCTGTTCACGGTTTTTCCGATCCTGGTTTTTCTTCTGCTGTGGTTCAGGCATATTTTTTACAAGGGCGCTTATATTCTGCGTCCGTCATCCGCCTTGTTCGCGGCCCTGATTTTTCCTCTCTTGGCCTGCTATTCCGCCTTCTGGTCCGATTATCCGTCGACAAGCATCTACCACGGAGCGGAACTGCTGACGCTGGCCGTCAGCGCCGTCATCATGACACGGATTGTGCGGGTAAAACCTTTTATCAAAGGGCTTATCCTCGGCATCGCCATCGTTATGGGCATCACGCTGGCGAGCGGCATTTACGCTCAGGATTATCTGACCAAAGCCGATGCGCTGATGGGATATTTCGGCTCCAAAAACGAAGTGGGCTTCTTCGCGGAAATCGGCATTTATCTATCTCTTCTTATGCTTACCGCCCGCACGACGTTTTTTGAAAAACTCATGTTCGTTCTCCTGCCTTTAGGGCTTTGCGCCGTCTGTCTTGTGCTCAGCAAGTCCGCGACATCGATCGCTTCGCTGGCGCTGGTGCTAAGTCTGGGGGCCGGCGTCACCCTGCTCATGCGCCTTCCGCGCCAGTTGCGGGGGCTTGCGCTGACGGGGGCTATTATGAGCCTGCTCGTATGCGGTCTCATCATCATCGCGACCCGTTTCGACGTCATCAGCATGGTTCTCGGCACCTTTGGCAAGGACTCGACGCTGACGGGCCGCACATACCTTTGGACCGAGGGGATAAAAAACGGGCTGATACATCCGGTTCTGGGCTACGGCTATACCGCTTTCTGGATACCCGGGAGGCCCGCGGCCGAATGGTATTGGCGAGAATTTTTTATCACCAACGCAACCGGCTTTCACTTTCACAATCTTTTCATCCAGACCTTCGTCGACCTCGGCATGGCCGGAGCCCTGCTCATGGCATGGATGCTGGTGACGAGTTGCTTCGGGAGCTTTGCGCGGGTATGGCGCCAGGGCATGACCCTGGGGGCGGGGCTCGCTTTCGGCCTGGCTTTCCTGTTTTTGTTCCGCTCGCCCTTCGAGGTCGACACGCTGGGGCCATACGGCATGGGACCGCTGCTATTCTTCTGGCTCGTCTCGTTCTGCAAATCAAAAAGTAATACCGAGGATGTACGCCAAAAGAATGACAGAAGCGCGACGCAAAAACCGGAACCAAGGTTCCGCGGAAACGTTTAATCAGCTCTTAGGAAAACAGCCATTTTTTGAGGAATGGAGAAATGAACAACACCGTTCTCGTCACCGGTGGTGCCGGCTACATCGGCTCCCATGCGTGCAAAGCGCTTGCCGCCAATGGTTATAACCCTGTCAGCTATGATAACTTATGTTCAGGCAATAAAGATCATGTCCGCTGGGGACCGCTGGAAATCGGCGATATCCGCAACCAGACAAGATTGACCCAAGTCATAAAGTTGTACCGGCCAGAAGCCATTATGCATTTCGCCTCCCTCATCCGGGTCGGCGAATCCGTCATCAAACCATCCGAATATTACGATAACAACGTCTTCGGCACGTTCTGTCTGCTGAATGTTGCGCGGAAAAATGATATCCGCAAAATGGTGTTTTCAAGTTCCGCTGCGGTTTACGGCACGCCCGAAGCCGACATCATTGCTGAAGACCATCCGTTGCGTCCGGTCAATCCTTACGGCCATACGAAACTCGCCATGGAGAATATGATCCGCGACTATGCGGCGGCCTATAATCTCGATTACGCCATTCTGAGATACTTCAATGCCGCCGGCGCGGACATGAGCGGAGAAATCGGCACCGCCTATAAAGTGGATACGCACATCATCCCCCTGCTGATGCGCGTCGCTTCCGGCGACATGAAGGAAATCGGCATCTTCGGCACGGATTATCCGTCGCCGGACGGCACCGCCATTCGGGATTACATTCACGTACAGGATCTCGCCGAAGCGCATATTCTCGCCCTGCGCCATATCGGCAAACGGAATGCGCGGCTGACGCTCAATATCGGAACCAGTTCAGGACATAGCGTGCAGGATGTTGTCGACATGGCACGGCGCATCACGAAACGGCCCATCCCCACGCGCTCCGGCCCGCGCCGCAGCGGAGATCCGCACAGGCTGGTGGCCGACGCCGCACAAGCTCGCAAACTGCTCGACTGGAAGCCCCTCTACTCCGACCTGCAGACGATCGTTTCCTCGGCCTGGCAATGGCAGAAGAAGAAAACGGGCCTTGATGCCACAAGCGAAGCCATAAGATACGCGAGAGCAATATGATGTCGCAGGCTTCAAAACACACAGCTACCGGCCTCCTTCTGGCTGACGGCGCCGCAAGCCTGCTCGCTTTCGGACTTGCCGCGCTTTGCGCTTCGGTCATATTTCCCCTCTGGCCGGCTTCCGGGCTATTTTTCCTGTCTGTTCCGTTCTTTCTGGCCTGCATGTGTTATTTCGCGGCAAAGGGGCATTATACCCTGCGGGCATCGTGGTGGCTGCAGGTCGAACATATATTGCTTGCAAGTTTTGCGGCTTTCACGTTGTCGTCGCTGATCATTTACATCTTGCAAATGCCAGTCCCGCTGGCGCCGAATCTGTTGCTGTGGCTTTTCATGCCGCCCTGCCTGATGCTCGCGCGCTGGCTGACCCGCGCTGTTTTGATGAAGCGCGGACTTTGGGCCGTTCCGACCGGTCTGGTGGGAAACTACGAAGCTGTCCTCAAGCTTGCCCCCGCGCTGAAAGCGGAAGGCTATCTAATATATGATGTACAACAGGCGCACTTGCTCGACGCCACGGAAGCGCAAATCAGGGAGTTTGAAAAGCTTTATCCCAAAGCGCACATTTGTTCGACGCTCGAGCCAATTATCCGCGCGGGCCGCTATATCTTCTTCTGCCCCGATGGCGGAACCGCGGCGCATGCGGAAATTCTCTCGCAACTTGAAAAAAGCCGCGCGCGCTTCGCTTACGTACCGCCGGCGGAAGGATATTTCCTTTACAACACGGCGCCGAAAAGATTTTTCGGCTATGGCATTATCGCTTTGGAATCGGGAGAATCCTTCCTTCCCGGGCTGGGCCTGTTCTTGAAAGATGTTCTGGACAGGGTCGGCGCGGCAATTGCGATTGTGCTGTTGTCACCCGTTTTCCTCATGATCGCCCGGGCGATCAGAAAAGACGGCGGACCGGCGATGTACGGACACACGCGGATCGGCAAAAACGGCAAGCCCTTTAACTGCCTGAAATTCCGCAGCATGGTCACCAATGCCCATGAAATGCTGCACGATCTGCTGGAAAACAACCCCGATATGCGCAAGGAATACGAGGAGACTTATAAACTCAAGAACGACCCGCGCGTGACGAAAATCGGAAAGTTCCTGCGCAAAACGAGCCTTGACGAACTGCCGCAACTTTTCAACGTCCTGCAGGGGCATATGAGCCTCATGGGTCCGCGCCCGATCGTCGAAGATGAAAAAAAATACTATGCTGAAAAAATAAACGAATACCTTTCGGTGCGGCCGGGCATGACGGGCCTATGGCAGGTGAGCGGCCGCAGCGACACGGGCTATGGCCAGCGCGTCTATCTCGACAGCTGGTATGTGAGAAACTGGTCTCTTTGGAATGATCTGATCATTTTCTTCAAGACGATCCTGGTCGTTTTGAAGCGCAAAGGAGCCTACTAGAGAATTGACACTGACCGAGTAATTGACAATGGGAAAAAAAATGACAGAACAAACGAGAAAATACGGACTGCGCTCCGCCTCCGGCGCGATTTTTATCATTGCGTCTCTTTTGCTGCTCTCCGCGTGCGCAGCCGACCCTAATTACTCGAATGTCCCGCCACTGCCCACAGCAGTTGCACCCCAAGCACCGACGGCGCAAAGGCTGCCCGCGTATAGAGTGCAAATCGGCGACGTTCTCGACATCGATTTGTACCTGAACCCCGAGCTGAGCGAAACCGTTACGGTCAATCCAGACGGGATGATTTCCACCAAAATCGCCGAAAATCTATACGTCTATAACAAAACTACAGGGCAAATCACCAACATGCTCAAAAAAGCCTATAAACGCATACTCAAAAACCCCTCCATTACAACGGTCGTCCGCTCCTTCGCGCCGATCCGGATATATGTCAGCGGCGAAGTTGCAAACCCGGGCGAGTTTCTCGTCGTGGGGCAGGCCCTCACGCTTGACCAGGCCATTGCCCGCGCCGGCGGCATCAAGCCGACAGGCCTGCGGAAGGATGTCCTGATCTTTCGCCGCGGCGCCGGCGAAAATGAAAAGGTTTATGTCGCCAATTACTATGCCGCGACGCAGGGCGCCGATCCGACCAAAGACGCGCGTCTCGCGCCCGATGACGTCGTTTTCGTTCCCAAGACCGGCGCCGCCCTGCGGTATCAGGCTTATCAGCAGAACTTCCAGCAATATATCAACCCTGCAGTCGGCATAGGCGCCGGAGCGACTATTCACTAACGTGCCAGCCGCCGTCGTGCGGAGAGAGAGCTTAATCAGATGCGCAAATTTTTACTCGTGACAGTCTTCCTTGCTCTCGCCTCCGGCACGACGGAGGCCGCGAACTTTTGCGTCGTCGGCATGGGGATACCGCCGCAATGCTTGTACAACGACGTACAGTCGTGCATGAACGCCGCACAGCCGCCCAATAGCTTTTGCGCCGTCAATCAGGACGCGCGCCTTTACTATTACGGCAGCTCGCGTATTTGCGCCGTCCATTCGGTCGGCATCGCACAATGCATATACGGCAGCCTTGAGGAATGTTACAGCGACTCCTACCGCGGCTCCTTCCGTGACAGGGTCGTTTGCATGGACCGCGCACAGCATCCCGACAATATCAGTCCGTACCGCTACGATCAGCGCATCAACCAATAGATGGGAGGGGACTCATGGCCTTCCGCAAAATCGCCTTCGGCACAGCACTGATGTCCTCGGTGACGGTATTCCGCATGATGGCGCAGCTTCTCGTCATTCCCGTTCTGTCGCGCCTTTTGTCGCCGGCCGACTACGGCGTTGTCGCGATGGCCATGCCTTTTGTCCTCTTTACCATGATGTTCACGGATGCCGGCGTGGGGCAGTCGCTGTTGCGCGACACGCCTGAAAGCGGGCAGGAAAGCGGGTCGGAAAACAAGCCGGGAAACAAGGATGTCTGGTCTTCCTGTTTCTGGCTGACGATCATTATCGGCACCTGCTTTTCGCTGCTGGTCATGCTGGTCGCGCCGCTCGCCGCCTTCTTTTTCAAAGAACCGTTATTGTGGCCTCTTGTGACGACCCTTGCCCTCGTCATTATCCCGCAAGCCGCGGCGACGGTACCCGAGACATACCTCCGTCAAAACCACAAGTTTGGCACCATCGCCTGGACGGAAGCGGTCGCAATCGCCTGCGGTCTGATAGCCGCAATCATTGCCGCTTTCGAGGGGGGCGGCGCCTGGGCCCTGATTGCGCAGCAGCTCGCCCTCTATATCATGAGGTTTTGTCTGACCTTCTGGCGTGCCGGCTTTAGGCCCCGCATGGTCCTTAAACTGCGCGACCTGAAAGAGCATCTTATTTTCGGGCGTAATGTTCTGGGGGCGAGTTTCATGATGACGCTGACGCAATCCCAGGACAATCTGATCATCGGCAAAATGCTCGGATCATGGTTTCTGGGCTTTTATACAATGGCCTTTCTGTTCGTGCGCCTGCCTCTGCGCCTTATTACAGGGCCGTTGGAATATGTCCTTTATGCGCATATTGCGCCGCTCGGCGACAATAAAGCGCTCATTCGCCGGATCTTTCTGTTGCTCACCCGCATTCAGGCGATACTTATTTTTCCCGCCATCGGCATGGTGGCGACGGCGCATCATCCGCTGTTTGAATTGTTCTTGTCGAAAAAATGGCTGCCCTCCGGCTCCTTGTACATGATTGCGGCACCCGCGGCGGCGCTGCAGGCGATGACGGCCTTTTCCGGCGCCTTCATGATGGCGCTCGGACGCACGGACATTCAGTTGCGCCTGAATACCGAATTCTGCATTTTTTTCGCGGCCGCTTTGCTTGTTTTTACGCGGTTCGGCATCGCCTGGGCCGTTGTGGCTTATACCCTTGCGGTCTTTTTCTATTTCCCGCGCATTCTGATGCTGACTTTACCCCGTCTCGAGTGCCCGCTCTCGGATTACCTGCGCACGCTGGCCGTTCCGGTCATCGTCACGATGGTTTGCATCATGTTATACATCAACACGACCCAGTCTCTGGCCCCCGATAACTGGATCCGCGTGCTGCTGGGGGGGGGAATAGCCGTTTTAGGCATTACGGCCGGTGCATTGACGCAATATCGCACGCTCTTTAACGAGATCGTTACATTCGATACGGTGGAAGCCGCTGATGCGGCCTGAATCCCGGCGCATATTCAATATTTTAACATAAAAATATTTGATATTTAATGATTTTTATATAGCCCGGACCTTAAATGCGGTGCGCCCGCCGGGGCAAAGGCTTCAGGAAAAGAACGGACGCGCCAACATTTTGATGGTGCAAGGCGCATAACTGCCTTATCACTAAAGTTATGTCTCATGTAGAAATCCTTGGCGCCCTCTCCGCTCTGCTGACGCTGCTTTCGCGCGCGAATTACTTTCATTCCATTTTCCAGGGCAAAACTAGGCCGCATGCGTTTTCGTGGTTCATCTGGGGCGTCATTTCCAGCGTCGGCGCGGCGGCACAAATCGCCAAAGGCGCGGGTCCGGGCGCATGGGCGCGCACGCTTGCCTCCGCCACCAATTTTGTCGTGGTGATCGTCGCGCTGGTGGCTGGCACGCGCGACATCAAACGGAGCGACTGGATCACGCTGATCATCGCGCTCGCCACCATCCCCTTGTGGATCGCCACAAAAACGCCGGTCTGGTCGGTGATCATCGTCTGCGCGATCGACACGGCCGGATACTTCCCGAGCGTGCGCAAATCGTGGGAGCGGCCGCATCAGGAAACCTCGCGCAGCTATTTCATCTCCAGTTGTAGCGCTTTTCTATCCCTTCTCGCCATCGAGCATTATTCGCTCTCCACATGGCTTTACCCCGCGGTGCTGACCTGCTCCAACGCGGGCATGGCGCTTTTCCTACTCTGGCGGCGGCGCGTGTTGCAGCCTAAGGCACTGAAATATTGGTAAAAAAACTCTTTCGCGCTTTTATTCATAATATATTTACCTTGCGCCGCTAGAATAATACTGATTGCACAGACCAAGAGGGCAAGATGGCGCAAAAACCGAAGACGGAATACGATTTTTTTCCCAGCGACAATAAGTGGGACCTCGACCAGCACTCTTATGCCGGCGCGGACGGCGGCGCGCTCGGAAAAAACGTCGAAAGCATCACCCTGCAATCGCCGAAAGCCAACAATCCTTCCGGCGGTGAAATCAATATCGAACTGAAAGCCAACGGACGCTCCGGAGATTACGTCAAGACAACGGCGCGGGAACTTCTCGCCCACGCCGGATTTAAGGACGTGCATTTTGAAAGCACACACAACGAGGGCGATTTCCGCGTTTCTTTGAAAGGCGTGACGGAGAAAGACTTCCTGAAAGCCGCGACGGCGCTGGCGACCGACCTGCCGGACGGCACCCACAACACGCACTATGCCCTGCTCGACAAAGCCGTCGCCGGTGAAATCGTGCAATCCGAATTAAAACGTCTCGATCTTTCGCCCACCGAAGCCGGACTGCTGGAAGTCAAAACGGACGCGCTTTCGCCCGAACGCCTGCAGCTTCTCGGAATGAAAGAGCCCTTCGCCTACACCGACGCCAACCTCGGCGCCTATCCGCTCTCGCCCGTAACATCCATGCAGGAAGACGGTACGCCCTCAGCCAGCCAATTCGTCACAAACGCGCTGTTCGTGAAAACGCGGCTGCATTTAAACGACATGAATCCGCAAGGCGTCCGCGACGCGCTGCAAGCCGCCAATATCACGTTCAAGGAAAACGGCAACAACCGTACGCTGAGCGCCGCCGCGCCGATCGACACCGTGGCGAAAGCGCTGGGCGACGCCGGGGTCCTGCCGCGATCGTTCGCCGACCACATCTCGTCTGTCGCCGAAAAGGGCCACAAGAACCAGAACCAAATCAACGCCGAGATCACCTCGGGCGCGCCTGCGCAAAAAGCCGCCGCGCCGAAGCTCTAGTCACCTTTTTGTCCACAAACAAATAGGCGCGGGATGCTCCCGCGCGTTTGAGACTGTTTGTTTGGCATCAGCCGATTTTCGGCGCCACCGGGCAGGCCTTCGTCGGAACGAAGGTCTGGCTGTCGATGTTCTTGTACATGCTGAAAAAGTGGTTTCTCCAGCCGTGAACGTTGAACGTGTAGGTGCAGCCCTTCTCGAGCGCGTTATACACGTCGGATGAATTGAATTTGCCTTTTACAAGGCTGTCTGAATCCGTAAAGACACCTTTGGTCGTATAAATCATGTATACGCTTTGGCTGTTCTTTCCGCTGCCCTGTATCTGAATGGCTTTGTCATTGACAGTCGCCGTCACGGCGCTTTCCTGATAATAACCAGTTCCGGTAACGGCTTGATAGCCTCCTACACCAGCTATGCCAGCTACGCCCAGAAAAACAGCCCCTGCAACAGCCGCTGTGAATGCTCTTGTTAAATTCATTTTCATCTCCTCTGAATATTTGTTTTTGCCCAAATGAAGTATTCCACTGCGATTATTCCTATAAAAAATAATATGTCAAATTTAATTTTCCCTAATATTACTAAAACAATAAAAAATATTATATATCAAATACTTAAAATGTATTGAAAAATAGCACCAATACCAATAAACATAACCCATGGCATCTCGAATCATACATATTATCGGCGCCGGGCTCGCCGGATCGGAAGCCGCATGGCAGGCGGCCGGGGCGGGCGCAGAGGTCGTGCTCCATGAAATGCGCCCCGTGCGCAAAACGGAGGCACACCAGACCGACAAATGCGCCGAGTTGGTTTGCTCCAATTCCTTCCGCTCGGACGATGCCGAATATAATGCCGTGGGGTTGCTGCACGAAGAAATGCGCCGCGCAGGCTCGCTGATCATGCGATGCGGCGATGCGGCGAAAGTGCCCGCCGGTGCCGCACTGGCCGTCGACCGCGAAGCTTTTTCCGATGCCGTGACCAAAGCCCTCAACGAACATCCCAACATCACCATCGAACGCGGCGAGATCGCCGGTCTTCCTCCGGAAGAGTGGGAGAACGTCATCATCGCCACCGGCCCGCTCACCTCCCCTGCGCTGGCGGAGGCCGTGCGCAAACTCAGCAACGAAGACAGCCTCGCGTTCTTCGACGCCATTGCGCCGATCGTCCATACCGACAGCATCGACATGTCAAAGGCGTGGTTCCAGTCGCGCTACGATAAGGGCGAAGGCAAAGATTACATCAACTGCCCGATGGAAAAGGACGAATACTACGCCTTTATCGACGCGCTGATGCAGGGCGAAAAAACCGAATTCAAGGAATGGGAAAAAGACACGCCCTACTTCGAAGGCTGCCTGCCGATCGAAGTGATGGCGGAGCGCGGAGCGGAAACGTTGCGCTGGGGGCCGATGAAAGCCATCGGCCTCGACTATCCCGAAGGCCACCCGAACAGGGCGCAATTCCCGCGCCCGTGGGCGGTGGTGCAACTGCGCCAGGACAACGTGCTCGGTACGCTTTACAACATCGTCGGCTTTCAGACCAAGCTCAAATACGGCGAGCAGACGCGCATCTTCCGCATGATCCCCGGCCTTGAAAACGCCGAATTCGCAAGGCTCGGCGGCATTCACCGCAACACCTTCATCAACAGCCCGAAACTGCTGGATGAAACGCTGCGTCTTAAAGCCCAACCGCGTTTAAGATTTGCAGGGCAAGTGACCGGCTGCGAAGGCTACGTCGAGAGCGCGGCAGTCGGCCTGATGGTCGGACGCTTCGCCGCGGGGGAGACCATCGTTCCGCCGGTAACGACCGCGATGGGCGCGCTGCTCAACCACATCACCGGCGGCGCGAACGCCGAAACCTTCCAGCCGATGAACGTCAACTTCGGCCTCTTCCCGCCGATCGACGCAAAAATCAAAGGCCGCGACCGCAAGAAAGCCTACACGGCGCGGGCGCTGGAGGATTTCGACGGCTGGCTGAAAAGCTTGAAACAGGCGGCTTAAGCGAACACGACCCGCACCACAAGCCCGTGCGGCGCGGCGTCTTCCAGCGTCACCGTCGCATGGTGCATGTCAGCGACCCAGCGGACGATGGACAGGCCGAGGCCGCTGCCTACGCCCGCGTTTTTGTTGACGCGGAAAAAGCGCTCGAAAACCTTGTTCTTGTTTTCCGCGGCGATGCCGGAGCCGCTGTCCGTCACGGTCAAAACAATGCCCTCCGCGGCCCTGGCAAGAGAAACGGTGATTGTTCCGCCCTCCGGCGTATATTTGATGGCGTTGTCGACAAGGTTGCGCAGCAGCACGCCGAGCGCGTCGGCATGGCCTTGCAGATAGACGCCCTGTTCGATCTCAGCCTCCAGCGATTGCCCGCGCTGGTCGGCGTAAAGGTGTATCTCGCGCAAAACCTCTTCGGCCAGAAACGACAGATGTACCTCCTCCGGCAATGCGCTCTGGTTTTGCAGCCGTGCGAAAGAAAGCAGTTGCTCGACCAGTTGGCTCGCGCGGTTGATGGAGTCTTGCAGGTTTTCAAGCCCCTCTTTGCAATCGGGAATATCACCGGTCTTTTTCGCCAGCACTTGCGTCTGGGTTTTCATGGCGGCAAGCGGCGTGCGCAGTTCATGCGCGGCATTGTCGGTGAATTCGCGCTCGCGCCGGAACGTTTCCGCGACGCGCAGAAACAAGCGGTTGAGAGACACGACGAAGGGCATGATCTCGCGCGGCAGCTTCTGCTCGGCCAGAGGCGACAAATCCTGCGCGCTGCGCAAATTCAGCTCGTCAGCGATGGAACTGATCGGGCGCAGACTCTCCGTCGTCCCCGCCCAGACGATCAGCAGAATGAGCGGCAGAAAAATCAGTCCGGGCATCACGAGGCTGCCGAGGATCTGCATGATCAGCTCCATGCGCACCTCGCTGTTCTCGGCGATCTCGACGGTGATGGCGGTTTTATGGTCCACATAGACGAAAAACCGCCAGTGGGCGCCGCCGATGTCGTGCCGCGAATAGCCCGTCGGCTCCGGCTCAATGTCTTTGAAGGCGTCCGCCGCGCGCGATTGCGTCACCAGCCGCCCCTGATGCCAGATGCGGTACCATATCTTCCGCTCGTAAAAATGGGAAAAGTCGAACGCCTCGGCATCGAGGTCGAGTCCGTGCCGTTTATGGTCGGATATCTCGTGCTGCGTCATGCGCAGGAGCAGCTTGGCGTTCTGCGCCAGTTGCGCGTCGTAAACCTCGTCGATCTCGTGATAGGTGGAGAGCAGCGCCAGTCCGCCCATTACCATGCCCGCCATGACGACCGGAATGCCGATCAGCGACAAAAGGCGCAGGCGCAGGGAATAGGACTTCTTGTTCATGACGGGATCATGTAGCCGAGTCCGCGTATCGTCTTGATGAACGTCTTGCCGAGCTTGCGGCGCAGCGCGGAGATATGGACTTCGATGGTGTTGCTTTCTATATCCTCGTCCGACCAGTCGTAGACATGCTCTTCGATGCGCGCCTTGCTGACGACGCGCCCGACGTTGCCCGCCAGCACCTCCAGCACGGCCAGCTCGCGCGCCGAGAGCGGAACGGCCTTGCCGTCCTTATAGGCAATGTGCGCCGCCTTGTCGAACACGATGCCGCCCTGCAGCGACTGCGGCGTCATCTGCCGCTGGCTGCGGCGGATCAGCGCGCCCACGCGTGCCAGAAGTTCGTCAAGGTCGAACGGCTTGGTGAGATAATCGTCCGCGCCCGCATTCAGCCCTTCTATCTTGTGGCGCAGCGCGTCGCGCGCCGTCAGAAAAAGCACCGGACGGTCGTCCTTGCCCCCGCGCATCTCTTTCAGCAAATCAAGGCCGGATTTGACGGGAAGATTGATGTCGAAAATGGCGAGGTCGTAATCCGTCGTGTGCAAGGCCTCGGCGGCGTCCTCCGCCGTCTGGCACCAGTCGACGGCGTAGGCGGTTTTCAAGCCGTCTGCCGTCGCCTTGCCGAGCATCCTGTCATCTTCCACCAGAAGAATCCGCATGAGGCCTGTCCTCTGTTGTTGGGCGTGTTTTGGGGTCATACTAACCCCTTTTGGCCTTTAAGCCAAAGCCCTTATTTTCCGCCATAAGACTTTGAAACAGCGGGTTTAAATCCTTTTTAACCACTTGCTGTTATGCTTCTTGACGGGAGGATGTGATGTTCACCGCCGAACAGTTTTTCGCCGCCAAGGAAAAAAAGCAGCGCAAGAGGCAAGCGCCCGCTTATCATCACAACGTTTATGTGATTGAGCTGAACCCGCGCGTGCTCAAAAACCGCAAGTTCCGCGCCGCCAATCCCCATCACGATCCCGCCAAGGCCTGCCTCTACGTCGGCTCGACCGGCCTTTCGCCTTACGAGCGGTTCCTCAACCACAAGGACGGCCACAAATCAAACTGCTTCGCCAAAAGATACGGCCTGCACCTGCGCCCCGACCTGTTCGCGGTCTACAACCCGATGCCCTACGAAGCCGCCCTCGCCATGGAAGCCGAGCTGGCGGAAAGCCTGCGCGCGGAAGGCTATGCGGTCTGGTGGGGGTGAGACCTATTCTATCCCTAATTCATCATCTATAATAGCACGGCCTACCTCAATAATTTCTCTTTGTATCTCTTTTCCGCGCTCCATCATTCTTTCGACTTCTTTCTCATTTTTATGCCCGTCAAATACCGTCTCTCTCCACTTTTGTGCGTGGTCAACCCAGCTTTGCAACTTATCCGATAGATCATTATGCAGTTTTTTCCTTACATCCAAAAAGAGGAGAAGTCTGTATCGTAATGCAAGTTCCCTATCATCATAATCACGAAATTTTTGATAAAGCTCTCTCTCCGTTTTATAGTCATTATCCGTTGCTGTCTTCTTTCTCATTTTATCGACAAGCCGTGACGCTTTTTGACTAAGAAGAAGCACCTGCATTGCACATTCAAGAACTTCAGCTAAATCATGCCTAAAGTCATTAACCCATTTTTCTTTAATCGCAACTCTAATTTGAAGCTTTTGGTACAGAAGGCTAATGATAGCCGCAATCGCAGCCAGTAAACCTGCAACTGCACCAATCCATGCGGGGTCCTTCCAGAAGCAAACTTCATGTGTCATGTCACTCGCCCCCTTTAAGCGGCAGCCCTGCAGAAGAACTGGTACATCGACCCGAAAGTATCCGGATATTTCTGCTCGAAGGCGTACCAGCGGTCAAGGTCAAGACATGCGGTGTCATCCGGATTTTCCTTGCGGTAGCGTTCCCTGACCTCTTCGGAAATATTGAATCCCGTCAGTTCAAGGCCGAGGTCCTGCAGGATATGCTTGATCTGCGGCAGGCCGAACCTGTGCTCCTGCGCGTGAAAAAGGTAATCGCGCAGTCGCGACATGTGATAAAAATCCCAGCACGCCGTAATCGTGCCGTAGCTTTCCGGATCAAGCAATCCGCGGCAATCGCGCCGGAAGCGGCGCATGCCTTCGGGGGTTGAATCGTACCCGCCGCGCGCGATGATCTCGCGCGCTTTGACAACGGCGGCGCGGCCGAGCTCGCTGTAAAGGCCGATGCGCATCAGGCCATCGGCTTTAAGCAGGTCTTTCAAAACCTTCCATCCCGCCACGGGATCTTTCATGTGATGCAACACGCCGCCGCAACTGATGAAATCGAACCTTTGCTCCAGCGCGGCGAGCTTGAGGATGTCCGCCTGACGGAACGTGACATTGCCAAGGCCGAACTCTTCAGCCTTGAGCGTCGCATAGGCGAGACTCGTGCGGCTGAGATCGACGGCAAGCACCTTCGCGTCGGGAATAATCGAGGCCAGCTCAAAGGCTTCCCGTCCCGTGCCGCATCCGGCGACGAGCACCTGCGCGGCCTGTCCGGCAAAGGAAGCCTCGGGAACGTCCTCGTTGATAATCTCGCGCACGAAGGAAATAACCTGCGGATAGGGAGATTCCTCGTACTGCACGCGCACGCGCATTGAAACGTCGTCGCTGATCTCCGTCAGCGCGGCAACCTCACTGGCGGCTTTCTTAATCCTGTCCCATGCGGAAATCTGCGTCTGCACAACGTCCCGCGCCGCGGAATGCGCGTGGCGGCGGGCGATGTCCTGCGCGTTCGCCAGCGCATAGAGCGGAGAGTAGCAGGCGCACAATGCAACGCGCGATGCGTCTGCGGAAACGTTCTCATCCGTCTCCACTTGTCGGCGCAGTTTTTCCGCAGCGGATTTTTCCTCTTCCGTTACGTCGAAGATATATTCCGTGTTGAAGCAATAAAAAGACAGCGCGACGGAAAGCGCGGCATGCGCTTCAGGCAAAAAGATTTTTTCGGCGCGGTCGAGATCGGCGATCAGCGCAGCGCGCAGCGCGGTTAGAAAATCTTCAAACAGGCGGCCATAAACGACAATCCGGCGCAGCCCTTTCAGAAACAGCGGCGAGAGCAACGGCGAAAAATCCACATCCGAATTAAAAACTTCTTTATCGAAAGAGCGAATATCCCCTACCTCCGAAACCTTGAAAATCTCCTTGAAACCCGGTTGCGTCATCAACATCGAACCCCATAGCGACCACGCTGTCGTGCAATCCACGCGCGGATCATCACAGCAGGCGATCAAGGCCTTTTCAAAATGCGGGTTGGCCTGCCCAAGCTTGACAGGACTTGCCAACGCGATAAACCCTTGCTTGTAGCGGAATTCCTGCGGCGCGTACTGGACGGCGAGCATGCTGTAACCGATGGCCTGTTGCAGATCGTTCTGCCAGAACAGCGTCATCCCTCTCAACGCCAGCGTCTGGGCGTCGCGCGGGTTGATCTCAAGCGCCTCATCCAGATATTGTCCGGCATCATCATACTGGCGCGCATGGATAGCTTTCCGCGCCATGTCCTGCAGCGCGTCTATCCTGAGATTTTTTTTAGCCGAAACCTTGTTTCTTTTCATGCCGCTCACCCAGCCAATTTTTCCTTCACGATCCCGCCGGCTTTGGAGAAGTCCATCTGCCCTGTGTATCGGGATTTGAGGGTGCCCATGACCTTGCCCATGTCTTTGATGCTGGATGCGCCAGCGGCAGCGATGGCAGCGTCGACGGCGGCTTTGATTTCATCTTCGCTCATCTGCTTGGGCAGATAGTTTTCGATGATTTTGATTTCCGCGGCTTCCTTATCGGCGAGGTCTTGCCGGTTGCCCTTCTTATACATCTCGATCGACTCGTTGCGCTGTTTGACCATGGATTGCAGCAGGGACAAAATCTGCTCGTCGCCGATGCCCTCGCGGCTTTCGGCGGTGCGCGCGGCAATGTCTTTGTCTTTCATAGCGGCGATGATCAGGCGGATGGTGCCGACGGCGGCCTCGTCTTTGGCGACCATCGCGGCCTTGAGGTCGGCAGTGAATTTTTCTCTCAGCATAGCTATCTCCTTGATGTTTGAAACATGATAACAGCCTGAAATATAATTACAAGCAACAGGGGCTTGCATCCCTGGCCCTTCCTGCATAAAATAACCCCTTACCCGCTATTTTGGCATTGGTTAAGGGTTATTCTAGATGACAACGAAAGTTCCCATTACCCTGGCCGGGTTCGCCCGGCTTCAGGACGAGATAAAAAATCTCAAAACCGTAGAGCGTCCGGCGATCATCCAGGCGATCGCGACGGCGCGCGAACACGGCGACCTCAAGGAGAACGCCGAATATCACGCCGCGCGGGAACGCCAGAGCTTTATCGAAGGCCGCATTAGCGAGCTGGAAGATAAAATGTCGCGCGTCGACGTCATCGACCCCGCCAAAATGGACGGGGAAACCGTCAAGTTCGGCGCAACCGTGCATGTGGTGGACGAAGACACTGAGACGGAACACACCTACCAGATTGTCGGCGAATACGAGTCAAACTACGAAGAAGGCAAGCTCGCCTTCACCGCGCCGATAGCGCGCGCGCTGATCGGCAAGACCGTCGGCGACGCGGTCGAGGTCAAAACACCGAAGGGCGAAAAGTCCTACGAAATCCTCAACGTGGTTTATATATAAAAATCAGCCTGTCTGCCTGAAGCGGTTCTGGCTGAACTGCCCGGAGTTGAGCTGGCTTTGCTTGAACTCGTCCGGCTTGGCTTGATCCGGCTTGGGCTGACTTTCTTTTAACCGGTTTTTATCGAACTGGCGCAGCACTTCGCTTTTTTCCGCGTCGGCTTTCGGCGCGTCCGCAGGCGCCGGGGTCTTGAGCACGGAGGGGTTGCGCGCGTAATCCTGCTCTTCGAACACCTTGTCGATGTCGCCCTTCCACGCGTCGTAATAACGCTCGAGCAGGCGCAGCGCCCAGTTTTTGCCGCTCTCGGCAATCTCGCGCAGCGGCGCGAGATAGACGCTCTCGTCGTTGCCCTTGTCGTCCTTGATGGCGCGGTGTTTCAGGCCGGCTTCGGACAGCGCGAGGCAGTTTTTCGCCAGCTCCTGCACCGTGGTGCCCATGAACGGCGTTTGCAAACCGGTGCGCGGCGTCTGACGGCGCAGATATTCGCGGTCTTCGTCCGTCCAGTCGCGCACCATTTCATAGGCGGCGTCGAGCGACTTTTTATCGTAGAGCAGACCAACCCAGAAGGCCGGCAGCGCCTTGATCATTTCGGCGGGACCGTTGTCCGCGCCGCGCATTTCGAGATAGCCGCGCACGCGCACTTCCGGCCAGATGGTGTTGAGGTGGTTTTCCCAGTCGGCGAGCGTCGGCTTGTGGTCTTTCAGGGATTCTACCTTGCCTTCCATGAAGTCGGCGAAGGTCGCGCCCTTGACGTCGACGAAAACATCGTCTTTGTAAACGCCCAGCAGCGGCATCTTCATGGCATAATCGACGAACTTCTCGAAGCCGAAGTCTTTCTCGAAGGCGACGGGCAGCATGAAGCCCTGACGCCCGCCCATATTGCCGTGCAGCACTTCGCTGCGGGTGCTCTGATAACCGCTTGGCTTGCCTTCGCTGAAGGGAGAATTGGCGAACAGCGCCATCGCCACCGGCTGCAGCGACAAAGCCACGCGCAGCATCTTAACCATATCTTCCTCGGACTCGTAGCCGAGATTGACCTGCAGCGCCGACGTGCAGTTCACGCCGTCCGTCGCATGCTCGGCATACTTTTCCTCTAGAAATTCGCGCCACGCGGTGTAGCGCGACTTCGGCACCTCGGGCATATGGTCGCCGTTGTTCGTCGGATGATAGCCCAGCGCCACCATGCCGATGCCGAGAGACTTCGAGACCTCGATCGCTTCGGCGATGTTCGCATCGGTTTCCTTGGCCGTCTGGTGGACGTTTTTCAGCGGCGCGCCGCTGGTTTCCATCTGTCCGCCGGGTTCCAGCGACCAGCTGACGTCGTCCTTTTGCAGTTCGACCAGCGTTTCCTTCTCGTAATTCGGGATCCAGCCGCGCTCCTTGACCATCTTTTCGAGAAAATCGTAGAGGCCGGGCTTTCCATCCACGCCTTTGTAAGGCACGGGCGCATGTCCTTTTTGGCGGTAGAACGGCGGCTTTTCATGTTCCACGCCCACAAGCTGCTGGTCAGCTGGCTTGCAATGTTGCCGGAACCATTCGATAAGATCTTCCTTGCCCTGAATCTCCTTGCTTATGTCGTGGCTCTGCCTTGACATGTCTTACGTTCTCCTAGCGCGATTTTTCAAAAACAGGCTGTAACTTCTTACGGTAAAAAAATATCAGAGAATGTAAGAAATATCGAGCAACAGCCTAAAAAACAACTAAATATTATGTTCCGAATTGCTGCACTGCGCAAGAGACTTTGCGCCATTTTTGAAATATTTTTTCAAGAAAAGAGCTGCGCGACGGATAGAGCAGCGATCAAAGCCGTTTCCGCGCGCAGAATACGTGGACCCAACGAGGCGGCATGCACGTTTTTTATTCCCATAATTGAATTAATTTCTTCTTCCGTGAATCCGCCCTCTGGACCGATCAGGATATCGAGCGGTTTTTTTGGCCGAGGACGCAGCACATCGACCAGCAACGGCGCCTCTTTTCTCTCAATGCAAAAGATGATATTTCTATCTGAATCAATTGATTCAAAATATTTTTTCAAATCAACCAGAGGCTGGACCGCCATCACGTCGCTGCGCTCGCACTGCTCCGCCGCCTCGATGGCGATCGCTTCCAGCCGCGACTGATTGATTTTGTGTACGACCGTGTGCGCACAAACGACGGGAATAAACTTCGCTGCCCCCAACTCGCATGACTTTTCGATCATCAAATCGAACGCATCCTTCTTTACGGGAGATGCCACCACACGGATATCTGGGCTTGGTTTTTGTTCAGATATAAGATGATCTAATTTTATTAGCGCTTTGTTTTTCTTTACTTCAGAGAGCGTTGCCAGCCAGTCGCCGTCGCGCCCGTTGAACACACGCAGCGCATCGCCTGCGGATTGCCTCATCACATTTCTTAAGTAATGCGCCTGCCCCTCTGATAATGCACAGAGTTCTCCGGCGATATAGTCCGCATCGGGAACGAAGAGGCGTACCAGATTTTTGTAGTCGTTCATGTTACGATCACTTGCCTTGCACGTTTCTATCATAAGCCTATTATGAGGGCTGGAGAAAATAAACCATGTTCTCGGACATCAATCTCGCGCGCATTGTTTTCAGAAAAACGCCGGACACATGGCACCCCTACATCAAGCTGACCCGCATCGACCGGCCCATCGGCATATGGCTGCTGCTCATGCCCTGCCTGTGGAGTATCCTTCTGGCAAGCGGCGGCTTTGCCCACCTTTCGCTCCATACAGTCAAGCTACTGTTTCTTTTCACCGTTGGGGCCGTTCTCATGCGCACGGCGGGCTGCATCGTTAACGATTTATGGGACATAAAACTCGACGCCGCCGTCGAGCGAACGCAAATGCGCCCACTTGCCTCAGGAGAGATCAGCGTCATGCGCGCGCTGCAAGTCCTCGCCGGACTGCTGGCTTTGAGCTTTCTCATTCTCATCATGCTGCCCTACGCGGGCATACTGCTCGGCGTGCTCTCGCTTTTGCTGGTCGCGGCCTACCCCGGCATGAAACGCGTGACATGGGTGCCGCAGCTTTTTCTGGGACTGACCTTCAACTGGGGCGCGCTG
>JAJZFS010000009.1 GCA_021805245.1 Pseudomonadota bacterium | reverse complement strand
CTTTCTGGCATGACGCGCTCTCCAGCGCCGCGACCGGCGCGGAAGGCGGGCCGCCGCGGCGCGCGGCATAGACGGAAACGGCGCCGGGCGACGCGACATCTCCGCCGATGCGCCAGTCCAGCGGATTGACGCAGACAAGCGGCCTGCCGGAGACCGGCTGGTAGCGGCCGTCCCACCAGATGACGGCCTCCGTCCGGCGTCTTTTATCGTCATAGCCGGCGCGCACCGTGTTCCAGCTGACCACGCAGCCGGTGGCGGCGGCGTTCGGGCAAACGGGCAGGCCGCGCGCCGCGATCGTTTGCGGCAGGGCGAGCCCGGGCAGATAGGCCGCGACGAGCCGGCGCTGGAGCTTCGTGCCGAGGATCTGTTGCTGGAGCAGCCGCAGCGCGTGGATGGAGCCTTGCGAGTGCGACGCCAGAATAAACGGACGGCCGTGCAGGTTCGAGACGAAAACGCCAAAGGCCCGCGCGATATCTCCATAGGCGATATTGTCGGCGGCATAGGCTTGTGCATTATTGGCGGTGATCGCCTTCAGGCTGGCCTGACGGTATTCCGGCGCCCAGATGTCGCAGCATGCGGAGAAGACGCCCGCCTGAAACCGCATCACGCCTTTGTCCATCCTTGCGACGAGCCCGCCGTGGTTATAGCGCGCATTTCCGGTCACGGGCAGAAGATACGACGTCGGATGAATGAAGAAGACCGCCACGCCATGCGCCGGCGCGGAAGGGCGGCTGAGCCAGGCTTTGGACCGGGCATAGTCGGGCGCGGAAGAACCGGCCCGCGCCGGCGAGGGCGCCATCACGAGCAGGAGCGCGCAGGCCAGAAAGGCGGCGCGGCGTTTGGCGAAGATGATGTTTTTGATCGGGAGAGGCTTTTTGTCTTTGGTCATGGGGTGATTGTAGCGGATGGGGGGTAGTAAAGTTACTGTGGTGTATAGTCGTTCTAAGCGTTGTTTAATTCAATGATTATTGCATTGTCGTAGATTCATCTTTTATTTTTTTAACAATGCTTTTCTTTATAAAAAGTGCCATTGCTCCAAGAATATATAATCCTATAGATACCCATGTGGTTTGTTTGCTCCATACATCTGAGTTGAAGCCATCTTTCACAGCGACAGATAGCAAAAAGGATGCAGTTGAGAAAATTAGCAACGAGATCGTGTTGAGATAAGAAATGTTATCTAGCTCTGGTTCATGAACAGCAAAAACCTTTACTTTGCGTTCTACGTATACAGCGGTGATTGTCGATCCATTCGCTGTGGGTAAGGAAAAGCTTTCTGTTTTATTTTGTGGAGGATTTGACATCAGCATCCACCTCGTTTTTAACGATTCCCATTAACATTGCGTTGAAATATTTTGTATTTCCGCATCTGGGGCATATAGCCATTACCTGAGGGTAAGCAGGGCCTCCTATTATAAAGCCTGCGCCGAAATTTATAGGGGATACCAAATGTTCTAAAATAGTGAAATTTTCGTTTCCGCAAACTTCACAGTGATGATCTGCCTTTGCTTTTTCTCCTAACCATTTTTGGACTGTAGCCAGTTGTTCTTGAGTGAGCTTATATGGCGGATTCTTTGGTATGCTTTTCTCGGACATGAAACCCTTTTTTGCTGTGAAGATATACTTACTGTATTCCTTAATATTGTCAATTGAAAGGTCCAGTAGGAATTGCAAAAACATGCTTGGGCATGTTTTTGGCCTTCGGCCTCGGTGCTGCGCACCTCGCACAAAATGGCTTTGCCATTTTGTGAACCGGCAGGCTCAAGTGAGACTACCGGGCCCACCATATAACAAAACCCCCGATGGGGGTTTTGTTATATGGTGGGCCCGGCAGGACTTGAACCTGCGACCAGACCGTTATGAGCGGCCTGCTCTAACCAACTGAGCTACAGGCCCCCCGTTTCCCGAGGGGGAAACAATCACGTATCCAAAAAGCTCCTGAGCTGCCGCGAGCGCGACGGATGCTTGAGTTTGCGCAAGGCCTTCGCCTCGATCTGGCGGATGCGCTCGCGGGTGACGGAGAACTGGCGGCCGACTTCTTCGAGCGTGTGGTCGGTGTTCATGCCGATGCCGAAGCGCATGCGCAGCACGCGCTCTTCGCGCGGCGTGAGCGTGGCGAGGACGCGGGTGGTGGTTTCGCGCAGGTTCGCCTGAATCGCGGCCTCGACGGGGAGGATGACGTTCTTGTCCTCGATAAAATCGCCGAGCAGGCTGTCTGCGTCGTCGCCCACCGGCGTTTCGAGCGAGACGGGCTCCTTGGAGATCTTCATCACCTTGCGTACCTTGTCGAGCGGCATGCCGAGGCGCTCGGACAACTCCTCCGGCGTGGGCTCGCGGCCGATTTCGTGCATCATCTGGCGGCTGGTGCGCACCAGTTTGTTGATCGTCTCGATCATGTGCACGGGGATGCGGATGGTGCGGGCCTGATCGGCGATCGAGCGGGTGATCGCCTGCCGGATCCACCATGTCGCGTAGGTCGAGAACTTGTAGCCGCGGCGGTATTCGAACTTGTCGACCGCTTTCATCAGGCCGATGTTGCCTTCCTGAATGAGGTCGAGGAACTGCAGGCCGCGGTTGGTGTATTTCTTGGCGATGGAGATGACGAGGCGCAGGTTGGCCTCGACCATTTCCTTCTTGGCGCGGGCGGCTTCGCGCTCGCCCTTCTGGATGGTGTGGACGATGCGCTTGAATTCCTTCAGGGGCAGGTTGAAGGTGTGGGTGATCTTTTCGATCTCCTCGCGCACGTCATTCACTTCGCTTTTCCTGTCGGCGAATTTCTTCCAGCCCTTGCCGGGCAGTTTCGCGACTTTGGCCATCCAGCGCGGGTCGAGATCGCCGCCGCCCTGCCATTGTTTCAAAAAGTCTTCGCGGCTGACGCCGGAGTCGACCGCCATGCGCATGATCTGGCCTTCGAAGCCGATGAGCTTGCGGTTCATGGTGTAGAGCTGGTCGATCAGTTGTTCGGAGCGGTAGACGTTGAGGCGCACCGACTGCATGAGGTCGACGAGATCGACGCGCGCCCTGCGCCAGTTGTCCTGCACGCGCTTGGGCACTTCCTCGCCGGCATCGAGCAGGCCGCGGCGTTCTTCCTGCACCTTGGCCATCTTCTTGTGGGCCTTGGTGATGGCCTTGAAGGTTTCGATGACCTGCGGCTTCAGCTCTTCTTCCATCGCGGCGAGGGAGAGGTTGCTTTCGTCCAGGTCGGCGTCGTCATCCGAAGTTTTCTGCGGCTCGTCGTCCTCGATGAGGATGTCGTCTTCGCTGCGGGCTTTCTTGGCGGCGGCTTTTTTGCGCGCGGCTTCTTCCCTCTCGCGTTCTTTTTCTTTCTTGTCGAGCTTCTCGGCGACGGCGGCCTGTATGGCCTTGCTCTTCTCGTCGAAGCCGCCGGAGGCGCTGCCGTCCGGCCCGCTGTCGCTGTACATGGCTTCGAGGTCGATGATGTCGCGCAGCGGCATTTCGCCGTTTTCGAGCGCCTTGTGCCACGTCATGATGGCCTGAATGGTGAGCGGGCTTTCGCAGATGCCGCCGATCATCATTTCGCGGCCTGCTTCGATGCGTTTGGCGATGGCGATTTCGCCCTCGCGCGACAGCAGCTCGACCGAGCCCATTTCGCGCAGGTACATGCGCACCGGATCGTCGGTGCGGCCGAGGTCGGTCTTGGCGAGGTTGCCGTTGGCGCCTTCTTCCTCTTCTTTTTCCAGCTTTTCGGGTGCGGCGGCGTCGTCGTCTACGTCGGATTCCTCTTCAACGAGGTTGATGCCGATGTCGGCGAGCATCGCCATCGTTTCGTCGATCTGCTCGGACGTGAAGTCGCCTTCGGGCAGCGCCTTGTTCAGCTCGTCGTGCGTGACGTAGCCGCGCTCCTTGCCTTTGGCGACGATCTTCTTGACGATCTTGGCCAGCACGCCCTGCAACGCGCCGTCGTCGCCGTCTTCGCGGTCTTCCGTTTCGATCTCTTCGTTTGCTTTTGCGACCATTCGCGGATTGTCTCCTGATAAAAAATCCTGCGACCCTGAACTATTTCAGGATTGCGTATGTCCTGTTAGGCTGTCTTCGCACCTCTGAAGCCGATATCCCACACGTCCTGCCAGGCCTGACGGGCGACGTCCAGCGGCTGCCCCGGCTTTATGAAGCCTGCATGAAGATACAATGCGTCGTTGAATATATTCTCCAAAATTTTGCCATGCCCTGATTCACTAAGATGTTGTTTAACAGCCTGATAGTCAAGGTTGTTGTGCATATCCAGAAGATTAATAAGCGCCTGCCTTATATTGTCATATTCCGTATCCGCCATCGGCAACATGCCGAGGCTCTCGCCGAACTCGCTGTAGAGGGCGGGATAGCTGATCATCAGGCCGAGCAACACGCGCATCCGGTCGAGCTGGCGGCTCTTGCGGGACTTGACCGGCGCGACCCTGACGCTGTCCGGACGGTAGGGCGTATTGAGCCCCGGCGTGACGGGTTTTCCCTTGTGGTAAGCCTTTTTGGCGGGAGATTTCACGGCTGTTTTACGGTTAAGAAAAGTTCCCTCGATCCTTTGATTAATCTCGCTCATGAAGAACTTCTGCACCGAGAGGTCGGCGATGTTGCGCGCGCGTTTCGTTAAAGCGGCGCGAAAACCCGCCTTGACCTCCGGCTGCGTCATGTCGCGGCCCTTGGCGCATTCCTGCCAGATCATGTCGAAGAGGCTGATGGCGTTTTTGAGCACGCGCTCCATCGCCGGACGGCCCTCGGCCTTGAGGAGGCTGTCGGGGTCGTGCTCCTCGGGCAGAAAGGCGAATTTAACAGAATGATCGGGTTTGAGGATCGGCAGCACGCGCTCCATCGCGCGGGCGGCGGCGCGCTGTCCGGCGGCATCGCCGTCGAAACAGAGGATCGGCGTCTTGTTGTCTTCGGGCATGGCTTTCCAGAGCGCCTCGATTTGCTCCTCGGTCAGCGCGGTGCCGAGCGGCGCGACGGGGGCCTTGAAGCCCGCCTGCGCGAGCGCGATCACGTCCATGTAGCCTTCGACGACCACGGCGACCTTGCCGCTGCCGAGCGCCTTGCGCGCGCGGGAGAGACCGTAAAGTCCGCGGCCTTTGTGGAAAATCACGCTCTCCGGCGAGTTGATGTATTTCGGCGCGTCCTTGCCTGCAGGCCCGCCGTGCGCGGCGGGCAGCACGCGCCCGCCGAATGCGACGACGCGCCCCTGTACGTCGAGAACGGGAAAGATCACGCGGTTTCTAAAGAACGGATAAACATCCCCCTGTTTTCGCGAAGAATTTTTAAACAATCCGGCGTCCAGCAGATCGGCCGTTGTGAAGCCCGCTTTGATCAGGGATTTTTGCAAATCGTCGGCGTCACCATCCGGCGCGTAGCCGAGGCGGAAACTTTCGATGACGTCTGAAGATAATCCGCGTTCCTTCAGATATTGCAGGATATTTTTGTTCTTTTTGTCGTTGAGCTGCTGCTCGTAGTATTTCGTCGCCGCTTCCATGAGATCGTAGAGGCCGGATTGCTGTTTGTAGCGTTGTTCGTCGGCGGGGCTGGACTTCGGCACCTGCATGCCCGCGAGGCTGGCGAGTTGCTCGACCGCGTCCATGAACGACATATTGTCGTGGTTCATCAGAAAGCCGATGGAATCGCCGTGCGCACCGCAGCCGAAGCAGTGATAGAAGCCCTTCTGGTCGTTGACGGTGAAAGAAGGGGTTTTTTCCTTATGGAAGGGGCAGCAGCCTTTGTATTCGTGGCCGGCACGGACGAGCTTCATCCGCTTGCCGATAATATCGGACAAGGGAACGCGTGCGCGCAGTTCATCCTTAAAGGCGTCGGGCAGGGACATGGGCGGAAAATAGTATAATTTGCAGGCGAAAAGCAAGCAAAATGCCCTGCCCTAAAGGCCCGGCCTACGGAAACGCCCTTCAGGACGACGGTGTTGAAATTCCCGCCGATGCTGACCTGCGCGCTGTCGTTGGCGGCCGCGGCGGTGTCCATTGCGATGCCTTTTCCGGGGCAGGCGGTGACCGTCTTTGCCGCGTCGTCGATTTCGACCTTGTGCGCGCCGAACGTCACGGGGGTGACGCCGCCTTTGCGGGGCAGTTGAACTTCTTTCTGCTGCGTACCGCATTGGGTCATGGCGTTACCCTTTCTCTACTGTATTCTGAATAAGTCCTCTGTTTAAAAGGGTACCGGGCAGAGACCGTGCGTTTTTTCTTATGTCAATATATCTTTGCGATTCCCCCGCGCTATGCCGGACAGGCCGCAAGCCCGATTGCCCCCCGCCAAATCCATTGTTTTCATATGGTTACAAGAATTAACTTTTTTTTAATAAATGCTTGAATTTTTATGATATTTCGATTATAGTCATGACAGGTATCAGCTCGCCCGCCAAAGAGCGGGGATTTCCGGTAGTATAGGAAATATAGCTGTTATCTATATGAAATGACAGAATTTACTGTGCAGGAAAGAGGTTACGATGACAAAAGTGGCAAAAACAAAGGCAGCGAAAAAGACAAGCAAGACTGCTGGTGTTAAAGCTCCGTCTTCAAATAAGGCGGTAACATCCGTGAAAGTCACCGTCAGGAACGGAAAGTCGGCTGTCACCCTCGGCACGCAGAAGAAGGCCGCCGCCAAGACGCCTGCCAGGGCGGAAAAGAAAACGGCAGAAAAAGCCCCCCATCAGAAAACGGCCTCGAAAGCTGTCGAGGCGCCGGAAAAGGCCGTTGAAAAGCAGATCGTTGAAAAGAAGGTCGAGAAGCTCGACTTCGTCGCGGGCGATTTCGTCGTTTATCCGGCGCATGGCGTCGGTCAGGTCGAAGGCGTCGAAGAGCAGACGATCGCCGGCCTGTCCATTACCCTTTACACCATTTGTTTTGAAAAAGACCGCATGCGCCTCAAGCTGCCGGTCACCAAGGTCAAGGCCTCGGGTTTGCGCAAGCTGTCTTCCAAAGACCGCCTGAAAGACGCGCTGTCCACGCTGCAGGGCCGCTCGCAGGTGCGCCGCATTATGTGGAGCCGCCGCGCGCAGGAATATGAAGCAAAAATCAACTCCGGCGATCCGGTCTCCATCGCGGAAGTTCTCCGTGATCTGAAAAAGGCCGACGACCAGGGCGAGCAGTCCTATAGCGAACGCCAGATTTATCAGGCCGCGCTGGCGCGTCTGGCCCGCGAAGTCGCCGCGATCGAGAAGATCGACGAGAAAAAGGCCGCCGAAAAGCTCGAGGCCGTTCTCGGCAATGTCGCCTGAGCTCGCTAAACCCGTTTTAAATTTTCCCTGAAATGTGCTAGAACCGTTTCTTATGAGACGGGTCATTCGGATTTTTTGTTTTTCCCTGATGATGATGGCGGTTCTGCCCGCAGCGGCGCAGACCGGCCAGTCCGCCGTGGGCGGCATGGTCGTTATCGGCAGAGGCAAGGTGGTCAATGTCCTGAGCGGCACGCTGATCATGATGGATAACGACTGGCGCTACAGGCTGGATAACATCCTCGTCCCCTCCTATGAACAACTGAATGCCGTGGCGGCGCTGAAAGAGGCGTTCGTCGGCAAAAACGTAACGCTCTACGGCTATGCGGTGCCGGCGGGCCCGCAGTATACGGCCAAAGACAAAACCGGCGTGACCTACGCGCAGGTCGTCGGCAAAAACGGGGTGTGGGCGCAGGCGGTTCTCGTGTCGAACGGCTTTGCGCAGGCGGCCGTTTCTCCGGCGGGCAACGGCAGGCTGGGCGAGCTGAAACGTCTGGAGGCGAAGGCGCGGCAGGCGAAGAAGGGGCTTTGGGCGAACGCCGCCAACGGGGTCAAGCCGGCAGACGAGGCGGCGAGCTATATTGGCACCTACCAGATCGTGCAGGGCAAGATCGTCAGCGTGTTCCACGCCAAGGGCGTGGGCAACGGCATATACTTCAATCTCAGCCAGGACTGGAAGAACGGCTTCTCCATCTTTCTGCCGAGCAATTTTACGAGCTGGTATCCGTTGCCGAGCGACCCGGGCTACGTCCTCTACGGGAATATCATGTTGTGGCAAGGCCGCACGGTGCAGGTGCGCGGATGGATCGAGCAGGAAAACGGCAAGCCGGTCATCAAAGTAACGCAAGGGGCCCAGATGGACGTTATCCCGCAAAACGAACAATAGAACGGCGTTTTTGCCGTGCCGCCGGACGGCGTTTGACGTAAGGCCGTTTCAGATTTCCGGCGCATTTGCATGTGGAGTATGGTAGCAATAGGACATGAAGCGGTTCGTTCAAGTTATTTTTTTATTTGTTTGTCTCTCTCTGACGATGTCGGCCTCCGCCGTTGCGAAGCATGTGCAGAAGGTGAAGCCTGCGCAGAAGGTGAAGACCGAGCAGCAGCCGTCCAAACCTGACTGGCACGGGATGGTCGTCGTCGATCAGGGCAGGATCAGGGCATTTTTGCGCGGCGATCTGATCATGCTGGATAACTACAGGCGTTACCGCCTGATCAACATCCTCATTCCGCCTTATGAAGACCCGGTTGCCGCCGAAGCGCTGCGCAAGAAGTTTCTCGGCGGCTATGTGACGGTATATGCCTATCCGGCGCCGGATGACATGTCGCATATAGCGCAGGACAGATACGGCATTCCGCTCACCCATGTCGTGACGCGGAAAGGCGTGTGGCTGCAGCAGTATCTCGTGGCGAACGGCTATGCCCACGCGTACCACTCCTCTGCGGGCAGCCGGATGCTGGCGGCGCTCGAGCGCGCGGAGGACCGGGCGAGCAAGGCGGGCGCGGGCCTTTGGCAAGGCTCCGCCAACGGGATCAAGGTGCCGGATCAGGTCAAGGACTTCATCGGCAGCTACCAGATCGTGCGGGGAAGGGTCACCAGCGTGCGTTTCTCCAAGTCGGACAGCGCCATCTTTTTCAATTTCGGCGAAGACATCCCGACATGCTTTTCCGCCGTGATGTCGGGAGATATCACGATGTGGTACACGCAGGGCGATCCGCGGTACGCGGAAAAGGTCACGGACTGGGCGGGCCGCAATGTGGAGTTGCGCGGCTGGATTGTGGAGGAAAACAACAAGCCCGTCATGCATATCACGAACAGAGACCAGATCAATGTTCTCCCGTAAAGCGGAAGGCGCTCACGCGACCGCGCCGCTCTATCCGCCGCTGGGCGCGTTCGACAGCGGCTTTCTGCAAGTGGACGGCCTTCATGCGCTCTACTACGAACAATCCGGCAACCCGAAGGGCGTGCCCATCGTGTTTCTGCACGGCGGGCCGGGCGCGGGCGCGCAGGACAAGCACCGCCAGTTTTTCGATCCCGATCATTACCGCATCGTCATCTTCGACCAGCGCGGCGCGGGGCGCTCGACGCCGCACGGCGAACTCAAGGACAACACGACGGGCCATCTGGTCGCGGACATGGAGTCCTTGCGCGAACATCTCGGCATCGGCCGCTGGCATCTGTTCGGCGGCTCGTGGGGCTCGACGCTGGCGCTCGCCTATGCCATCGCGCATCCCGGCCGCGTGCTGAGCATGACGTTGCGCGGCATCTTCCTGATGCGGCAGAGCGAGATCGATTACTTCCTCCGAGGCATGCGGAATATTTTCCCCGAAGCGTGGGAGGCTTTCGTCTCGCCGCTCGACGACGGCGAGCGCAAGGACCTTCTGTCGTCTTATTACAAACGGCTGACCCATGCGGATGAAAAAATCCGTCTGGCCGCGGCGGAGAAATGGAGCGGGTATGAAAGCGCCTGTCTGCGCCTGATTCCGGAACCTTACGATCCGGCGCTGACGACGCAGACGCCCGAGGCCGCGGCCTATACGCTTTCGATCGCGCGGCTCGAATGTCACTATTTTATCCACAGCCGCTTTGATCCCGATGATTATTTATTGAAGAATATCGGGCGCATCCGCAACATTCCTTGCGTGATCGTCCAGGGACGTTATGACATTGTATGTCCGCCCGTGACGGCGTACGACCTGCACAAGGCCTGGCCGGAAGCGCAGTTCATCATCGTGCCGGACGCCGGACATTCCTCGTCCGAGCCCGGAACCGTGCGCGAACTTGTGGCGGCGACCAACGGTTTCCGTACAATCAAAGCATAACTTAAAATCATAATTTCCCTTGCCTCGAAAGAGGTCACGCTCCATAGTAACTATTAAGATATCCCTCATTTTTCTGGAGCCCGTTTCCCGTGAACACCAGGATCAAATCATTCGCCGCCGGAGCTTCGCTGTTGCTGTTATGTACAGCAAGCTCCGCCGCACTGGCCGACGGCATGCCGTACGGATTCATTCAGCCGCCCGCGCCGCACATCATTCCCGATACGCCGGACAATACCGGCGCCGTCAACACCACCGGCACGGTCTCCGAACAAGTCTCGGGCGGCGCGCCGGCACAGTCGGCGCTGCCCAAACCGCTGCCGCCGCAACCGCGCGAAAGCGTCATCGAGGTGCAGCCCAATACGTCGTTCTTCGGCCTCAGCGTCGGCGAATACGATCCGTTCCGTCACGGCGACCGCGCGACGTCCTTCAATGCGGAACTGCAGCCGGGCCTCAGGGTGCTCGGCGTGCTGCAGCCGCTGTTCGGCGCGATGGCGACGACCAAAGGCTCGGCAATGGCCTATGCCGGCCTCGGCGTTCCGTTCCACCTCACGCGCCATGTGTTCCTGATGCCGTCGGCCGGCCTCGGCATTTACAGGGCGGGCGGCGGTTATGATCTGAACCGCACGGTTGTCGGGCGTTTCGGCGCGGAGCTGGCTTATCAGTTCGACGACCAGAGCCGCCTCGGCTTGAATTTCGACGTCATCACCAACGGCCGCTCGACGAACGCGCATGACCGCACGGAAATGCTGGCGCTGACCTACACGCGGCCTTTCAATCTTTTCTCCGGGCCCGTGCATGACATGGCAACGCCGGAAGCGAATAATGCGCCCGTGCAGACTTACGCACCCGCGCAGACTGCCGCGCCGCCCGCGCAAGCGGAGCCGGCCGCGCCCGTGACGACGCAGACGATCACGCCTGCCGATCTCGCGCCCGCCGCGCCTGCGCCTGCCGCATCTTCCACGACTTCACCTGCCCAAAATCCGGCGTTCCCCACTGCGGCGCCGTCATCTTTAACTCCTGCAGAAGAGAACACAAATGCCTTCCCCTAAAACACTCGACAGCCTGTCCTGCAAGGGCAAGGTTGTTTTGCTGCGCGCAGATTTGAACGTGCCGATGCAAGACGGCGCCGTGACCGACATGACGCGCATCACGCGCCTCGTGCCGACCATCCGCGAACTCGCGGACAAGGGCGCGAAGATCGTTCTGCTCTCGCACTTCGGCCGTCCGAAAGGCAAAAAAGATCCGGCCTATTCGCTCGCGCCCGTCGGCGCGGCGGTCAGCGACGCGCTGGAAAAGCCGGTGGCCTTTGCGGAAGACTGCATCGGCGACGTGCCCAAAGCGGCGATCGCCAGGATGAAGGCGGGCGACGTGCTGCTGCTGGAAAACGTGCGCTTCTATCCGGAAGAGGAAAAAGACGACGTCGGCTTCGCCAAAAAAATCGCCGCGCTCGGCGATGTTTACGTCAACGACGCATTCTCCGCCGCGCACCGCGCCCATGCCACGACGCACGCGCTGGCGCAACTGCTGCCCGCCTATGCCGGACGGCTGATGGAGGCCGAGCTTTCCGCGCTCTCCAAGGCGCTGGAAAATCCGCAGCGTCCGGTGGTTGCTCTGGTCGGCGGCGCGAAGATTTCCACCAAGCTCGACCTGCTCAACAACCTCGTCACCAAAATCGACGTGCTGGTGCTGGGCGGCGGCATGGCCAAC
>JAJZFS010000032.1 GCA_021805245.1 Pseudomonadota bacterium | reverse complement strand
TGTAACATGTGTGTAATGATAAAATGATGGATAAATTATAGCAAGAAAATTTATAATATATTGATATTAAATAATTATTTTAGATTAATGAGAGAGGATTATTATAAGGCCTACGGATTAGGAAACACTTGCTCTATCCAGCTGAGCTACGGGGACTTAAAGCCTATCAACCAGCGGCAGGGCGCGCCTGCCGAGACTTCAACGGTTAGCAGTAAATACCGTCATGATCAACCATTTTCCCATATACGCCGCTTTTTCAGGGCGACGGAAAACCGCCGCGTTTCAGCCGGACTTTCGGCTTTTTCGCGGCTGCGGCGCGCAATTGCGCTTGTATGCCATTGACGGTGGCGCGCTCTTTGGCCAGCGCGGCGGTGGTGCGCAATATATGGGCTATCTTGTCATTGTGACGGGCGACGGCGATATCCAGCGCCGTCAGACCCTCAAAGTTCTGCGTCTCCGGATGAGCGCCCCTTTCCAGCAGCAGTCCGACGATCTGCGGCCGGTCGTTCAAAACCGCCTGCATCAGCGGCGTATAACCGCCGTAAGCCCGCTTCGCCTCGAGATCGGCGCCGTGGTTAATCAGCAGCGTGATCATCTCCGGATCGGGGTTACGCATGACGGCTTTGATCAGGACGGTCATGACCCCGAAGCCGCCGCTCACCTCCGCGTTAATATCAACGCCCGCAGAAAGCAATTGTTTGGTTTTTTCGATGTCGCCGGCTTCGACAGCCTCCATCAGATCGCGGGGCGTGAAGGGTGCATTGTTTGGCATGAGCTATTATCCTTAAGGTTTACGTATCATAAGAAAGCCGCGCGGGCGCGTCAATGCGCGATTTATATATAAAATACTTATATAACAATAACTTGACTATTCTCTCGTCAGAAACTCCCGTGTGTGCCGGACGGCTTCGGCGAGGCCGACGCGCGTCACGGCCACCCCTTCCGGAAAGGCCGTGGCAAGGCGCGAGGGCAGCGCGCTGTCGAGCATCACGAACACGCCGTGATCATCGGCGCGGCGGATCAGCCGGCCATAGGCCTGTTTCAGCTTAAAGCGCGTCAGCATGTCGTCGTAGCCTTTGCCGAAAGCGTCGCGCCGCGCCTTGTGCAAAATCGTCGGCTTCGGCCACGGCACGCGGTCATAGACCACCAGGCGCAACGACCGCCCCGGCACGTCGATGCCGTCGCGCGTCGCATCGGTGCCGAGCAGGCAGGCGTTTTCTTCCTCGCGGAAAATATCGATCAGCGTGCCGATGTCGAGCGGCTCGACGTGCTGCGCGTAAAGATTAAGCCCCTTGCTTTCCAGCGCGGGGAGAAGCTTTTCATGCACGGCCTTGAGACGCTGCACGGCGGTGAAAATGCCGAGCGCGCCGCCGTTCGCGGCGAGGAACAGTTCGCGGTAGGCCGCCGCTATCAAAGCCGCATCGTTCTTCTTGACGTCGGTGACGACGATGACGCGCGTCTGCGCCGCATAATCGAACGGCGACGACACGTGAAAGAACTTCGGCGCGGCCGCGCCTGCCAGATGTTTCGCGCCCGTGCGGATGAGCGCGCTGTTCCACCCTTCGGGATCATCGGCGGACACGTCGCGCAACGTCGCCGAGGTGACGACGACGCCCTGCGCCTGCGTTTTCAGCTGCGCGGCGAACAACGCCGCCGGATCGACGAAGTAACGGTAAAAACCGACGTCGAACTCGCGGCCTTCGATGCGCGTCAGCTCCAGCCAGTCGACCACGCCCTCCGGCGTTGCGGCTTTCAAGCTCTCCAGCATGTCGATCCAGCCGCCGAGGACGGACTTGGCGCGGAAATTGAGGCTGTTGACCGCATAGCTGATGCGCTCGCGCATGTCGGTATCGAGGTCTGCCGCCTCGTTGCCCAGGCGGCTTTGCAGGTGGCGGATCAGAATATCGATCGGCCGCTTGATCTCCTGCAAACGGAAAGACAAATCCCCCGCCGCCGCGAGCAACCCTTCCACCGCCGGACGCACACCGGTTTCAAGCGAGTAGAAATCGTTTTGATTGGCGTTGCGCGCCAGAACCTGCTTGCGGCACAGGCCGAGAAAAATTTCCGTCGCGCCCTTGGGCGTTTCCTCGCGCAGGCGCTGCCGCCAGCTGGGCGCCGGCAGGCCGCGCGCCGCCGTCATCAGTTCGTCGAGCGCCTTTCCGGCCGCGCCGTCATCCTCGGAGACCAGATCTTCCAGCCGCCGTTTCGCGCCGCGCGCGCGGGAACGCGCTTTGGATTCCGTGCCGAGCAGCCAGCGGCGCAAGTCCGCCGTCCACTGGCCGTTGAGTTGCAGATCGAACACGCCGTCCGCCGCCTCGAACAGGTGATGCCCCTCGTCGAACACATAGCGCGCCGGCGCGGAAGAATCCTTGTTCATCGCGACGTTCTGCATCACCAGCGCGTGGTTGGCGATGACGATGTCGGCGCGTTTCGCCTTGCGCACGCTTTTCTCGATGAAGCATTTGTGAAAATGCGCGCAGGCGGAATAGACGCACTCGCCGCGCCGGTCGGCGAAATGCGCAATGCGCCCTCTGCCCAGCAAGCCGTTCAGCCAGCCGGGGAAATCCTTTCCGGCGAGGTCGCCGTCCTCCGTCACCGCCGCCCAGCGCAGCATCAGCCCCAGCGCGGCGGCCTGCGGCGCGTGCATCGAAGGATCGCGCAAAGGCTGCGTCAGCTCCTCCAGATTCAGCAGGCATAAATAATTCTCCCGCCCCTTGCGCGTCACCACTTTGCGGCTTTTCGTCACGGGGTCGTCGTAAAAACGGTCCAGTTCGGCATCGACCTGCCGCTGCAAGTTGCGCGTGAAAGTCGAGATCCACACCGCGCCCTCGTTCTTCTCCGCCCAGACGGTCGCGGGGGCGAGATAGCCGAGCGTCTTGCCGACGCCGGTGCCCGCCTCGGCGAGGACGACGTGCGGCTGCTCCGGCGCGTCGTTGGGCGCGAAGGCCGCTGTCAGCGCGGCGGCATAATGTTGCTGGCCTTCGCGCGTTTCCTTTCTCTGTCTTTTCAAAAACGTCTCGAGGCGTTCTTTCGCCTCCTCTGCCGCGACACCGTGATGCGCGGGCAGAGGCTCCGGCCCGTGGATAGACCATTCCGGCAATTTCTCCCACACGCGCAGGGCGGCGCGGATGTCGCTTTGCGTCGGCGGGTTGTCGATCCTGCCCAATGCGGTCAGAACGGTTTCGCTCCACGGCCATCCGCTTTGCTCGTCCCCCTTCATCATCGCGGCGAGGGCGGCGGGGTCGCTTTTTTCGACGCGCCCCGCGGCGGTCAGATCGACCAGCAGGTGGCGGATGCAATCGCGCAAGGCCATGCACTGGTCCTCGGCGCTTTCGGGCGCGAACAGGTTGAGCGCGCGGGCGAGCCCCTTCGGCGTCGGCGCGGCGAACCGCCCGGGATGGATGAAGGCAAACAGCTCGAGAACGTCATAGGCCTGAAACGGAGGCAGGCCGAGGCGTGCCGCCATGCGCGGCGCATCGCAGACGATCGGCATCTGTCCGCGCACCAGCAGCTGCGCTTCGGCCGCGTTGAGATTTTTCAATTCGCCCTCCGGCGTCAGGCAGAACAGCCTGTGCCCGTCGAGCGCCAGCACCGGCGCGGCGGGAATCAAAAGACGCGGCGCGGCGGCCTGTTCTTGCAAAGCTTGCGAGGTCATCCTTTTTTATAGCAGTTTTACCGCGTAAAGACATAAAAAATAAAAATACCCCGGCCTCGACGTTCATTCTTTGCGTGATTTATCAGCGGGTTATGCGTATGATGACCGGTGCGGCATTTTTTAACCGCCGCAAGGGAGACGTTGCCGTGAACAAGCTGTCCATCGCCAGAAAAAACCTGATCGCGCTGGCCATCCTCGCGCTGCCCCTGCTGCTGACGGCCCATGACCTCGTCGGCATCCGCGCTGCGGACGTCAGTTCTGCCCGCACGGAACTTGCGGGCGTCAGTGACATCCGCCCGCTGCAAACGGTGCTGGAGCTGCTCGCCGCCGACATGCCCGCCAAGGTCGACGTCGCGCCTGCCGCGCAATCTTTAAAAGAGACCCTCGCCGCCGACCCGCAAAATCTCGCCGAGCCCGCCCGCACGCTCTCATTGCTGCGGGCGCTGGCGGGCGTCGGCCTGTCGACCGCGCCGATCGACGCCATCGCCAAAACCAACGCCATGACCGCCGCGCTGGCCGAAAACGCCGGCATCACCCGCGACCCCGATCCGGACGCGCACCTGCTCGGCGGCGTCATCGCGCACCAGCTGCCCGACTTGCTCAAACAGGCGAAAGCCCTGACCGACGCCCTCACCGCCGCCGAAACCGACCACCAGACAAACGCCGGCTACGCGGCGGCCGAAGCCCACCGCATCGCCTTCCATGAGGCGCAGGACAATCTCACCGCCACGGCCGCCGCCATCACCGCCGACATCAACAAGGCCATCGTCACCAATGCCGACGGCACGGTCAAACCGGCGCTCGCCCAGCCCGCCGCCGCGCTGGACGACGCGGTCGCCGCCGTCAACACCGCCATCATGAACAAAAGCGCGGGCGGCGTGCGCAAGGGCGTCGCCGCAGTGATCGGCGCCAGCCGCGCCCTCGCCCGCCCGCTTGACGACGAAATGACCCATCTGCTGCAAACGCGCATCGCCGGATTTCAGGCCGATGTCCTTGTGCAACTCTCCGCGGCCTTCGCGCTGCTGCTGGCGGGATTGTTCCTCTCGCTGCGCATCATCTCTTCGGTCACCCGCCCGCTGCTGAATCTGGAAGCGGTCATGCGGCACATGGCGGACGGCGGGCTGGAGATCGAGGTGCCTGCCACGGAGCGTTCCGACGAGATCGGCTCCATCGCCCGCGCGACGGAAGTGCTGCGCCAGAGCAGCCTCAAAGGCCGCGCGCCGGAAGGCAAACAGGCAAAGGATCGGACAGCGAAAGAAAGACGCGCGCCAGCATCGAGACGGCCCGCCAGACCGGCATGATCAAAACAGAAGTGAGAAAGTTCATCGCCGCCGCGCAGATGGCCTGAAAAGGTTAGTGAATCAGATCATGTCGCGCTTTTTCGCCTGCTGTGCGACGTATTTGACGGTTTTTTTGATCGCAAAGGGATTGCGGATGCCGAAGGTCTCCAGCTTGTTTCCTTTATCTTCTTCGGACGTGCTGACAAATCTCAGGCCATTGGTGAAGACCGTAACGTGCAGATGCTTTCTCTCCTTGCCGGGAATATTCGTTTCAATGGAGACCCATTGAGAGTTGAGCGCGCTGTCAAAGGCTTTACCGAGCACTTTGAATTTGCCGCCGGTTTCCTGTTCCAAAGCTTCCAGCGCCGCGATGACCTTGCCCGCCTTTTTGAAAGCCTTTGTGGCGGAGAGGTTTTCAAGTTCTTGCACATCTTCATGTTGCGTTTCGCCGGGATAATCACGGACTCTTTCCTGTATCGATTTCATGACATCGCTCCTTGTTATGTGTGGATTATGTTGGGGATTCGGGGTGAATTTTTATTCATAGTATTTATACTACCGCTCCTGTGCTATGTCAAAATATTATGTTAACTAATGTATTCCGGAATATATTTTAACTCTCTGAATCCATTGAATATATAATATTGACAGCGATTCACCTCTTTGCGAGAATCAGGGCGCGGGTTTTGGGGGCCTGCACGAAGACTTCTAAAGAAAAGTTTCCAAGGGGGGCTCGATACGATGAACAACAGAATATTTGCTTTTTCGGCGGCACTGGCGGCCGCTGCGCTTGTGGCAACACCCGCGCAGGCACAGGAAGATAGCGGCGCCGCGCCCGCGCCGGTCGTCCTCGGCGCGCCCGCGATGGCAGGTCCTTTGAAAGCCAACCCGCAGCCGTGGTCGTTCAATGCCGGGCAGTTCGGCCGCGTTTACGCCGGCGTCGCCGTCAGCGGCATGGGCCTCTCGCAAAACAAATCCAAAGCCGGCGACCAGAATTCCTACATCGATATCTCGAACGCGCAAGCCATCATCCAGAGCACCGGCAAGCCGCTGCAATTCTACGCGCAGGCCGGCGTCTATTCCCTGCCCGCGCTTGGCGTGCCTTATTTGCGCGCCACCAAGGAAACGGACGACACCTACGGCCTCCTGCCCGTCGGGTATGCCACCTATGCCGCCAACAACAGCCTCTCCGTCAAGGCAGGCAAGCTGCCCACTCTGCTCGGCGACGAAAACACCTTCACCTTCCAGAACATGAACATCGACGCCGGCCTGCTCTGGAGCGAACACAACCACATCAACCGCGGCGTCGAGGCCGATTACGCGCAAGGCCCGTTGACGCTGGGCGCCTCGTGGAACGACGGCTTCTACGCCAACCACTATACATGGCTGACCGGCCGCGCCGCCTATAGCTTCGGCGCCAACGACGTCATCACCTTCTCCGCGGGCGGCAATCTGTCCCACACCAGCCTCAACCGCTTTGAAACGCCGGTCGCCAAAAACAACAGCGACGTGTTCGATCTGACGTACACGCACACCGCGGGGCAGTGGGCGTTCAACCCCTACCTGCAATATACCTATGTCGGCACCTACGCCACGGCGGGCATCAACCATTCCGGCTCGAGCTACGGCGCGGCGCTCCTCGCCAACTACCAGTTCGACGCCCTGCTCAACATCTCCGGCCGCGCCGAATATCTCTCCACCACCGGCAACACCGCGGAAGGCGCGCCCAACCTGCTCTACGGCGCGGGCAGCAAGGCCTGGTCGCTGACGCTCACACCGACCTATCAGGTCGGGCGCCTCTTCGCCCGCGCCGAGGCCTCCTACGTGCATGCCAGCAGCACCACCGCCGGCGACGCTTTCGGCGCCAGCGGCAACGACCACGCGCAGACAAGGATGATCTTCGAGACCGGCGTTCTGTTCTAGGAACGTCATGCCCTCTGACATCGAAATCGCCCAACAAGCCCGCATGCAGCGCATCCTCGCGCTGGCGGAGGACAAGCTCGGCATCGCGGAAGACCATCTGGAGCCTTACGGACGCTATAAAGCCAAGCTCTCCCTCGATTACATCGCGGGCCTGAAGGACAAACCGGACGGCAAGCTGGTTCTCGTCACCGCGATCAGCCCCACGCCGCCGGGCGAAGGCAAAACCACCACCACCGTCGGTCTCGGCGACGCGCTGCGGCAGATCGGTAAAAAAGCCATGGTGTGCCTGCGCGAACCGTCGCTCGGCCCCGTGTTCGGCCTCAAAGGCGGCGCGGCGGGCGGCGGGCACGCGCAAATCGTGCCGATGGAAGACATCAATTTGCACTTCACCGGCGATATGGCGGCGATCGCGCTCGCCAACAACCTTCTCGCCGCGCTGATCGACAATCACATCCATCACGGCAACGCGCTCGACATCGACGTGCGCCGCGTCACATGGAAGCGCGCCATGGACATGAACGACCGCAGTTTACGCGAGATCACCGTCGGCCTTGGCGGCGCGGCCAACGGATTCCCGAGGCAGGACGGGTTCGACATCGCCGTCGCCTCGGAAGTCATGGCGATTTTCTGCCTCGCCACGTCGCTGGAAGATTTGCAAACCCGCCTCGGCAACATCGTCGTCGGCGCCACCCGCGCGCAAAAGCCGGTCACGGCCCGCGACCTCGGCGCGGCGGGCGCGATGACCGTGCTGCTCCGCGACGCGCTCGCGCCCAATCTCGTGCAGACGCTCGAGAACTGCCCCGCCTTCGTCCACGGCGGGCCGTTTGCCAACATCGCCCACGGCTGCAACAGCGTGATCGCCACCACCGCCGCGCTCAAGCTCGCCGACTACGTCGTGACCGAGGCCGGTTTCGGCGCGGACCTCGGCGCGGAAAAGTTCGTCGACATCAAATGCCGCAAAAGCGGGCTCAAGCCCGATGCGGCCGTCGTCGTCGCCACCGTGCGCGCGCTGAAATATCACGGCGGGGCGGACCTCAAGTCGCTCACGCGGGAGGACCTCGGCGCGCTCGGCAAAGGCATGGTCAACCTCGAACGGCACGTCGACAACGTCAAGCGCGTCTTCGGCCTGCCTTGCGTCGTCGCCATCAACCATTTCACCGCCGACACGGACGCGGAAATCAAGCTGATTGTCGCGCGCATGGCGAAGCTTGGCGTCAAAGCCGTGGCGGCGAAACACTGGGCGGAAGGCGGGAAAGGCGCGACAGATCTGGCGCAAGAAGTCGTCAGGCTGTGCGCGGAAAAATCCGCCCTCTCCTTCACTTACGAAGACGATGTGCCATTGTGGGACAAAATCCGCGCCGTGGCGCAAAAGATCTACCGCGCCAAGGACATCGCCGCCGCCGCCAAGGTGCAAAAACAAATCCAGAAATTACAGGAGGGCGGCTACGGTCATTACCCCGTCTGCATCGCCAAGACGCAATATTCCTTTTCCACCGACGCGAGTTTGCGCGGCGCGCCGGAAGGCCATGTGATCGATATTCGCGAAGTGCGCCTCGCGGCGGGCGCGGAATTCATCGTCGTCATTTGCGGCGACATCATGACCATGCCGGGGCTGCCCAAAGCCCCCGCCGCGGAGCAGATCCGCCTCAAAGACGGCAAAGTGACCGGATTGTTTTAAAGCAGAACCGGAACGGACGCCCGTTTCACGACATGGCGTTTTTTGAGATCGCGGTACAGGCCGGAGACAAGCCAGAACTCGCCGGTGAGGCCGCGGTTGAAATTTTTCTCGAGGAAATCGTTCACCGCCGTTTTGAACGCCTCATTGTGCAGGCCGAACGACGTGTAGGGCACGAAGATCTGCTGCGGCTTTGCGTGACGCTCCGGCTTCGCCCGCCCGAAGAAGCGCTCCGTAATGCCGGCAAGGCCGGATTTCTCCTCGCTGAACGGCTTGATGAGGATGCGCGCCAGCGGGCTGACGATGTCGGGGTCTTTTTCCGAGACGAGATAGGCGATCATCGAGCCTTTTTTGACGTCGCGCGGCACGAAGCGCCAGTTGATGCCGCCCGAGCCCATGCAGGACGCCCAGGGGTGGCCCGTCGACATGCGCGCGATGTCCATCGGGTTGCGCGACAGAACGACCAGCAGATTGTCGAGGCCGCGGCTTGAATCTTCGGTGAAGGACTTGTAAAGCGCCTCTTCGTCTTTCAGAAGCTTGCCGATCTTGAACTGCTGTTTTCCGGCGGCGTCCGTGGCGTAGCCTTTATTATAGTCGGTGATGCTGTATCCCTTCGTTTCGAGACAGGCCGCGATTTTCTTCTGCGTTTCCGACACGTCCGCCGCGCCGTTCAGGTGCAGGTAAATCCTGTCTTTGCCGTTGAAAGCCCTTTCGACCAGCGCGTCGTCATGCCGCTCCGCCGCGGCTTCGGCAATCTGCCGTTCCTGCCGCGCGGACAGGCGCGGCGAGCGGTAACGGCTCCATTGGGGCGCGCGGACATGCAGGCTCGCTTCGACTTTTTCCCTCTTCAGGTTGACGGCCTCGACGCCCTCCGCCGCCAGCGCGGACAGCTCGTCCGCCTTGAACGCCAGGCCCTTGCGCGTGGATTCGACCAGCAGCGCTTTCAGCGCATCGACAAGCCTCTCGGGATCCACGGCGTCTTGCGGCAGCGCCTTGCGTGCCTTCGTCTCCAGACCTTTTTGAAATCTCTGGTGCAATTCCTGCACCGTTTCCTGCGATAGCGCCGTATAGGCGGCCTGCTTCCCTTGGGTCATTTTTTGACTCCCTCTTTTTCCAGCGGCGCGACGGCGCACTGCACCGGCGTGTCCTCGCCATGATCGTCTGCCAGTAAATCGAGACAACGCGTCATGTCGCTGAACGCATCGTCGAGCGATTGGGCATCGCCCTGCAAAATCTTGTCGTAATCGGTGAGCATGACGCTCCAGTGAACGCCGCCCTCGAAAAACCGCGTCGCGCCCGCCGCCTGCAGCCGCGCCATTTCGTCGCATTTGGCGCGCAAAAGACCCGGCTCGAACACGGCTTTCACACCGGTCAGGGGGTCGCGGATTGTTTTCTCGGTTGCGGTCATAAAATCACACTGGGAGTTTGCGTACCGGTTTTTAATAATATGAAAATTTACTGTATAATATACATAATATCAAATGGAATATTTAAGATATTGATTTTAAAAAGAAAATAGACATAAGTTTTGTAGGCACCACCCCATATTCTCTTACGAATCCGGCTTTGGCGACTATTTTTACGCCATATTTTTTCCGTTTTTACCCCTACGAAGAGCCCCCATAAAAAATGGATCTTTCGCTTGACGAAATTATATAAATTTATTACGGTAAGCGCGCATGAGAGATATTTAACATAGATATTAAAAATAACCCACAATTTACCCCCTGAAGGAGCAATCATCATGGCAGCCAGAAAAGCCAAAGTCGCGCTACAAAACGAAGTACTTCTCACCGTTGGCAAAGAGTCGAGCATCCTGACCCTCGGCAAAAACAAGGTCGAAGTCAGCGCCGACGGCAAAACAGTGATCGCCTACACGAATCACGGCGTCGAAGTGAAGGCGGAAGCGCCTGTCGCCGCGTTCTTCACGACCGGCGAGAAGCGGAACGCCGCCAGCTTTGATCTCGCGAAAGACTTCAACGGCGCGGTTTTAAACGGCGTGCGCATCGAGCAAGCCAAGGACGGCCACCTGATCATCACCGCCAAGGACAGCAAAGTCATCAACATGCCGCTGTCCGAAGGCAACGAAAGCGTCGAAAACTGGGTCTGCATCGGCCCTTCGGCCGAGACCGGCAAGCCGCTCTATGTCGCGCCTGAAGATGCCGGCACCATGAGCTGGAGAAAGGCCCAAAAATACGCCTACGGCCTGCGCTGCAAGGGCCAGGAAGGGGTGCGTCTGCCCACGGAACGCGAACTCCAGCAGATGTTCAACAACAAGGCACAAATCCCCAACCTCAACACGGATAAATGGCACAAGGAACACTGGTCGGCCACCAGCAGCAACTTCGGCACCTGTGCGCAATCCAAGTGCCTGAAAGATGGAACGGGCGGCGCCGTCGGCAAAGGCGCCTACCTTTCCGTCCGCCTTGTCCGCAGCTGATTTTCAACGGACTTAAAAAACACGCGTCCTTCCTTGAAGGCCGCGTGTTTTCATTTCCGGCGTGAATCGAGCCTGTACTTTCGGGCCTGAAGACATATACTTGTGAGCCCATCCCGTTTTCCAAGGAGCCATGGCACGATGACGACGCCCGCCATTTCCATCAAAGGCCTGAGCAAAACCTACGCCGGCGGTTTCTCCGCGCTGAAAGACGTCGACCTCGATATCCGTCCCGGCGAGATTTTCGCCCTGCTCGGCCCCAACGGCGCGGGCAAAACGACGCTGATCAGCATCGTCTGCGGCATCGTCAAGCGCAGCGGCGGCAGCGTGACCGTCTGCGGACATGACATCGCGGCGGATTACCGCGCCGCGCGTCAGGCCATCGGCCTGGTGCCGCAGGAGCTGACGATCGAGAGTTTTGAAACGCCGCGCGACACGGTCTCTTTCAGCCGCGGCCTGTTCGGCAAGGCGCCCAACCCCGCGTTGATTGAGGACCTTTTGAAGCGCTTTTCCCTGTGGGACAAAAAGGACACGCAAATCCGCCGTCTTTCCGGCGGCATGAAGCGCCGCGTGATGATCGCCAAGGCGCTGGCGCACGAGCCGCAAGTGCTGTTTCTCGACGAGCCGACCGCGGGCGTCGACGTGGAACTGCGCAAATCCATGTGGGATCAGGTGCGGCTCTTGCGTGAAGCGGGCGTGACGATCATCCTCACCACCCATTACATCGAGGAAGCCGAGGAGATCGCCGACCGCATCGGCGTGATCAGCAACGGCGCGCTCATCCTCACCGAGGAAAAAGACGCGCTAATGAAAAAACTCGGCAAAAAGGAGCTGGTGATCGATCTGGCGG
>JAJZFS010000106.1 GCA_021805245.1 Pseudomonadota bacterium | reverse complement strand
ACATCGAGTATTCGTTCTCCGCATTATCCGCTTTTTCTTCCGTTTCATCTGTCATGCGCTCCCCCTTTGGAATGCAGATAGAGATTAACGGGTCATAAAATTACCAAGTTTAAGTGCGTCAATTACGCCCTTGGTAACGAGTCATTTTCTGGCTCTGCTTATACTTTCAGGCTATCAAGCGTCCGTTAACCAAAGTTTAAAGAAAGCCTTGCGGCACCGCATCATTGCTGCTCTGCGACATTGACAATGCGATAGAGGACAGATATGAATTTGATTGAGATTAAGCGCGTGAATCCACAACGTGATTCCGCGTGAAACTCTAAGTAAACTGCGGCGTTCAGCCGCCCGCCAAAGGCGGTAATAAAGTTTCAAAGAATATTTTTCTGAAGACCCGCGCTCCCGCGCGGAATGGCAAGCTGTGGATGGTGACACCTCGAAACCATGTTTCGAGTCGTCCCATCCCGAGCTTGGCAAAAGGGCGACATTCCATTCTCCCGTTTTGCATTTCCCTCTAGGGCAGGAAAGGGCTTCGCCCCTTCCGATGTGTCACTCCCATGAGGTCGTGCCACATTCCTTCCCTGCATGACACAGAACAGAGCGCCGCCCATACGGGCGACCGTCCTGCATCATGCCCATGCCACTCCCGCACCGCACACCGTAACAGGCATACCCGCGTATGTCCGTTACTGGGGTTGCTTCCGTGGCAGAGGCCATGACCGCCGATATGCGGCATGGCCTCATCTGGCCTTCCGGCCATGAACCGTTCCGGCCCGTTCAATCCGCATCATTCAGGGGAGCGTTCAAGCTGCCCCATTAACAATTTGGGGCCACAAATTGTTAATCCCCCATGACCCAAGGGGCGCTCCTGCCCCCTCGGAACCCCAGCCCAACCCTGCGCGGATTGGATGCTGCAAAGGGGTGTTTTTGCCTCGTCTAGCTATTATTTAGGCCGTTTCGTCTAAAACGGCAAGGCTGCTAGAGCTTGGTAACCCTCATGTACGGCAACTTTTGTGTTGCCTCTCGACCTACGGTCGGGCTGACAGTGAATAAGAACTGCGCGAGCGGGAATAGCTGCGCCGTTCATATGGTGGTGGTTTCTCTCCTTTCTGTACATCCCATCCGCCCCCCAAAGCACGTATAAGTCCCACACTTGCCTCCAGACGACTTTGACGCAGTTTTAGCAGAGCAACCTTGTTTTTAAGCCATGCGACCCGTGTTATCAAAACTTTATTGTAGGGGCCTGTGCCGCTCTCATACTGGTGTTGCGCCAATTGTTCAATGTGATGCGCATGTTGCACAGCCTCATTTTGTTCGTAGCAGGATTGGTCAAGAACGTGCAACGATGATAGCCCGTCCTCGACTTGCTGGAAAGCGGTCAGCACGGCCTGACGGTACATGGCAACGATCCGGTCAAATCCTTCCTTTGCCGCTATGACGCGATCAGACCGACGTCCGGCGTCAAACAGGGTTTCGGTAAAGCTTGCCCCGAACGCCCAAAAGCCCATAGGGGCTTGTAGAACTTTATCCAGCGTCATGCCCGTATAACCGGCGGAGGTGGAAAGCGTGATATCGGGAAACCATGCCGCCGTAGCGACGCCGATCTTCGCGTTCGTCGCCGCCATCATGCGCTCGGCTGCAGCGATATCGGGGCGGCGTTCCAGTAAGGCTGACGGCAGGCCCGCTGGAATGATGGGCACATAATCGCTATAAGCGCGCGGCGGCAGAGAGAAATCCGCAGGCGGCTTGCCGACGAGGACGGCGATCGCATGCACGAGCCGCGCCCGCCGGACGCCGGTTTTGACGGCTTGCGCACGGGCGTTTTCAAGGCGCGTCTCCGCCATCAGCACATCATCGGCGCTGCCCGTGCCTGTCTTATACTGATAACGGACGATTTGCAGGGATTTTTTATCCGTCTCGACAATACGCTCCAAAAGTCGTTTCAGTTCATCCTGCGCGCGCAAGTCGAAATAATCCGTCGCCAGAGTGGCCTGCAACGAAAGCCGCGCGCCGGCAAGGTCGGCTGCACTGGCTTGCGCGCGCGCCGCGCTGGCTTCCGTTGCGCGGTGGATACGGCCCCAGACGTCAGGCTCCCAGCTCCCGCCGACGGCAAGGCTTTCCGGCAGCATCGGGCGCGGCATGGTGCCGTGCATTTTGCCGACGCTTCCAGAGATACCGGCCATCGGAAAAAAGGCGGAACGCGTCTCCTCGGCCATCACGCTCGCTTGACGATAGGCGGCCTCCGCCGCTTTCAGGTCCTGGTTGGAAACATCGACCTGTTTTTCAAGCCTGTTCAGGACAGAATCATGATAAGCCTCCCACCATTTTCCGTGATGAAACACATCCTGCGGGTTGGCCTGATGCCATGCGCCATAAGCTTCCTTATAGGCAGCGGGGGTGGCGACTTTCGGTCTGTGGTAGTCCGGCCCAACGGCACAGGCCGTCAGAAACAATAGCGCCACGATAAGAAATGCGCGTTTCATTATTCGGCCTCCGTTTTCTGTTTTATCAACGCATAGACCGCCGGAATGACCACCAGCGTCAGGATGGTCGAGGAAACGACGCCGCCTAGCATCGGTACGACGATGCGCTGCATGACGTCCGAGCCCGTGCCGTGGCTCCACATGATCGGCAGCAGGCCCGCCATGATCGCGCACACCGTCATCATCAGCGGGCGCACACGCTCGACTGTTCCGGCGACCACGGCGGCATGAATGTCGTCCGCCGCCGCCTTGCCGCCGGGCGCTACCCGTTCTGCCTTGATCCGTTCGAAAGCATTGCCGAGATAAACCAGCATGATGACGCCGGTTTGCGCGGCAAGCCCCGCTAATGCGATGAAACCGACCGCCACCGCCACGCTAAAATTAAAACCCAGCCAGTACATCAGCCACAATCCGCCGACCAGCGAAAATGGCAGGGACAGAAAGACGATCAACGCTTCCGTCATGCGTCCGAAATTGAGATAAAGCAGCGTGAAGATAACGACCAGCGTCAGCGGTACGATGGTTTCCAGCCGCGCCTTGGCGCGCTGCATGTATTTAAACTGTCCGCTCCATTCCAGATGCACGCCGGTCGGCAGTTTAACCTTTTCGCGCACGATCTTTTTGGCGGCGACAACGTAGCTGCCGAGGTCGCGCCCGTGGATATCGACGTAGACATAGCCGACAAGTTGCGCGTTTTCGGTGCGGATCATCTGCGGACCCGGCGACAGAGAAATATGCGCCACCTGTCCCAACGGCACCATGCCGCCGGAGGGTATCGGCACCAGTATATTTTGGGCAATGGCCTGCGGGTCGCTGCGGAAATCGCGCGGGTAGCGCACGTTGACGGGGTAACGTTCGTTGCCTTCAACCGTGGTGGTCACTTTCATGCCGCCGAGCGCGGCGGCGATCACCTTCTGCACGTCGCCGATGGTGATGCCATAGCGTGCCAGCGCGGCGCGGTCTGGGTCGATGTTAAGATAATAACCGCCTGTCACGCGCTCGGCGTAGACGCTGGCGGTGCCGGGAATATCATGCACGGCGGTTTCGATCTCCTTGCCGACGGTTTCGATCTGCGCGAGGTTTTTGCCGAATACCTTGATGCCGAGCGGCGTGCGGATGCCGGTCGAGAGCATGTCGTTACGCCCGCGGATGGGCTGCGTCCAGGCGTTGGTAACGCCGGGGAACTGCAATGCCTTGTTCATGGCATCGATCAGCTTTTTCTCCGTCATGCCCTTCGGCCATTCGCTTTGCGGCCTGAGGTTGATGACGGTTTCATCCATGGAGAGCGGCGCGGGGTCGGTCGCGGTGTCCGCGCGGCCCGCTTTGCCGAAGACGGACTCGACCTCGGGGAAAGATTTGATGATGCGGTCAGACTTTTGCAACAGGCTGGCGGCTTCGGTGATCGAGATGCCCGGCAGGGTGGTCGGCATATAAAGCAACGTGCCCTCCCGAAGCTCGGGCATGAATTCCGAGCCGATATGCAGCGCAGGATATGCCGAGGCCGCCAGCACCAGCAGGGCAAGAAAAATGGTGGTTTTGCGGAACCTGAGCACGACCTTGATAATCGGCCTGTAAAGGGTGATCAGGACGCGGCTGACCGGATTGCGGTTTTCCGGCGCGATCTTCCCGCGGATGAGCAAGGTCATCAAAACCGGCACCAACGTGATGGAAAGCAGCGCCGCAGAGCCCATGGTGAAGGTATTGGTCAGTGCCAGCGGGCGGAACAGCCGCCCCTCCTGCGCTTCTAGCGTGAAGACCGGCGTCAGCGAAACTGTGATGATCAGCAGGCTGAAAAACAGCGACGGCCCGACCTCGCAGGCGGCGTCCACCATGGCCAGCATGCGATCATTGACATTGCCCGCTTCCGTGCGCTCCAGATGCTTGTGGGCGTTTTCGATCATCACGATGGCGGCGTCCACCATCGCGCCGATGGCGATGGCGATGCCGCCGAGGCTCATGATGTTGGAACCGAGGCCGATTGCATACATGATGATGAAGGCAAGCAGTACGCCGACCGGCAGAACCAGTATGGCAACCAGCGCGCTCCGCGCATGCAGCAGGAACAGGAAACACACCAGTGCGACAATAATGCTTTCCTCGATCAACGTATGGCTGAGGTTATGCACGGCGCGCAAGATAAGCTCCGAGCGGTCGTAAACCGCCTTGACCGTCACGCCTTGCGGCAACCCCGCCTCCAGCTGCTTCAATTGCGCTTTTACGCTGTTGATAACATCGAGCGCGTTCTCGCCGACGCGTTGCAGGACAATTCCGCCGACAACCTCGCCGGTGCCGTTGTATTCGGCAAGACCGCGCCGCTGATCGGGCCCGAGCCTGATTTGCGCCACGTCGCTTAAAAGTATGGGCGTGCCGTTTTGGGCCCCCAGAGCGATATCCTTCAGGTCGCCGATGCTGCGCAAATAACCATGACCTTGCACGAGGTATTCGCGTTCCGTCATCTCGATCACGCGCCCGCCGACGTCGATATTGCTGTTGCGAATGGCACGGATCACTTTCGTGAGCGGAATGCCATAAGCTTGCAGCTTTTGCGGGTCGACGACGACCTGATATTGCTTGACGAAACCACCGACGGAAGCGACTTCTGAAACGCCCGCCGCCCGCGACAGGCCGTAGCGCAAGTACCAATCCTGCAAACTGCGCAATTGGGCGAGGTTTTTGTTCTTCGATTGCAGGATATATTCATAGACCCAGCCCACGCCCGTGGCATCCGGCCCGAGCGTCGGCGTGATGCCGCGCGGCAGGCGGTCGCCGATGGAATTGATATATTCCAGCACGCGGCTGCGCGCCCAGTACATATCCGTGCCGTCCTTGAAGATGATATAGATAAAGGAATTGCCGAACATCGAAAGCCCGCGCACGGTCACGGCACCCGGCACGTTCAACAGTGCGCTGGCCAGCGGGTAGGTCACCTGATCTTCGACCACCTGTGGCGCCTGTCCCTGATATTTCGTCCAGACGATCACTTGCGTGTCGGAAAGATCGGGGATGGCATCCAGCGGAATGTGCCGCACGGCATAGATGCCCGTTGCGATAATGAAAAACGTTGCCAGCAACACGAGAAAACGGTTGCGCGCCGACCAGCGGATGATGCGGGCGATCATTTTTTGCCTCCCTCTGTAAAACCTTGCAGGGCGGAGCGCAGATTGCTCTCGGAATCGATCAGGAAGTTGGCGGCGGTAACGACACGATCGCCCGCCTTCAATCCGCTCAAAATAACGACCTGACCGTGTGCGCGAAGACCGGTGGTCACCTCACGCGGCAGGAAGCGCCCGCCGCCAAGCGCCAGCAAAACCGTCTTTTGCGTGCCGCTGTCGATCACGGCAGAGGCGGGCACCGTCAATACGTCTTTTTCCGGCGTGCCGGAAATTTCTACGGTGGCATACATATCGAGCTTCAGCAGGTTATCCGGATTGGGCAGCGCGATCCGCACCCGCGCCGTGCGCGTCTTGGGGTTAATGTCGGGATAAATAAAGCTGATTTTTCCTTTAAAAATTTTTCCGGGATATGCTGTGAAAGTGATTTGTGCAGACTGGCCGACGGCAAGGCCGGAGAGATCCTGCTCGTAAACTTCGGCGATTACCCAGACTTGCGAAAGGTCGGTAATATTGTAAAGCGTCATGCCGGGGGAGAACTTCATGCCTTCGACGGCCATCTTCTTCAGCACCGTGCCATCCGTGGGCGCGGTAAAGATCATGTGCGTACTGACTGTATGTTTGTGTCTTAATCGTGCAATTTCCGCCTCCGGAGCCGCGAGGCTTTGCAACTTCTCGATGGTGCCGTTCGCGTGTCCGCTGCCTGAAAAAGGATATTCCGCCTCGATATGAGTGAGTTCGGGGCTGTAAAACGTGAACAGCGGTTCGCCTTTCTTCACCGTCATGCCTGTGGCATCCACATCGAGCTTCTCGATCCAGCCGCTAAAGCGTGGCGAGATGACGACTTCGCGCGTTTCGTCGGGCTGCACTGTGCCGACGGCGCGAATAGCCCGCGCAAGATTGCGGCGCACGGCAGTTGCGGTCTGCACGCCCAGTTGCTGGATGCGCTCCGCGCTTAAAGCGACCGTGCCCGGCGCAGCGCCCGCAGTGGCATAAACCGGCACATAATCCATGCCCATGCCGTCTTTCATTGGCTTGGGCGATGTGACCGACGGATTCATCGGATCGCGATAATAAAGAATTTTTTTGCCGGAGGATTTATCGGCGGCTTTTGTCGGCGCGGAGGCAGGCATGTTCATCCCCGCCATTTTTTCCATGCCCGCCGCGGGCTGTGCCATCAGCATCATTATGGCCGTAGCGATAAATCCGGTATTGCGTATGGTTTTCATGCGCGTATCCCCACTGGAAGCATTGCGTTCATGCCGACATTCCCGTTTCCGCGGGAACGTCATGCGGTCTTCAGTTTTTAGGGGGTTAGGCCTTGGGCGGTGGCGTGTCCGGCATCAGCGTTTTGCCGACAATCGCCGTATCCGTTATTCTTTCGTAACGGGCGGATGCTTGTAAAGAGAGAAAAGGGACGGCTACCGGCGCAATATAGGTAGCGGCGCAAGCGGCGCAGACGGCGCATTGTCCGCAGGTCGCGCCGTGGGGCATTGTGCCCTTCATGCCACTGCAGCAGTTGTGCATCGGGGCGGACGACAGGCTCATGGCGGCCGGTGTCCGCGTTTGCATCTTTGCGGTCATGGCCATCGACGGCAGGGCGCTGAAAACAAGCGCCACGCTCAGGAAAAAGACCAGACAATTTTTAAAAAAAGAGTTTTTCACGGTTGATCCCGAAGCTTTGAGAACAATATAGACCATTATATCACTGTTTCTGTCTTTGCACAAACGACGCTGAAACCGGCATAAATATCTCACAGATCAACAGTGCGTTTTTTGCGGCTGTGATCATTATATCACACGGCTAGTTCTTTTTTGACCATACAGCACCGTTTGTGCGTTCACTTGACCAACGTCAAGAATGCGCATTTTCAAATGTGATTCCATGCGACTCAACACAGATGCCAAAAGCTTGTGACATCAACCTTAAACAGGCCATGGAGAATTAAAATGCCTTCCACAAAAAAAACTGCCTCCCATCATCTTCTCGCGTCTGCCGTAGCCGTCACGATCGGGGTGGGAATCTTTTTCAGTTGCACGTAGCCAGCTTATGCTATACCGTCGTTTGCGCGGCAAACGGGGTCGGCGTGCAGCGCCTGCCACGTCGGCTCTTTCGGTCCGCAGCTGACGTCTTTCGGGCGCTACTTCAAGTTGCACGGCTATACGCTGGGCGGCAATAACCCCAAAGTAAGCATATGGGACAAGTTTTCGACGATGTTCTTTGGGGGCTACTCACATGTCAGCAAAGACATGACCGATCCGGGACGCCATAAAAAGAATGACAATTTGATGCTCGATGAAGCCTCGCTTTATTACGGCGGGCAGATTGCCCCGCATGTCGGCACCTTCTGGCAGGCGTCCTATAGCGGCGCGGACGACAACGCGACCTTGTGGGATATGGTTGAAGCGCGCGGCGCATGGGATACTCAGCTCGCGAAGAAAGATCTGACATATGGTTTTACGATCAATAACGGACCCAGCATGTCGGATCTGTGGCAGACCGCGATGATGTGGCAGTTCCCCTACTTCAGCAATGACGTGGCACCCGCGCCGATGGCCATGCCCTACCTGATGACGCCGGACGGCACGATCGGTCTTGGCGCATTCGGTATGTGGAACGATACGGTCTATGCCGAGCTGGACGACTACGCATCGCTGCAAAACGGCATTCAGCGTGGGCTTGGTATTCAGGGGCCCGCTAATAACGACCACCTTATGGGTTTTAACCCATACTGGCGCGTCGCCCTCCAGCATGACTTTGGCCCCAACTACGCCTCCATCGGGATGCTCGGCTTTTATGAGCATCATTATCCGGGCAACGACCGGACGTCAGGCACGGACAGCACGTCAGACACCGGCATCGACGCGACCTTCCAGCGCGCCGTAGGGGATAATTCGTATTCCCTCTACGCTTCGTATATCCATGAAAAGCAAAACCTGAACGCATCCGTTCTTCTGGGCAACTCCACCAACGCCACGGACAAGTTGAACACATTCGAGATCAACGGGTCCTACTACTACCAAAACACCTATGGCATCACGGCGGAGTACTTCAATACGACGGGAAGCCAGGATGCCAAGCTCTACATGATGGACTCGACGGCCCACAAGCCCGACAACGCGGGCTGGACATTGCAGGCCGACTACACGCCATGGGGCAAGAACGGATCGCCGCTCGGGACAAACTTCAACGTCCGCCTCTTCGCACGTTATACTTATTATCTCAAGTTCAACGGCGGGACGACCAACTACAACGGCGCGGGCCGCAACGCCTCCGACAACAACTTGCTTTATACGGGCATGGAGGTCGCCTTTTAAACTTGAATTACGGCGTGGTTGCCGTTCTCCAGAGAAATGCGGTTCTCCTGGGTAAGGGGGCCGCATTTTTTTAAGTCAGGGGAAAGACCCGACAGACGCAAAATTCTGGGTGTCATCGTGCCGCCTGAATCTAGATTTTCAATGCGGCTTGAATGGTCTCGACAGAAGGGACGCCGCCTTCGTAAACCCTGCAGGATGTGGAAGAGCCGCTGTTTCCTGCGCCGGCAATATCCTTTCCGTCAATCAGGATCGTTGGGGAGCCGTATTGGCGAATATAATCCGGCGCATTTTCGTCGCCTTGTTTCCATTCTGTGATCTGGCAGCCGCATCCGGCCGCCGCGATGGCTTTTTCGAGATTGTCACGCGCGGGTGCGGTATTTGGGCAGCCATCAAAATAAATCAGTTCGACTTTCATGAGATTTTTCCTTTCTTGTTTATAGCTTTCTGAAGTATAAAGTCTGTATCAAGTACAGGGTCAAGGAAAATAAATCATGCAAAAAGCCACGTACACGCGCGGTCAAATTTCCGCAAAAACCGGATGCAAACTTGAAACAGTCCGCTACTACGAGAAGGCGGGGCTTTTGCCGCCGACTGCCCGTTCGCGAAGCGGGTACCGTCTTTATGCGGAAGAGGATGCCAGGAGACTGCGTTTCATCCGGCGTTGTCGGGAACTCGGGTTTTCTATCTCCGACATACGCGATTTGCTGGGTATCGTGGACAAGCGCACCTACAACTGTGCCGATATTCGTGCTGTAACGCAGGTACGTATCGCAGATGTGAAGGGCAAGATTTCCGATTTGAAAAAAATCCTGAAAACGCTGGAAAATATGTCTGCTAAATGCCCTTCGGGAACGGGGAAAGATTGTCCGATTCTAGAAGCTCTCGAAAAATAGCGTCAATAAAATCCAATAAAGTCAAGGCGTTTGATTTTATTAACCTGCGTGATATAGAGTGGAGCGATGAGGAATGTCTTTTCCAGTCTTGTGATCTTCGCCGTGGTCGTTTCGACCATGGTCTTTTGCCATGGAGACATGGCGCAGGCGGCTGCTTTTCATCCTCATGCCATCCATTCTGTTTTTAATCATAACGGTAAAAGCAAACAATCGCACGACTGCCATAAAGCCTCCATGCAGCTTCCTGAAAAGGTTGGCAACGGCAAGATCGTTTTGAAAAACAGCATCTCCGCCGGTTTCGCGATTGCGCCTGAACAACCCGCATGGACGTCTGCGCGGGCCCGCATGTCCGTTATTCGCGGCCCGCCCTTTGACGGCAGTCCGCCCGGTTCATCCCCGCCCATTTTTCTGACCACACAACGCCTCCGGATTTAATTCAGGTTTCCGCCGCCGCGCTTTTGCGCGGCTATGCTTGTATTCTGCTTGCACAGGGAAACCTCCATGAAACGTATCTTCGTTAAAAATTTTGCGACAACGACCAACACAATAAGGCTATGCTGCCTGATCGCGCTCGGACTTGTTTCCGGTTGTGCGCATTATGCGCCGTGTCCGCTTGTGCCGCAGAAGTCGCTTGCAGCTTTTCAGGATCGCTCACTTTCCGCCCCCGGCTTGCGCGCCTTTTTCGTCAAGAACCACGTCTCCATGCCGCTTGCGGGCGATGCCTGGGACATGAAGGCCCTGACGCTGGCCGCATTTTATTATGAGCCCTCTCTTGCCGAGGCCCGCGCCAGATTGCTCTCCGCGCAAGCCGCAGAAGGCACTGCGGCGGAACGACCGAACCCTTCCGTCTCATTCACCCCGGGGTATGATAACGGGGTTCCGAACGCGCCTGTGCCATGGATACTGCCCGTCACCGTTGACTGGACAATCGAAACCGCCGGCAAGCGCGGGGACCGCATGGCCGAGGCGCGGCATCTTTCCGCAGCATCGCAATGGGATCTTGTCGGAAAAGTCTGGGCCGTGCGCAGCCGTTTGCGGACGGCTCTGCTCGATTTGTACGCGGCTAGACAAACCGAAGAGCTGCTTGGGCGGGAGGAGGCCGTGCAACAACGCGTGGTCAAACTTACAGAGGGGCAGGTTGATGCTGGCATGCAGCCGGGATATCTGCTGACCGAGGCATACGCCGCTCTCGATACCACGACTCTGTCGCGGCAAAAGGCGATCGGCGCCGCTGAGCAGGCGCAAATCAGGCTAGCGGGGGCAATCGGCGTGCCGCCGCACGCGCTCGAGAAGATCAAACTTTCTTTCGCCGCCTTTAAACACCTACCCAAAACAACCGCGTCGTCGCGGATGCGGCGTCAGGCTTTGCTGGGCAGAGCGGATTTGCGGGCGGCGCTCGAAAGATATGCGGCCAGCCAGTCGGATCTCAAGCTGCAAATCGCCCGCCAGTGGCCCGATCTGCATCTGGGACCCGGATACGCGTGGAATTCGCAATTTTCACGGGACAGCGCGTGGCAGCTCGGGCTGAGCCTGCCGATTCCCGTGCTGAATCTCAATCAAGGCCCGATCGCCGAGGCCAAAGCGAATCGCAAGCTCGCCGCGGCGCATTTTCTGACCGTTCAGGCGGATGCTCTTGAACAGGTCAATAGCGCTCTTGTCCGCTATCGCTCCGCGCTTGCCGTGCTGAAAACCACGGACAGGCTTTTGGCCAATCTGCGCCAAAAACTTGATTCCGTACGCGCGCAGGTGAAAGCGGGCGAACTGCAGCCTCTTAATCTCCTTGATGCCAAGGTTGCCGTTGCCGCCGGCGTTAGAAACCGTCTTCAGGCGCGGATTAAAGCCCAGCAGGCGCTTGGACAGTTGGAAGATGCCGTGCAAAGCCCCTTAACTCTTCCTCCCGCCACGCTTCGCGCGGCAGAGGACGGAACAACAAATCAGGAGAAACCATGATGAAATCAGGAGAAACCATGATGTCGCGTAAGTTCATCGCTATCCTTGTTGTAGCCAGCATAGGATTCAGTGCGGGCATGTTATATGGCGCGCCCCGTCACGCCTTTGCCGATTCAGATGCACCAGACACAGCTCAGGCGGATATAACCGTGCAGGAAGGCCATCTCAAGCGCATGACCATGCGTCAATATGTTGACGGATATGGTGTTATCGCACCTGCGCCCGCGACGGCACAGACACCT
>JAJZFS010000080.1 GCA_021805245.1 Pseudomonadota bacterium | reverse complement strand
CGTATCCTACAAGGTCGAAGATACCCGCGTCGGCCAGATCACCGACTACGACAAGCTGGTGCTCGACGTCGAAACCAACGGCACGGTCAAGCCGGAAGACGCTGTGGCCTTCGCCGCCCGCATCCTGCAAGACCAGCTGCAAGTGTTCGTCAACTTCCAGGAGCCGGAAGCGGTCGCCAAGGAAGAAGACAAGGACGAACTGCCCTTCAGCCGCCACCTGCTGCGCAAGGTCGAAGAGCTGGAACTGTCCGTGCGCTCGGCCAACTGCCTCAAGAACGACAACATCATTTACATCGGCGACCTCGTGCAGAAGACCGAGGCGGACATGCTCCGCACCCCGAACTTCGGCCGCAAGTCGCTCAACGAGATCAAGGAAGTTCTCACCAACATGGATCTGCACCTCGGCATGAAAGTCGAAGGCTGGCCACCCGAGAACATCGAAGACCTCGCGAAGAAGCTCGAAGAGCCGTTCTGAACTATGGACTAATGCGGATAAAATCCGCAGGAACTAACGGGCATTCTGCCCGATGCGGTACTGCTGAATACAGGGTATCGTTCATGCAATCCGTCTTATGCGTAAGACGACAGCTATAAGGAGAACTGACCAATGCGTCATAAAAAAGCAGGCCGTAAACTCGGCGTAACGACAACCCACCGCAAAGCGATGTTCGCCAACATGGCCGTCGCCCTCATCAAGCATGAGCAGATCACGACCACGCTGCCGAAAGCGAAAGAGCTGCGCGGCTTCGTCGAGAAGCTGATCACCCTCGGCAAAAAAAGCGGGCTTTCCAATCGCCGTCTGGCCCAGTCGCGCCTGCGCGATCAGGACATGCTGAAGAAGCTGTTCGACATTCTCGCGCCCCGCTATCAGGACCGCAAGGGCGGCTACACGCGCATTTACAAGGCCGGTTTCCGCCACGGCGACAACGCGCCCGTCGCGATTATCGAGCTGGTTGACCGCGATCCTGCGGCCAAGGGGCAGGACAGCGGCGCCGACACGGCCGAAGACACCAAGGCCGAACCTGTTTCCGAAAAGAAAGCCAAAAAAGCCCCGGCGAAAAAGAAAGCCGCCGCTAGTTAACTTTTGAGAAATAAGATATAAAAAAAGGGGCGGAAGTTCATTCTTTCGCCCTTTTTTACGATTATAAACGTTTTCACGTGCGTGGTAGCGGAACTCCGGCGTTTCCGGAGGCGGTTTTTCGGAGATAGGATGACGAAGGGACAGTCATGAAAAAGACACTCGCTATTTTCTCATGCGTTTTAATGCTGTGCGCGGGGGCGGCACAGGCGCAGGTGCCGGTTTCCATCCAGCAGATGCAGCTCTCCTTCGCGCCGCTGGTCAAGAAAGTGGTGCCTGCCGTCGTTAATATTTATGCAAAACGCGTCGTCCAACAACGTCTGCAGGTCATGAGCCCGTTTGCGGTCAATCCGTTTTTCAACCAGTTTTTCAGAGCGCCGCAATTCGGCAACCTGACCCGCGAGCAGATCCAGCGGTCGCTCGGCTCCGGCGTGATCGTCGGCGCGGACGGCATCATCGCCACCAACCATCACGTGATCGAGAACGCGATGGAAATCAAGGTCGTGCTGTCCGACGGGCGCTCGTTCGACGCCGCAAAGATACTTGATGATCCGCGCACCGACCTTGCGATCCTCAAGATCGACACGCAGGGGGAAAAGCTGCCGGTGTTGCAGTTGGCGGACAGCGACAACGTCGAGGTGGGTGATCTCGTTCTGGCGATCGGCGACCCGTTCGGCGTCGGGCAGACGGTGACGAACGGTATCGTCTCGGGGCTTGCGCGCACCGACATCGGCAGGTCTGACTACCGCTATTTCATCCAGACCGACGCGGCGATCAATCCCGGCAACTCCGGCGGCGCGCTGGTGGATATGCGGGGGCGGCTGATCGGCATCAACAGCGAGATTTATTCCAAGGACGGCGGATCGCTCGGCATCGGCTTTGCCATTCCGTCGAACATGGTGCGGGCGATCATCGCCGATGCGCTCCACGGCGGGAAGGTCGCGCGCGCCTGGACGGGCATGGTCGGTCAGGCGGTGACGCGGGACATGCTCCAGAGCCTGCATTTGAAAAACACCTACGGCGCGCTGACGGCGACGGTGGTCAAGGGCAGTCCTGCCGATAAGGCGGGCATCAAGCGCGGCGACGTCATTCTCGCCATCAACGGCAAGCAGATACAGGACCCCGAGGCGCTGAAGTTCCGGCTGGGAACGGTGCCGATCGGCAGCACGATCCATCTCGACATATCGCGTCAGGGAAAGATGATGCAGGTCGCACTTCCGGCCGAGCCGGCGCCGGCCGTTCCGCCTCCGGACAAAACCCTGATTCAGGGGCTGAACCCTTTCGCCGGCGCCGTTGTGGCCAATATCTCGCCGGCCTTGACCCAGGAGATGGGCGAGCTCAGCGCGGGCGCAGGCGTCGTCGTTTATGACGTCAAGGGCGGCACGGCTGGCCTCATCGGTCTGCAAAGGGGCGATGTTCTCACCCTTGTGAACGGGCAGAAGATCGTTTCCGTCGATCAATTGAAGGCGTTTCTGGCGAAGGCCAATACGCCGCAGTGGCAGGTGCAGATCCTCCGCGCCGGGCGGACGATCACCCTGAATATTGCCGGATGACCAGCCTGTTCGATATTGCAGGAGAAGATAAAAGCGATGCGGCGCCGCATCCGCTCGCCGATCTGTTGCGTCCGCAAAATCTGGAAGACGTCGTCGGACAGGACCATCTGACCAAAGACGACGGCTTGCTGACGCAAATGGTGGAGGCGGGAAATATCCCGTCTTTGATTCTCTGGGGCCCGCCGGGCTGCGGCAAGACGACGCTGGCGCGCCTGCTGGCGCGGCATACCGATCTGCATTTCGAGGCCATTTCCGCGGTGTTTTCCGGCGTCGCCGATCTGCGCAAAGTATTCGAATCCGCCATGCACCGCAGGCGTCTTGGCCGCGGCACGCTCTTGTTCGTCGACGAGATCCACCGTTTCAACAAGGCGCAGCAGGACGGTTTTCTGTCCCATGTCGAAGACGGCACCATCACATTGGTCGGGGCGACGACGGAGAACCCGTCTTTCGAGCTCAATGCCGCGCTGTTGTCGCGCTGTCAGGTGCTGGTGCTCAACAGGCTGGACGAGGCCGCGCTGGAAACGCTGCTGCAACGCGCGGAAAAAACGCTCGACCGCCCGCTGCCGCTGACGCCGGAGGCGCGCACCGCGCTTCTCTCCATGGCCGACGGCGACGGACGCTATATCCTCAATCTCGCCGAGCGGATTTTTCAATCGCAGAAGAAAGGCGTTCTCGACGTTCCTGCACTCACCAAGCTGGTGCAAAAACGCGCGCCGCTCTACGACAAGGCGCAGGAGGGGCATTACAATCTCATCAGCGCGCTGCACAAGTCCGTCCGCGGCTCCGATGCCGACGCCGCGCTCTACTGGTTCAGCCGCATGCTGGAAGGCGGCGAGGACCCGCGCTATATCGCGCGGCGCATGGTCAGAATGGCAGTCGAGGATATCGGCCTTGCCGACCCGCAGGCGATGAGCATTACATTGCATGCGTGGGAAGTGTTCGAACGCCTCGGCGCGCCGGAAGGCGAACTGGCCTTGTCCGAAGCGCTGATCTATCTCGCCACGGCGCCGAAATCCAACGCGGCCTATGTCGCACACGGCGCGGCGCGCGCGGCGGCGAAGGAAACCGGCTCGCTGATGCCGCCGAAACATATCCTGAATGCGCCGACCAAGCTGATGAAAGAGATCGGCTATGGCGCGGGCTATCAATACGACCCCGATACCGAACACGGATTTTCAGGGCAGAATTATTTCCCCGAAGAGATGCAGCGGCGGCGGTTTTTCACGCCGGTCGAGCGCGGCTTCGAGCGCGAAATCAAAAAGCGCATCGATTACTGGGATAAATTGCGGCAAGAGAAGGAGAAGGAATAATGGGCTTGGTTCTGGCTGTCGCCTTCGGCGGCGGTATCGGCGCGGTGACGCGCCATTATGTCATCGCTTTCGTGAACCGCCTCATGGGCGGAGATTTCCCTTATGGAACGATGGTCGTCAACATCGCCGGCTCGTTTGTCATCGGTTTTCTGATGGAGATCATGGCGCTCAAGTGGCAGGTCTCCCTGGAGACGCGCGCCTTTCTGATCACAGGGTTCCTCGGCGGTCTGACGACGTTTTCCACCTTTTCATTCGATATATACAAGCTGGTGAATACCGACCAGTATGTCGGCGCGCTGCTCTATATGATCGGCTCGGTCAGCATTTCCCTGACAGCGCTGTTTGGCGCCGTGCTGCTTGTCCGCAGGATGTACCCCTGATGGCCGAGAACGTCGTCATCGCAGAAACGGAAGACGGGGTGCGTCTCGACCGCTGGTTGAAGAAGCATTATCCGGCTGTTCCGTTCGGCAATCTGCAAAAGATCCTCCGCACGGGGCAGCTGCGCGTCGACGGCAAGCGGGTGAAGGGCGATGCGCGGCTCGTCAAAGGACAGCAGATCCGCATTCCGCCGCAATTATCCGGCACGGGGCCGGGGGATAAAAAACATGTCAGCGGCAAGGATGCCGGTTTTATCCGCTCGCTGGTGCTCTATGAGGATGACGCCGTCATCGCCATCAACAAGCCCGCGGGGCTCGCATCGCAGGGCGGCTCGAAGATCACCCGCCATGTTGACGGGATGCTGGAAGGGTTGGCCGTCGACGGCGTGAAGCCGCATCTGGTGCACAGGCTCGATAAAGACACCTCGGGCGTCATGTTGCTGGCGCGCAACCCGCAGATGGCGAAGAAAATGGGCGCGTTGTTTCAGGGGCGCGACATTCGCAAATATTACTGGGCGATCACCGTGCCCGCGCCGAAGCTGCATCAGGGAAAAATAAAATCTGTCATCGCCAAAACCGCCGGCGCGGACGGCGAGAAAATGCGCCCTGCAGAAGACGATAAGGGCAAAACCGCGCTGACCTATTATCAGGTGCTGGAAACCGCGGGCACGAAGCTGGCGTGGGTCGCCTTCTGGCCGCGCACGGGGCGCACGCACCAGATTCGCGTCCATGCGCTGGAAATGGGCTGCCCGTTGCTGGGCGACTACAAATACGAACGCCGTCAGGACCTGCTGGAAGAAACGCCGGACCTGCCGAAAATATTGCATTTGCATGCAAGGCGCATCATCCTGCCGCATCCGGTGACGGGAAAAACGCTCGACATCACCGCGCCGCTCGACAAGACCATGCGCAAGACATGGGAATTTTTCAACTTTAATCCCGATGACAAGACGGATCCTTTTCTGGACGTGGAATAATGATGAGAGTACTTCTGTCCACGCTCTGGCATATCGTCTTTTTCTCGCTGGCGGCGTTCGTTTTATTGCTCTTTGTGAACCTTGCGCCATTGAAGCCGCGCATAGAAAGCGCAACGACGGCGCTGCTCGGCCGGAAGGTCGTGATCGGCAATAATATCAAATTCAGACTGGTCGGGGGGCGTCCGGCGCTGCTGCTGCATCATGTTTCCATCGGCGCGGACGTGAAGGCCGATGCCGTGGCGCTGGCTTTGCGCGGTCTGCATCCGTCGCGCGGGGTCTTGGTCCGCGCGAAGAGCCTGAAAGTCGGCGGAGTGCTGCTCGGCGACTATGACCTGCCTGTGACGATTTTGAAAGACGGATTCACGGTGAAGCCGCTGAAGGGGCGCTTGAAAGATGCGACGCTGAACGGCCGCGTGAAATACGCGGGTGCCGAGCTTTATATTGACGGCATGGCGAAAAAAGTGCCTCTCGACATGCTGCTTGGAGACTCGGCGCAAGGCGATGTTGACGCGAAATTCCGTTTTGCGGCCAAGGGGAAAACGCCGGCGCAGTTGCTGGGCGGGCTGGAAGGGCGTTTTATGCTGACCAACAACGGCGGCACGCTCACCAGCGCGTCCCTGAAGTTCTGGTCCAGCGGTTTGCTCTCCAGCCTGCTGCCCGGCAGAGAGGACAAGACGCAATTGAACTGCGCCATCGTCGATTTCAACGTCAAGGACGGCATGGCCGACAGCCGAACCATCGTCGCCGATACGAGCAGCAATACCATCTTCGCCAAAGGCCGCATCGATCTTGTGAACGGAAAGATCGATATGGTCTTAAAACCCAATCCCAAGAACATGCAGCTGGTGAGCCTTGCGACGCCGATGCTGATTACAGGCCCGCTTGCCAACCCGACGGTGACGCCTGAAGCGGGCGGGATGGTGCAGAAAATCGGCGGCATGCTGCTCGGCATGGTCAATCCCGCGCTCGCGCTGCTGCCGCTGCTGGAGACGGGTTTTGACGATTATCAGGGCTCCTGCGCGGAGATTGTGCGCGCGCACGAGAAGCGGCAATGAAAAAGTTTTATAAAACGGCGGACGTAGAAAAACGGGAGGGAGGATATGCGGTGCTCCTCGACGGAAAACCCGTCAAAACGCCGCTAGGCAGGCCGCTGGTCGTGCCCGCGTTGCCGTTGGCGGCCGGCCTGGCGGCGGAATGGGCGGCGCAAGGCCAAGTGCTTAAGCCGGAAACCATGCCGCTGACGCGTCTTGCCAATACCATGGTCGACAAGGCGGCGGGCCCTGACCGAGCAGACATGAATGCGGAGCTTTTGAAATACGGCGGATCCGATCTGCTTTGCTATTTCGCGCCGCATCCGTCCGATCTTGTCCGCAAGCAGGAAGATGTGTGGCGTCCGTTGCTGGCGTGGATGGAGGAACGGTACGGTATCGTCCTCGGTACGGCATCCGGCGTGCAGTTCCGCCAACAGCCGCCCGAGGCGCTGGAAAAGCTGAAAAACATCATCGACGGTCTTGATGCGGGCGCGTTCACGGTCGTGCAGGCGGCTGCCGCGACGGCGGGCTCGGTCATTATCGCTCTTGCGCTGCTGGAAGGGCGGCTTGCGGCGGAGACGGCTTACGCGGCGGCTTTTGTCGACGAGCTTCACCAGCTTGAAGCCTGGGGCGAGGACGAAGAGGCGCGCCGCCGGCTGGAGGCGAAGCGCGGCGAACTTGCCGAGGTCGTGCGTTTTCGGGAGCTGCTTAAAACCAGCGTGTGACGTTCTCTACGGGTTTTCCCGCATGGGCGAGCACGTAGCCGCGCCAGCACCGGTGCACCACCCATGTCACCGGCAGGGCGGTCGTGATGTAGGCGATGACTGAAATCCTCATCATATTGCCGGAAAAATATTTTTTGATTGCGCTCGAAATGATATGCGGATTTCCACTGAGGAGCGCATGGACGAAAGAGGCCGCGTCCGTGAAGACGAAGATCATCACCCCCGTCAGAATAACCGCAAGGGGGACAATCACCAGCGCGCCGATCCACAAGGTGCGGTTCATCCAGCGCAGGTGGCTTTCGAAGACCGTGCCTTTGACGTTTTTCCGGTTTTGGTTGGCGATGAAGCCGGCAAGGGTGATGGCGATCAGTCCCGCGAGCATCGTCCTGTCGAAAAACTGCAGCACGGCGCCGAGCGCGTAGACGATATAAACCGTGATACAGGCGTTTTGCAGCTTTGTCATTTAAAGGAAAGCCATGGGTTTGTTCATCGGCTCTGATTTGGCGGCGCGGCGGAACCCCGTCCAGCAGCGCCACAGCCACCAGAGGATCGGCGGGGTGATGCAGATATAGGTTATGCGGAGGATCGTGCCGCCGTACTGATGAATGTAATTTTGCACGATGCGCTCCAGTCCGGCGAGGGTCGTGATGCGCCCTGTGGTGATGTTCATGACAATATTCTGCTGCAGCGCCGCCAGATGCGTATCTTTGTAGATGAAATAGAAAATGATCACCGTGGCAACGGGCAAAAGATAAACGCTGCCGATATACAGCGTACGGGTAATCCATTTTGCGTGGCTTTCGAAAGCCGTGCCTTGCGCCGCTTTTTTCTGTCGGTTGAGCAGAAGCACACAGACCCAGAGCAAGACGCAGCCGAGCAGTATCGTTTCCAGCGTGACGGCGTATTGCGCAACGGCGCCCGCCGCGGCGAGGGCGTAGATCAACATGAATTGGCTGCGCTGACGGTCTTCTCCCGTTTCGCTGTCCGGCGCGGCGGACATCACTTTCTCCCGAACAGTTTTTCGATGTCGTTGAGCTTCAATTCCACGTAAGTGGGGCGGCCGTGGTTGCACTGGCCGGAATGCGGCGTGGCTTCCATCTGGCGCAAAAGCGCGTTCATTTCATCGTGCGTCAGGCGGCGGCCGGCGCGCACGGAGCCGTGGCAGGCGATGGTGCCGCAGATGCTTTCCAGCTTTTCCCTGAGCGATACGGTCTGGCCGTAGGCGGCGATGTCGTCGGCAAGATCGCGGACGAGTTGCCGGATGTCCGTTGCGCCGAGCAGTGCCGGAACCTCCTGCACGGCGACCGCGCCGGGGCCGAAGCTCTCGAGGACGAGGCCGAGTTCTTCCAGTTCCGCTTTGCGGGCGAGCAGGCGCTCCACGGCGGGCTCGTCCATCTCGACGATTTCAGGCAGCAGCAGCGCCTGCCGCGCGATGCCGCCTTCTGCGATGTCTTGTTTCATTTTCTCGTAAACGAGGCGCTCGTGCGCGGCGTGCTGATCGACGAGCACGAGGCCGTCGGCGGTTTGCGCGACGATATAGGTTTCATGCACCTGCGCGCAGGCGGCACCCAGAGGGAAGTCCTGTTGCGCGGCGGTCATGGCGTCGTTGACGGGCGCTTCGTCGGCAAAGTTGCGCGTGGCGGGCGCACCGTCGAGTGCGAGGTTGCCGCTTGCGGCTTTATGTGCGGCGTAATAGCTGCCTGTGTAGCCTGCGTCCGCCATGCCTTTGAAGTTTTTGTAGGATGGCTGCCGCTGGCGGTATTCGCCGTCCCATTGTTGGGTCGTGTGGGGTGGCGCGGGAGACTGGAACGATTGCAGGGTTTGCGCGGCGACGGTGGTTGAGGCGCGGTGTCCCGCTTGCGAGATGGCGTGCTTGAGCCCGCCGACAATCAGCCCGCGCACCAGGCCCGAGTCCTGAAAGCGCACTTCGGATTTGGCGGGATGCACGTTGACGTCGACCAGCTCCGGCGGCATGTCGAGGAACAGGCAGAGCATCGGATGGCGGTCACGGGCGAGAAAGTCCGCATAGGCGCCGCGTACCGCGCCGACTGTCAGCTTGTCGCGCACCGGCCGGCCGTTGACGAAGAAATACTGGTACTGGCTGGTGCCGCGGTTGAGCGTCGGCAGGGCGGCAAAACCGGACAGCTTGATACCGTCGCGCTCCAGCGCGATCGGCAGCGCATTTTCGGCGAAGTCGCGCCCCATGATCTGCTGCAGGCGCTCCAGACGGTCGGCGGACGGCAGGTCGAGAATGGCCTTGTCGTCGTGCGTCAGGCGAAAGGCAATGTCGGGATAGGCCATGGCGAGGCGGGTGACGACGTCGCGCACCTGTCCCGCCTCGCTGCGCGCGGTTTTGAGAAATTTGAGGCGCGCGGGCGTCGCGTAGAAGAGATCGCGGATCTCGACTTTCGTGCCGGCGGGGTGCGCGGCGGGCGTGACTTTGGATTTTTTGCCGCCGTCAACGGTGATGGCGGCGGCGTCTGCCGTCTTGTCTGCGCGCGGGCGGCTGGTGAGCGTGAGACGGGACACCGCGCCGATCGAGGGCAGGGCTTCGCCGCGAAACCCGAGCGAGGCGATATGCACGAGATTGTCGTCCGGCAGTTTCGAAGTGGCGTGGCGTTCGACCGCGAGGGCCAGTTCGTCCGCCGTCATGCCGATGCCGTCGTCCTGTACGGTAATCAGGCTCGCGCCGCCTTCGCGGATCAAAATATCGATTCGCGATGCCCCCGCGTCGATGGCGTTTTCGGCCAGTTCCTTGACGGCGGCCGCGGGGCGCTCGATCACTTCGCCGGCGGCGATCTGGTTAATGAGTGTTTCTGGCAGCTGTCGGATTTTCATGATCCTTTATAGTCTATGGGCTTTGTGGCGGAAAGAAAATGATGGCAGGTGGAAAGTAATTCGACATAAAATAAAAATACAATTTCATGGGCGTTTATTTTGCTATTTTTCAGGATATGAAAAAGATAATATTACTGGAAATAACATAATGCAAATAGTGTAAAATGAAAGATCAGGCTTTCTCCTGCGACGGGGCGTCATCGTCGAAAATGGTGTCGGTCAGCACCGCGCAGTCGAAATTCGCTTCAGTCAGGTCGGCACCGGTGAAGTCGGCGCGGCGCAGGTCGCAGTTGGAAAAATCGGCCTGTGTCAGGTCGGCGCCCGCGAATTTCCCCTCGATGATTCGCGCGCCGGAGAAGACCACCTGCCGCATGTTCGCCCGCTCGAAATTGCAGGGGATGCGGTATTCGACGCCGTCCGGTTTTTTGAACAGCAGCGGGTTGAGGTTGGCCTTCGAAAGATTTGCGCGCTGGAACAAGCCGTCGCTGAAGTTCGTGCCGCGCAGGTCCGTATTTTGCAACTTGCATTTGCGGAAGTCCGCTTTCTCCAGATGCGCGCCCTGAATTTCGGCGCCGCGCAAGTCCATTTCGGCGAAGGTTGCGCCCGGCGCCTTGATCGCGGTGAGCCGTTTGGCGGCGAGCGAAGGCCCTTTGCGCATGTCGGTGCCCGCGAGATCGAGCTGAAACCCCTGCCTGCCGCCCGAGCCCACCCATGTGGTATGCTTGAGCAAAAGCTCGTCGAGCGTCAACTCCACGTCTGTAAAATCCTTGCCGACGGGTTCTTCCGTCAGGGTCAGGGTGAAGTTCGTGCCGTTTGTCTCGGCGCCGGTGGTTTGGGCGTCGACCATGGTCGCTTGCAAGAAATTGGCGTTGCGCATGTCCGCCTTGGTCATGTTGGCGCGGCTCAAGTCCGTGCCGTGAAAGTTCGCCCCTTGCAGGTTGGCGCCATGCAGCGAGACGCCTTGCATGTTGGCATCGGTGAAATTGGCTGAGATGGCGATGGCGTTATTGAGCTTGACGTTGTTGAGAATGCTGCCCACAAACTGCGCCGGGGTCGGCAGCGGGCCGTCGAAATTCTCGCTTAAGGGGTGCGCGCGGCGCTTGACGATGGTCTTGCCTTCGCGCAGGTCCGCGCCGGTCAGGTCCGCTTTGGTCAGGTCGGCGCGGCTGACTTCGGATCCGCGCATGTCGGCGCGCATCAGGCGCGTGCCGACCATTTTCGCGCTGGTGAAATCGCAGCCGAAGAGCGTCGCGCTCTCGAAATTGGCATTGGTCATGTCGGCTTCAACGAGGAGGCAGCCGGTGAAGTCCGACTGCGAAAGATTTTGACCGACGAAAGTAAGCCGGGACAGGTCTTTGTCCTTGACGACGGCGCGGCGGCCGCCGGCCTTGGCGGTCAGGAACATGTTATGCTTGCGGATGATCTCGTTCAGTTCCGCCTGACTGACTCTTTCATATTCAGAATTGCTGTCATGTTCTGACGTCGGCGACATTAACTCATTTTCCTTCGGGCACAAAACCGCTCAAGTATATGATATTACAATCATTGTTAAAAAACAGTAATGCTCTACATCTCGCTGTTCATAAAGGCGGATTAACGACAAAACTTGCGGAGAATCGTATTTTTTGTAAAATAATCATGGGAGAGAGACGCAATCAGGCGACAAGAGAAGCGCCGCAGCGGGGAGGACTCGTGAAAATGGAAAATGCGCAGTTTGAACGCATCCGCGGCGACATCGCGGAAAACGATATCGTTCTTTACATGAAAGGCACGCCGATCTTTCCGCAAGACGGCTATTCCGCCGTCGTCGCCGAGGTTTTGCGCGGGCTGGACGTCTCCTATTACAGCGTCGATGTTCTCGAAGACAAAGCGCTTTATCAGGCCGTGAAGGAATTCACAAATTGGCCGAATGTTCCGCAGCTATACGTGAAGGGGGAATTTATCGGCGGCAGCGACGCCATAAAAGAACTCAACGCGTCGGGTGAGCTACGCGCCTTGCTAGAGAAGCACGGCCTGCTGGACGGGTAACATTATTCAACAGTCACTGATTTGGCAAGATTGCGCGGCTGGTCGACATCCGTGCCCTTGATGACGGCGGTATGATAGGCGAGCAGCTGCACCGGCAGCGTGTAGAGGATGGGCGCGACGAACGGATCGGCTTCCGGAATCTCGATCGTCCACGTGGTGATGTCTTTCAGCTTGGCGATGCCGCGGCGGTCGGAGATCAACAGCACCTTGCCGCCGCGCGCGACAATCTCCTGCGCGTTGGAGG
>JAJZFS010000065.1 GCA_021805245.1 Pseudomonadota bacterium | reverse complement strand
CGATTTCAACAGTCGATATGTCCGATCTCCCGCCGATTGAAGAGGCGGAAGACACAGTGGACGGCAATGCACCGGAAGAGTCTGCGCCCGATGATGAAAACGGCGGCAACGGCCGGCATCCCCGTCGCGGGCGCGGCGACAGGGACGGGGGCGGCAGGGACGGGGGCGATGGCGAAAGCCGCCGCCGTCGCGGTCGCCGCGGCGGACGCAACCGTGGCCGCCGGCGCGGCAGGGACGGTTCCCACGGCAGACAAAACAATAACGGCGGCGCGGAAGCGGCCCAGCCGGAGGGCGGCGACTCTGCCTCCGGACAAGTGACGGAATCCGTCCGTGACCATGCGCCCGAAGAACGCCGCGTTTTGCCCGATCCCGCGAATGCGCGCCAACCCGAAACGTCGACGGATCAGCCGCAGCGCAAGGGCTGGTGGAAGCGCCTGACCGACGCCTCCTAAGCTATTTTGCGTTTATGTTGTTTTTCCGAAAAACCGGAATCGGCGGATTGTCTTAAAACCTCGACAATGGCTTCAAATCTGCTATAAAAAACTTCAAACCTGATAGCTGGAGACGTGGCCGAGTGGCTGAAGGCGACGGTTTGCTAAACCGTTATACGGGGTAAACCCGTATCGAGGGTTCGAATCCCTCCGTCTCCGCCATAAAAATGCCCCTTGCGGGGCATTTTTTATTCATTCGCTTATTGCGGGGGCGGCGGCGTGAACAGGAGAACGGCGCTCAGGTGCGTTATCCGGACATGGCCCTTGTCGAGCGTGCCTTGCAGGCCGCGTATGCGCAGCATGGCCTTTATGCCGTCAGCCGATTGGCGCATCACCATCACATGCGACATGTCGTCCGGCACGGCGGTGATATTGCGCTTGTAGAGGCTGTCCGCCAGCGGTTGCAGGGCGAAGACGACCTTTTTGCCGCCTTGCAGGCGCAGGGTGAAGTCGCTGTTGGCTAACGTCACGGTGGCGGCCTGAACGGTTTTGCCGGCTTCCTTATAGGCGAATTTTTGCAGTGTGTTTTCGCCGTAGGTGCAATACATGGATTGTAGCGGCATGATATATTCGTAAGGCGCGGCCTTGATCAGGTTCCCGTTGGAGGAAACAGGAAGGTAGGCGTTGAAATCGGTGGCGATGCCATCAAATCCGGAGCCGTAGATATAGGGTATGCCCCACGCCTTCATGATCATTTTCACGTTGTCGCTGCCGTAGGAGCCGTAATCGCAGACGATATCGAAGGCGCAAAAACCGCCGTACGCGCTGTTCTTTTTCAGCTTGAGCTGAAAAGGCGCCGTCCATGCGCGGATTTCCCCCAGAGCGTGGTGATTGTATAAATAATCCATGACGGAACTGACGCTTTTTCTGGTGGCGAAGGAGATCTGTGCCGGCGCCTTTTGCACCCGCCCGTCTTTGCCGATCACGCCCGCTTGTGCGAGCAGGCCGCCCAGACGCCCGACCTGACTGGAAACGGAAAGGGAATAAGCGCCCCACGGGCCGCCCGAGGCCAGCAGCAGAAAAACGCACAGCAGCATCGGGATATGCTTGATATGCGCGTGCACGCGCCGCAGCGTGTAAAGCGCCGTCAGCCCCGCGAACCACAGCCAGGCGATGACGAGCGCGTAGCGCTCCTCCGTCAGCCCGTATTGATGCACGCGCGTGTAGATGCCGAGGGCGAGCAGAAAGATCGGCACGATCAGGATGTAAAAGAAATATTTGTAAAATTCCCGCAAGGGCTGCGTGCCCGTCTCGCGTATGGGGTAAACGGCAAGGCAGGTCAGGATGCCGAGCGTGCCGAAGCCCGAAACCATATAGGCGAGGTTGCCGCGCGGCAGCTCCCAATGCAGGCCGATCTTGCCGAGGTAGGCGTAGAGGATGAACATGTACGTGAAGGCCAGCGGCACGGTAAGATAGTTGGCGATGAAGTAAATGCCCTTGTGATAGGTGCAGTCCTGCTTTTCAAAATCGAATTTGTCCGCCCACTGCGCGAGCACGAAAATCGGCAGGAGAAAAAACCACCCCGCCGTCCAGAAATCCTCGTAAACATTGCCGGATATACCGTGCAGCTCGAAAAGATATTTGACGCTCGCCAGCGCCGCGCACAGCCCGAGCGAAAAGACGAGCGCGGAAATGCCGCCCATCACCACCGTCAGAACGTTGAGGTAGTTGTAGTACCAGACGGAATCCTCCGTGGCGGTGCGGCCGATATAGGGCGCGAACGTCAGCGACAGGGTCAGCGCCGCCGTGACGTAGAGCGACATGGGGTAGGTATATTCCGGACCCCACGCCCCCAGCGCGATCAGGGCGCCGCCGCCGAGCAGGAGCGCGGCTTTTCTGCCGCGCGCCAGCCCCTTGCTTTCGGAGAAGATCTGCGCCGCCGCGGAAAAAACGATCCCCTGCATCAGGAAGAGGGTCAGTCTGCCCGTCTGCCCGTCGGACAGTATTTTGACGCCGTGCGTGTGCAGCACGGTGAGGATGAAAAGCAAGAACACGAAAACGGTCGCCAGGGGAAATCTTTGAAAAGCGTGCCGGATGACCCGCGCCAGTTCTTCAAAACGGAATCTTTTTATCAAACCGACAATAGGCATGTAGCACTCCCGCAGTCACGTATTGTAAAATAGGATAGTGATTAAATTGTGAAAATATTGTTGCCCTGTTATTATGACCTGCTTGTGGGGATAAGTAGTCTCAAATTTTAACAGGATATGTGATAATTTCAATAGGAGTGCCCGAGAACTATGAGAATTCGGGGCTTTGTTTTCGTGTGAAAAGGATATAAGTTGGTATCACGGGCATCACGATCGTTTGGTGCATTTCAAGATATATTCGTTTTTGCGCATGGATTTTAGCAGGATGACAGGGCGGCATTATTTCAAGCTTCGTACTATGGGATATTTCTCGTGCGTTCTTGCGCAGGCAATGTGTTTCGCCGCAAGCGCAAATGCGGCTTCCGGCCCGGTCTCTGTTGCCCCTTCACCGATCGTGAATGACTTGAGAAATTTGCTGATAACATCTCATGTGGTCTATCCGCAGCAAATCCAGACCGGCGACAATGGCGATACTCTTTACTGGACAAAAGACAATATTGCCGGATCGGCGCGTGCGCTGGAGATACTCCCCGGCGAAAGCCTGACAAAAGCGGCGCGGTCGTATCTCGAGCAGGCATCCTTCTCCTGCAAGGGGCAGTTTGCCGAAAAGGTGGACCAGCCCCGCAAGATCGGTTATATGACGGTCCTCAAGGCCGATACGGCTTGCGTCGATAACGCGGACAATCCGGGGACGTCCATGCTTTTTGTGCTTCATCGCGGCAACCTTGGCATTATCGCGCAGCAAGATACGGTGGACCAGCTGTCCGATGCCATGTCGGACAGGGATGCGTTGATATCCGCGGCCGCTTCCGTGCCCGATAGCCCGCCTGTCTTTGCAGAACAGCCGCCTGTAGAACAGCCCGTGGTGCAAGCAAGTGCGGCAGCCGTTGAAGCCGTATCTCCGCCAAGTCTGCAGATTGCCGCAAATCCGCCGGCCCCCGTACAACAGGCGGCGGCACAACCTGAAGCTATGGCGCAGCCGCAAGCAGCGGTTGATGATCCCCAGCCTGCGCCGCCGCAAAAGGGTCCTGCGGAGAAAACAACAACGTGGGCGACCGCCGCGACAACGCTGACGTCTTTCTTTACCGCGTCTCCGCAAAAAGGCCTTACCACAACGCCGGGCCTTACATTGGGGCTCCAGATATCCCGATACAAATACAGAGAACAGACGGGAAGCGCGGATCCTTTTGTAAACCTCGTGAGTTATCCGCTGGGAATTGTGGCAGCCTATACCACGCCGCCGCTGCCGTCTTTTTATAACGCCTATCTTCGGCTGGGGGGCAGATTTGCTTTCGGTCCGGCCCATTACAGCAGCGCCAGCGGCACGGCCTCTGGGCAGGTCAACAATATCTGGGAGATCCGCGGGCTGATCGGGAAAGACTTTACTTACGGCGATGTTGATTTTTCGCCTTATACGGGCTATGCGGTGCGCTACCTTTACAACGACGCCCGTGGGCTTACCAGTTTGGGGACATCGGGGTATCGCCGGCAAAGCGTCTATCAGTATATTCCTCTAGGGCTCACGTCGCGTCTCGGGCTGACGGACGGGGCGCGACTGGCGTTGAACACCGAATATGATCTTTTCACAGCGGGCACACAGAAGTCATATCTCTCTGACCCTAACCCGACATGGGGGAATATCGTCAACCACCAAAGACATGGCTTCGGGTTTGGAGGCAGCATCATGTTTCAGATGCGCGGCTGGTCGGCGGGGCCGTGGTTTGACTACTGGCACATCAAAGACTCAGATTTTCTTCCCATTCCAGGTTCCCCGGGACTTGGCGGTATGGAACCTGACAACAAGACGACCGAGCTCGGCCTTAAAATCACAAAGACAATGTAGAACGCTTTATTTCCAAGCCCCGCATGCTCTGCAAAGGTCACTGACGATTTTGACGCACACCCGATCTCTATTTGCCGGAAGCCGGTTTGTGCCGAAAAAACTTTTGCAGCCCCGTCCTTTCGTCCGGCAGGGGTATGATCAGCAGATGCGCGGCAGAAGTTCGCCCGAGGGCATGTCGAGAATGCGTTGGCCGCCGATCGCCGTCTTGAGCGTGACAAGGCCGGATTTCCCGTGCAAAACCGTGCCGATGCAGGCGGCGTCGCGGCGCGGGTTATGGCGGTTCATGATATCGCGGGCGCGTTCTTTGTCCTCTGCCGCGACAAACGCGACAAAGCGCCCTTCATTTGCCACATGGTGCGGGTCGAGCCCGAGAATCTCGCAAGCGCTCTTCACCGCCGCATCGACAGGGATGGCTGTGTCGTCAATGTCGATTTGCATTTTCGCCGATGTGGCGATCTCGTTCAGCACCGCCGCAAGCCCGCCGCGTGTCGCGTCACGCAAACAATGGACGCGCACGCCCGCCGCGAGCAGATCTTGCACCGTTTCCCAAAGCGGCATCGTGTCGCTTTCGATTTCGCTGTCGAACGTGAGGTTTTCCCGCCGCGACAGAACAGCCATGCCGTGCCGCCCGATATCGCCGTTCAAAAGCACCGTGTCGCCCGCTTTCACTTGCTCCGGCGCGATAAAAAAATCATGTTCGATCACGCCGATGCCGGTAGTGTTGATGAAAAGCCCGTCGCCGTGCCCGCGTTCGACGACTTTGGTGTCGCCGGTGACGATGGAAACACCCGCATGATCGGCGGCCGCGCGCATGGATTGCACCACGCGCCACAGCGTTTCCATCTCCAGCCCTTCTTCAAGAATAAAGGAGTTGCTGAGATAAAGCGGTTTCGCGCCCGCCATGGCGAGATCGTTGACCGTGCCGTTGACGGCGAGTGCGCCGATATCGCCGCCGGAGAAAAACAGCGGGCGCACCACATATGAGTCCGTCGTCATCGCCAGCCGCGCTTGCGGGATGTCCAGACGGGCGGCGTCGTGATTTTGCACGGTATTGCCGAAAGCGGCCCGAAACATTTTTTCGATCAGCTGTTGCATCAGTCTCCCGCCGCCGCCATGCGCCATCAGCACGCGCGGATATTGCGCGAGCGGTAGCGGGCAGGTCATGTCAAACGCGTGTTGTTCCGTCACGCGGCCTCCGTTTTTCTGTAGCGGTAATAGGCGGCGCAAGCGCCTTCGCCGGAGACCATCGTCGCGCCCAGCGGATGTTCCGGCGTGCAGGTTTTGCCAAAAGCGGGGCATTGGGCGGGTTTCTTTTGTCCGAGCAGCACGAGGCCGCTGATGCATTCCGTCGGTTCTGCGCGGCTGGCGCCTGCGACGTCGAAGCGGTTTTCCGCATCGAACGCGGCATATGCCTCCGTCAGTCCCCAGCCGCTCTCGCTGATTTCGCCGATGCCGCGCCACTTGCGCGGAATAACGCGAAAAACTTTGCCGAGCAGTTCCTGTGCGGGCAGATTGCCGTCTTCCCTGACGGCGCGGCTGTACTGGTTCTCCACCTCGGCGCGGCCTTCTTCCAATTGGCGGATGCACATGTAGAGCCCCTGCAAGATATCCAGCGGCTCGAACCCCGTGACGACAACTGGCACTTTATATTTTTGCACGATCGGTGCATAGGCCGCAGTGCCCATGACGGTGCAGACATGCCCTGCGGCCAGAAAGCCCCGCACCTTGTTCTGCGGCGAGGAGAGGATGGACTCCATCGCCGGCGGCACCAGCACATGCGACACCAGCACGGAAAAATTTTTCAGGTTTTCGGTTTTCGCCATATGTACGGCCATGGCGTTGGCGGGGGCGGTGGTTTCGAAGCCGACGGCGAAAAATACCACCTGTTTCCCGGGATTTTTGCGTGCCACTTCCACGGCGTCGAGCGGCGAATAGACAATCCGCACATCGCCGCCCGCGGCACGGACGGAAAGCAGATCTTTCTCCGTGCCCGGCACGCGCAACATATCGCCGAAAGAGCAGAAAATAGCATCCGGCATTGCGGCGATGGCGATGGCTTTATCTACTATTTCAACCGGCGTCACGCAGACGGGGCAGCCGGGGCCGTGCACAAGGTTGATTTCTTCCGGTAGCAAATCTTCTATGCCGAAGCGCACGATGGCGTGCGTTTGTCCGCCGCACACTTCCATGATCGTCCACGGCTTTGTCGTGATCTTGCGGATGGCTGCGGCATAGGCGCGGGCGGCGGCGGGGTCGCGGTATTCATCCAGATATTTCATCGATTTCCTCCAGATAGCCGAAGATGCGCCGCGCTTCCTTCTCGTCAACCTTGCTGATGGCGACGCCCGCGTGCACCAAAACATAATTGCCGACGGCGGCATCGGGGATAAAGGCCAGGCTGGCCTGTTTTTTGACCGTGCCGAATAAAATCGTGCCTGTGCGGCTCAAATCTTCGCCCGCGATCTCGACAATTTCTCCGGGGATGGCAAGGCACATATTATCCGTTCCTTAATGCGGCAAGAATTTGCCCCGCCGCGATTCCGCCGTCATTGGGAGGCAGTTTATGGTGCCAAAACGGCGCAAAGCCCGCGCGTTTCAATTTTTCGACGCTACTTTCCAGCAACAGTTTGTTCTGAAAGCAACCGCCGGTCAACAATAGGTTTTTCTCACCCGTTTGGCGGGCGATATCGATGATAATGTCCGAGAGGGTGTTGTGGAACCGCGCCGCGGCGTTTGCGGGGTTTTTTATGCTTTCCATCAATATCGGCCGCCAGTCGATCACGCCGCCTTTGATCGCGTAAGGATAGGATTGATCGCACGGGTCTTTCTCCGCCGCGAATTCCAGCGCCATCGCGGCCTCGCCCTCGAACGTGTTTTTGTCGCACAGGCCGAGCAGGGCGGAGACGGCATCAAACAGCCGTCCGACGCTTGAAGTCAGGGGACAGTTCACCTTCTTTTCCAATGATTGCAACAACAGTGCCTTTTCGGCCGGAGAGAATGACAAATCCATATCGGTGTCTCCAAGCGCATAGAGAGCACCCAGCGCCGCGCGCCGCGGATCGCGCACGGCCTGTTCCCCGCCCGCCAGCGGGAAGGGTAAAAAAGAAAAGGCGCGGTCGTACCCCGTGTCCGTTATTTTCAAAAACTCGCCACCCCATATCGTGCCATCGTCACCATAGCCTGTGCCATCCCATGTGACGGCGAGACAGGGCGCGTCGATATCATTATCCACCATGCACGCGAGCGCATGGGCATAGTGATGCTGGACGGGCACAACTTTCCCGCCGCGCTCTCCCGCCGTGCGCGTCGAGGCATAATCCGGATGCTTGTCGCGGGCGATGATTTCCGGTGCCACGCGGTAAAGGCGGCACAAATCGTCAATGACCTGATTGTGCGCGTCCAAAGACAGCGGCGTTTCAAGATTGCCGACATGCGGGCCGAGCATGAGTTTGTCGTGCACCATTAATGCGACGGTGTTTTTGAGATGTCCGCCGGTTGCGAGAACGGGTTTTTCCGTTTTCTGTCTCATGATCACCGGCATGGGCGCATAGCCGCGCGCGCGGCGCAGGACGGTTTTCCCGCCCGCCATCACCCGCACGATGGAATCATCCGCGCGGCGGGCGATCGGGCGGTTGTGGACAAGAAAAACATCGGCAATCCCGCGCAAGCGTTCCAATGCTTCATGTTCGTCAATGCAGATCGGCTCGTCGGCGCGGTTGCCGCTGGTGGCGATAACGGGGAATTTCAGTTCCTGCAACAGCAACACATGCAACGGCGTGTAGGGTAGCATGACGCCGAGGTTGGGGTTGTCCGGCGCGACATGTGCCGAAATATTCCCGCCTGCCTTGCGTTCAAGCAAAACAATGGGCGATTGCGCTGAGTGGAGAAGTGCTGCTTCCTGCTTGCCGACGGCGCAATCTTTTTCCACCTCTTCCAAAGAGGAATACATCACCGCAAAAGGTTTGGCGGGGCGGTGTCTGCGTTCCCGCAATAATTGAACGGCCTTGTCATTCTGCGCATCGGTGATGAGATGAAATCCGCCAAGCCCTTTGAGCGCGACGATCTTTCCGGCGCGGACGGCGGCGGCGGTTTTTTGCAAGGCATCTTCTTTTTCAGCGAGAATGTTGCCCTCTGCATTCCACAGTGCAATCTGCGGTCCGCAATCCGGGCAGGCGACAGGTTGGGCGTGAAAGCGCCGGTCGAGCGGATTCTCATACTCGGCGCGGCAGGCGTCGCACATGTCGAATGTTTTCATCGTCGTCACAGGGCGATCGTAAGGGAGGTTTTCGATGATCGTATAGCGCGGCCCGCAATGCGTGCAGTTGATGAAAGGGTAACGGTAACGGCGGTCGTTTGGGTCGTTCATCTCGGCGAGACAACCGGTGCACAGCGCAAGGTCAGGCAAAATAGAGGCGGAAACGTTTTCTCCTGCCGCGCTTTTGACGATCTTGAATTCCGTTTCACCCAGCGCGGCAATAGCGGCCTCCCGCACATGATCGATCACGGCATTGGGCGGTTTTTCTTCTGTTATGCGGAGGCGGAAAAGCGCCAGTTGTTCGCCGGCGCCTTCCACTTCGATCACCACGCCCTGCGGCGTGTTGTTGACCCAGCCTGCGAGGCTGCAGTCATGCGCCAGCTTATAGACGAACGGGCGAAAGCCGACGCCCTGCACGGCGCCATTGATGATAAAGCGGCGGCGTTCCGCGCTTTTATGCGGCGACTTCGATACTTTCAAGCAATACGTCCTGTGCGTTGGGGTGATGGATATCGTCGGACATCGTGATGTCGAGTTTCGCGCCCGCGGCGTTCGTGCCCCGCGAAGATTCCCCGAAATGCTCGGCGAAATGTTCCGGTGTCATGTGCGAGAGCGCGCCCAGAGTCACTTTGACGGAGACGACTTTCTCCGTGCCGGACAGGTCCGCGATCTTTTTCATTAAATCGGCCATGAGCGAATGTTCATGCATGTTTTTTCTCCTTGTGGGCGTCGAGAATGGACTGCGCCACGGCGGCAACGGATTTTTCCACCTCCGGCGACACATCGCCGCCGATGGAAAAGTTTTCCCCCGCAATGCCGTAAAAAAAAATCGCTGGCGGCAGTTTGCCGAGCGCCCGCGCCAGTTCGACCGCCTCGGCGACGCCGAAGGAATGTGTCGAGCTTTGCGCGAAGATGTCCGGCAAGCTTTCTTTTTGCAGATCAAGCTCGAAAATTTCCCCCGCACCCGCGCCGGAGGACACGGCATCGACGAGAATAATATCGTCATGTCCTTGCCATGCGTCGATGAGCGCGGCGGGCTCGCCATCATGTTTCAGCGACTCAAAATCGTTTTTCAGCCGGTCGAGTACAAGCAGACCTGCCGCGTCGTCGCCGCGATGCGGGTTGCCGATGCCGATGAGGAACGGTTTTTTCATGTGCGGTCCACCGTCAATTTAAGAAAATGCGCCGAGCAGGAGATGCAGGGGTCGTAATTGCGGATCGCCTGTTCCGCGTGCCATTGCAGTTTATCGTCCGGCAAATCCATGTATTGCGTCACGAACTGCCAGAGATCGTCCTCGATCATCTTCTGGTTTTGCGAGGTCGGCGGGATGATGTTGGCGTCTTCGATGTCGCCCTTGGCGTTGATTTTATAGCGGTGATAGAGCAACCCGCGCGGCGCTTCGGTGGCGGCATACCCGATACCTGCTTTCACCGCGCCATCGATGAACGGTTTTTCCAGCATCCCGTAGCTTTCGATGATGTTTAAAGCCTCCTCGCAGGCGTAAAGCACCTCAATCGATCTTACGATGATGCTTTTGAACGGGTTGTTGCAGCTTTTGCCAAGGCCCGCCGCTTTCGCAACATCCTGAATATGCGGAGGCAGGCGGTCGAAATTCAGCGTATATCGTGCCATCGGCCCGACGTGATAGGATTTTTGCCCGTCTTTCAAAACGCAATGCAACGCGGTCGAATGTTCCACATGTTGCTCTTCGAAATAATCGTCATATTGTGCCGCCGTGATATCCAATCCGCGATTGGAGACAATATGGCCTTCGTTAAAGGGGTATTCGTCCGCATGGCGCAAGGAAACAAAAATATAATCCTGCTCGAAATCGGGGAAGTCGAAACCGGAAACCCAGCGTACGGTTTCCAGCGCCGCGTCGCGGGCCTTTTGTAGAGGCTCGACCAGTGTTTGCAGTTCTTTCTTCGTCGGCACGCGGTAAAATCCGCCGACGCGGACATTGATCGGATGGATCTCGCGCCCGCCGAGGAGCATCATGATCTCGCCGCCGGCCTTTTTAAGCTGCAAGCCGCGCTCGACGGCAGGGGCGTGATCTTTCGCCATGTGCACGGCGCTGGGGTAGCCCAGAAAATCCGGTGCGTGAAGCATATAGATATGAAGCGTGTGGCTGGAAATCCATTCGCCGCAATAGAGCAGGCGGCGGAGGGCGCGGAGCTGTCCCTCGACCTTCAGCCCAAGCGCATTTTCCATCGCGTGTACGGCGCTCATTTGATAGGCGACGGGGCAGATGCCGCAGATGCGCGCGGTGATGTCCGGCGCTTCGGTAAAGCCACGCCCGCGCAACAGCCCTTCGAAAAAGCGCGGCGGCTCGAAGATCTTCAGTTTTACGTCGGTGAGTTTGCCGTTGTCGATTTTAAGGAGCATCGCGCCTTCGCCCTCGACGCGGGCGAGATAATCGACCTTGATCGTGCGGGTTTTTTGACCGCCTGTTTTTTCTTCACTCATGACGTTCGCTTTCTTCTTTGAATTCAGGCGCGCCGGCGTTGTAGGTGCGGAAGAGGCGTAGCATGTCTTCTTCGCTGATCATTTCGTATTCGCGGAGCCATTTGGCGAGGCTTTGCGTGTTGGGCGTTTCCTGCGGGCCGTAGCAACCGTAGCAACCGCGGTTGTAAGCGGGGCAGATCGCGCCGCAGCCCGCATGCGTCACGGGGCCGAGGCAGGCGATGCCGTGGCTGACGGTGACGCAGGGTGTGCCGCGTCGTTTGCATTCGATACAGACGCTGTAGGACGGGATCTGCGGCCTGCGCTTGTGCAAAAAGGCGCTGATGACTTCGAGGAGCTGTTTTTTGTTGATCGGACAGCCGTGCAGTTCGAAATCGACTTTCACATGCGCGGCGATCGGCGTCGAAGTCTCCAAAGTGTCGATATATTCCGGATGCGCATAGACGATGCTGATGAAGTCCTTCACGTCTTTGAAATTGCGCAAGGCCTGGATCCCGCCCGCCGTGGCGCAGGCGCCGATGGTGACGAGGTATTTCGATTGCGCGCGCACTTCGACGATGCGTTCAAGATCGTGCGGCGTGGTGATCGACCCTTCGATCAAAGAGAGATCATATGGCCCCTCGACAACGGCGCGCGAGGCCTCGCGGAAATTGGCGATCTCGATCTCGTCGGCCAGCGCCAGAAGCTCGTCCTCGCAGTCGAGCAGGCTGAGCTGGCAGCCGTCGCAGGAGGCGAATTTCCACACGGCAAGTTTTGGGCGGGCCAACTTCGGTTTTTCTGTTTCCGATCCTGCCATCCTACACCTCCTTGATATCAAGCAGGCGCTCGACCACCTTGTCGTACGCGAAGACCGGCCCGTCCTTGCAGATGAAATCCGGACCGAACTGGCAGCGTCCGCACTGGCCGATGGCGCATTTCATGTTGCGTTCCATGGAGATGTGGATATGTTGCGCCGGCACGCCGTGTTCGAGCATCGTGTCCGCGGAGAGGTTGATCATGATCTCCGGCCCGCAGATAACGACGGAGGTGTTGTCGGGATTAATGTCCAGATTTCTCACCAGATCCGTCGCGTGGCCGACGGGGCCGTCCCAGTTCGGCGCGGGCTGATCGACAATCAGCATGACATCGATATGCCGCTCCCA
>JAJZFS010000023.1 GCA_021805245.1 Pseudomonadota bacterium | reverse complement strand
GTGGCGGATTCAATTTCGAGCGCGACGGCGCGGCACTGGCTGAGACGCTTGATGGGCACGCTTTGCTCCCACAACTCCCAGTTCCGGTCGCTGACCGTGGCGACGGTGCCGGTGCGCATGATCTTCTTCTGCTCGTAATCATCGAGCCCTGTCACCTGCGAGACGGCTTTTTCAAGCGCGATCTGGATTTCCGACAGCGCGGGGATCGGCACCCACAGCGGCACGGCGTGGTCGAGCACGTTGTCGTCGCGCACATAAGCGTGGGCCAGCACGTAATCGCCAAGCTTTTGCGAATTGCGCAGTCCCGCGCAGTGCCCGAGCATCAGCCAGGTGTGCGAGCGCAGCACGGCGACGTGGTCGGTGATCGTTTTGGCGTTGGACGGGCCGATGCCGATGTTGATGAGCGTGATGCCGGTGCCGTCGGCGCGTTTCAGGTGATAGGTCGGCATTTGCGGCGCGCGCGCCTGCCGCTCGCCTTCGGTTTTTACATGATGGTCGAGATTGGCGTTATGCGTGATGAAATTTCCCGGCTCGACGAAGGCCGTGTACTGCCGGCGTTCCTCCGCCGTTTGGGCGTTGGCGGCGCGCTCCATCATTTCGTGCCCGCGGCGGATGAACTCGTCGACGTAAAACGGATAGTTGGTGAACATGACGAATTTCTGGAAATGCTCCGCCGTCGTGCCGGTGTAGTGCTTGAGCCGCTGCAGGCTCAAATCGACGCGCGGCGCGGTGAACAGCGCCAGCGGTCTCGGCTCGCCCGGCTTGAGTTCATGCGTGCCGCTCGGGATGGTATCGTCCATGACGGCAAGGTTGGGCTGATCGAAAAATTCCGGCTGGCGCTGCAATTGTTCGGGCGTCAGGCCGCCTTCAAGAAAGAAGTTCTCGCCGAGCGCGAAATGCAGCGGGATCGGCAGGTTGCTGACGCCGATGCGCAGGTCGGCCTCCGGATGGTTCTGAAGCAGCAATTCGAATTGTTCGAGATAATAATCCTGAAAAAGATCGGGGCGCGTCAGCGTCGTGCCATAGGTTCCGGGGCGCGACAAAAACCCGAACGACAGACGGCTGTCCATGACAGGCGCTTTTCGCGTGGTGATGCCGAGGAAGGGATAATTCGCGCTGATGCGTCCATCCGGCCATTTGCCTTTCGAGAAGGCTTCGAAGCCATCGCGGAGATATTGCGTGTTGGTGTCGTATATTTCCCTGATCCAGCCGAGCGCCTTCTCCGCGTCGCGGAAGCTCTTGGTGGTCATCAGGCCGTCTTTGATCGGTGAAGACATGTTTTTAATTCGGTTCCTGTAGTCCTGTTAATCCACGGGCGAAATCGCGCGCCACGAACGGCCGCAAATCCGCAATTCCCTCACCTATACCTATAGCATGAACTGGTAAACCAAACCTTTCCGCGAGGCCGACCAGAACGCCGCCTTTGGCCGTGCCGTCGAGTTTCGTGACGATCAGGCCGCTTATGTTAACGATTTGTTTGAATAACTCGGTTTGCGAGTGGGCATTCTGACCAACCGTGGCATCCAGCACGAGAATTGTCGCGTGCGGCGCTTCGGGAATTTTCTTTTTAATCACGCGGTCGATTTTCTCTAACTCCGCCATCAGGTCCGATTTATTTTGCAAACGCCCCGCTGTGTCGATGAACAATACATCGGCGTTTTCGCTGAGGGCGCGATCGACGGCTTCATAGGCCAGCGCCGCCGCGTCCGCGCCCGTCTCCTTCGCAATCACCGGACAGCCGACGCGTTCGCCCCAGACTTTCAACTGTTCGACCGCCGCCGCGCGGAACGTATCGCCCGCCGCGAGCATGACATCTTTGCCTTCGGCTTTCAGATGATGCGCCAGCTTGCCGATGGTCGTGGTTTTGCCCGTGCCGTTGACGCCGACCATGAGGATGACGAACGGCGTGGCGGCTTCAGTGTTGAGGGGCTTTTCCACGGGCGCGAGAATGTTTTCGATTTCGCTGGCGAGCGCCTGCTTGATCTCCTCCGATGTGACTTCCTTGCCGAAGCGGTTTTTGCCCACCGCCGCCGCCAGCTTCGCCGCCGTCGCGGGCCCGAGGTCCGCCGTGATCAGCAGTTCTTCAAGCTGCGTGAGCGTTTCGTCGTCGAGCTTTTTCTTGGTGAAAATATCCGTGATACCGGTGGAGATCTTCCCCGACGACTTGCTTAAGCCTTCGCTCAGCTTTTTGAAGAAGCCTTTTTTCTCTTCGGATTTTTCTTCTGCAGGCTGTGCTTGTTCAACCGCCTGCTGTTTACCCTCAGCCTCTTTTTCTTCAGGCTTTTTTTTCTTCCAGAAGATCATGCCGCCACGCGTCCTTTAATCACTTCGCCTTCGATATCGTCCAGCTTTGCCATCACGATTGCCCCGAGCGGCATTTGTTTGTCGAGCCGGACTTCGCTGAAATATTCCGTGCGGCTCACCTTATTCCTTTCGGCGAGGACGGGCAATGTTTTCCCGATCAGGCCGGACAAGTGCTTTTTAACTTGCTCCGCGCCCAGTTCGCGCAAGAGTTTTGCGCGCTCTTTGCGTACATCGCCCGCCACTTGCGGCATCCGCGCCGCGGGCGTGCCGATGCGCGCCGAGTACGGGAAGACGTGCAAAAACGTCACGCCGCACTCCTTCACCGCATTGAACGTGTTTTGAAACATTTCATCCGTTTCGGTCGGGAAGCCCGCGATAATGTCCGCGCCGAATACAATATCCGGACGCAAACTCCGCGCCTTTTCGCATACCTCATACAAATCCTTGCGCAGATGGCGGCGCTTCATGCGCTTCAGCACCATGTCGTCGCCCGCCTGCATGCTGAGGTGCAGATGCGGCATCAGGCGCGGTTCTTCTGCGATCAACCGCCACAAATCCTCGTCGATCTCCACAGGATCGAGCGACGACAGCCGCAGACGTTTGATCCCCGGCACAAGGCCAAGCAAGCGGCGGATCATCTGCCCCAGCGACGGCTGACCCGGCAAATCCGCGCCGTAAGACGTGATATCCACGCCGGTCAGCACGATTTCATTATAGCCGCCGGTGACGAGCTTTTTTACCTGATCGACAATCTCGCCCATCGCGACCGAGCGGGAATTGCCGCGGCCATAAGGAATAATGCAAAAAGTGCAGCGATGGTCGCAGCCGTTCTGCACCTGCACAAAGGCGCGG
>JAJZFS010000021.1 GCA_021805245.1 Pseudomonadota bacterium | reverse complement strand
GACGTTGCGGGGTGGAAAGCGGGAGAACGGGTTTATTATCATGGTGACCTGCGCAAGCCAGGGGGGTTCGCCGAATATGCGATCGTCGACCACAGGGCGCTCTCCCGTATTCCCGATCATGTGGCGGCGGTCGCGGCCGCAGCGCTGCCCACTGCGGCGTTCACCGCCTATCAGGCGATCTTCAGCAAGGTATGTCCGCGCGAAAACCGCAGCATCCTGATTCATGGCGGCGCCGGCGGCGTGGGCGGCTTCGCGCTCCAGTTCGCGAAACGCGGCGGGTTTTCGACCATCCTGACGACGGCCTCTCCCAAAAACGCGGAAACCGTCAAAACTTTGGGCGCCGATCACGCCATCGATTACCACGGCGACGTGAAGGCCGAGGTCATGCGCCTGACGAACGGGCGCGGTCTTGATATGATCGTCAATACGGTCGGCCCCGCCAGCGCCACCGGCGGTTTCGAAATGCTGGCCTTCGGCGGCGACCTTGTGTGCATTGCCGGTTTGCCCGACTTTTCCGCCTGGCCGCCGTTCCGCTTGGGGGCGTCTGTGCATGAAATCGCGCTCGGCGCTGCGCACGCCTCGGAAGACGACTATTCCATCCGCGAACTCGGGCGCATCGGCGATGAGGTCATCGGGATGGTGGCGGACAAGACGCTGAACCCGATGGTGGGGGAGATTGCGGATTTTACTACTCTGCCGCAGGCACTCGCCAGACTGAAAAGGCGTGAAGTGCCTGCCGGTAAGGTCGTTGTCCGCGTCCAGCAGGTTTAGTTTCTGAGTCGGTACCCCGTCTTGAAAATCCACACCGTGATGCCAAGGCAGACAATGAAGAATGTGCCGATCACGGCGAGGCTGAGGCCCACGGGCACGTCGGCGTGGCCGTAGAAGCTCCAGCGGAAGCATCTGATCAGATACACCACGGAGTTGGCGAGCGACACCTTTTGCCAGAAGGGCGGGAGCATCTTGATGGAATAAAAGCTGCCGCTGAGGAACGATAAAGGCGTGACAACCAGCAAAGGCACCAGCTGCAATTGATCGAAGTCGTCCGCCCAGATGCCGATGATGAAGCCGAGCAGACTGAAGGCCGCGCAGGTGATCATCAGAAATCCGACCACCCACAGCGGATGCAGGATATGCAGCGACACGAAGAAGAAGGAAATAAAGAGTATGATCAGCCCTGTGGTGATGGATTTCATCGCCGCCGCGCCGACATAGCCGCAGATGACTTCGACGAAGGAGATAGACGCGGACAAAATCTAGTAGATCGTGCCGGTAAAGCGCGGGAAGTACCATATGGGACCCCACCGGATCATGTGGTACATGGCGCGCTACCACGGCATCAAAAAATCCGACGCGACCATTTACAGGATTTTGAAACGTCATGGCCTCAACTGCCTTCCTCGCCAAGCCAGTAAACGAACGGTTCATACAAAGCGCTACGGGCGGTAGCGCGAAAAAGCGAATCATACGACCGGACGGGAAGGCATCGAATCCCAAAATACTTCTACACAATACCTACACAGGCAAAAATCTAGGAAAAATAGCTTTACATTCCATGACTTTACAAAAGTCCTAAGGAATGGAGCGGGTGACGGGAATCGAACCCGCATGGCTAGCTTGGAAGGCTAGAACTTTACCATTAAGCTACACCCGCACGCTATTCGCTGACATTACCGCATGAATAGCATAAACCCGCTACTCTTTATACAGAACCTTTTTGGAAATTCATATCTCAAAATGGTCTGAAAACACGCACATGGCGAATATAATTTTACGTAAATATACACTTGCTTTTTGACCCGCAAGCGCTTAACAAATTAAAATTATAACGGTTACCAATTCATACGCTCTCTGCCTCCGGTCACACGCAAAGGATTTTTAAAACAGTGGATAACAAACAGACCCCTTCACCCAAGACATCCGCCACCGCACGCGAAATGGAAGATTTTGTCGCCGATGCGGCAGGCGGCGATTACAAGGCCGTCGTCGCGTTCCTTGAAAGACACAGTGAAGACATCGACAGACGGAACGAAGAAGGCTGGTCGGCCTTACGCTGGGCCGCGCGTTACGGTCACCGGCGGGTTGTGAAACTTTTGATCGAGGCCGGCGCGACGGTCGATCTGAACGACCGAGACATCATGACCGCCCTGCTCTATGCCGCGCGCTATGGCCATACCGACGTCGCTACCCTGCTGCTGGACAAAAAAGCCAATGTGAACAAGAAAAACAAAGCAGGCTGGACGTCGCTCATGTGGGCGGTCAGAAACGGGCACAAACAAATGGTATCTCTCCTGCTCGGCGTAGATGGCATTGCCCTCGACGAAAAAAATGAAGACGGATCGACCGCGCTCATGCTGGCCATATGGAACAGACAGCCGGAGCTTACCGACATGCTGCTGCAGGCCGGAGCATCGCTGACGGAAAAAGATAATGCGGGCATGACCGCCCTCGCACTCGCGCAGTCCACCTCCGATGATGACGCCATTCGCCTGATTGAACAGTGGGAGAAAAAACGCGCGGAAAATGCCTCCTAAAAAAAATCGCGCTAAAAAAATATTCCCTGTTTACTCGAAAATAAAAATCCGTATATTCCGCTGCGGGGACGATAATCAAACGCGATTCTTCAGGGTGAGTTCAATCGCAATCACAATGATGACCGGCCTATAAGACAACATCACCCTGATTCCCAAGGGGAGTAGATAATGGGAACTTTTGACTACGATTCTTTTGCAAATTTGACGCATGTATTTGATTTAAAAAAAGGCCAAGTTGTGCCGCCGCAGCCGAAAGCGCGTATTATTCTTTATTCTTCGACAATTCTCAAATCCAGAAACCTGCAATCAAAATTTTTCGACCCGAAAATTTTCATACCGGAAGCAAAACAACCCTTCTGCATCGTTGCCGCGCCAAAAACAAAACCCACGCCGACAGCGCGCCCGATTCTCCGGCTTAAAACAAAAGTCGAAGTCGCCCCGCTGACGCCGCTCACACGCCGCAGCACCAAGGAGGATCTCGCCGCCGCGTTCAGGGCGGAGATGGCCATGATGCAGAAAAAAGCGAAAAAGGCTCCGGAGACAGGAAAATCCGGCCTTGAGGAGGCCTTCACGCACCGCCACCGTCATCCCCTGAGCCACAAGCCGTGGTCGGAGCTGCTCGCAGATGCCGAGAAGCCTGCAAAACGCGAAAACTTCGATATGGCCGCCGCGTTCAAAGCGGAAATGAAGGCTTTCATGTCCGAGCAAGCCAAAATTGGGGCCCTTGCCGCGAGCGAAACGCCTGTACCACAACCGGTGAAGTTCAAAGCGGCGCCGGAGCGCAAGACGGTCATCAGCACGCAGCCCCGCCGGCAAAGGTACACGCAGATGCGTCAATCACTGGCGGCTTAAACTATCTATAGTTTTTATACAGATAATCATCTATCCTGAGGTGAAAAATCAGGATAACAGGATCATGGTCGCCGACACATTTCCGCCCGTATTCGTCATCAATCTCGAGCGCTCTGCCGACAGACGGGCGGAGATGTCGGCCCTGCTTGATCCGCTGCACATTCATTATACGTTTTTCAAAGCCGTCGATGGCAGTGCGCTAAACATCTGCACCCTGCCGGACTATGACCGGACACGCAGACTGCTCTTTTTCGGGCATGACCTGTCACCCGGCGAGATCGGCTGCCTTTTGTCGCACCGCGCCGTTTTTCAGCACATGGTGGATAACAATATTGCGCACGCGGTCGTGCTGGAGGATGATGTTATCGTTGTCTCCGACTTTGCCGCCGTCATAAACGACCTCCTCGCCGCGCCTGTCGCGTGGGACGTCGTGCGTTTTCTTGCCTACGAAAAGGTGCAAAAGGCCGCCGGACGCGACATCTGCGCTCTGCCAACCAAGCCTTACACACTCTCTCGCATCTCTACGCTTTCCGGCGGCGCATACGGCTATATGCTGAACTTGAAAGCCGCGCAAACCTTCTTGCGCCACATGAAGAAAACCGCCATCCCCGTTGATACGTTGCAAGGATATGTGTGGAAGACAGGGCTTGAAACATTCGTCCTGCGCCCCTCGCCGGTTTCCTCGGATCCATGCAACAATTCAACAATCGGCAATACGCGCTTCGACAAAACGACGCAACTTGAAGCGTGGCAGAAGGCCGTTTATCCCTTCACCCGCGCCTGGCTGAAACTCTCACAGAACATCGGCAAACGCGTGGCCTATCTCGCCGCCGCGGGACGGGATAAAAAAGCTATCGATAAAAACAGAACGTAATTCTCAGCCCGCGCTTTTTTCTTCCGGCGGAGTCCACTTGAAATTGTCAAGATAGCTCTGCGGCTTGACCTTTCGCGCATGCGGCTGAACGAGGTCGTATTCCAGCCCTTCCTTCTCGGCGAAGGCGACGGCTTCATCCTTGGTCAGAAACTTGATCCGCACTTGATTGAACGTATCTCCGGCGGAGACCCAGCCCATCAGCGGCTCGGGACGGCGCGGCGTTTCCAGTTCATACTCCAGCACCCATTCCGCCGTATTGGCTCGGCCTGACTGCATGGCATTCTTCGCGGGTTTATAAATCTTTGCTTTCATGACGTGTCCTTTACTCCTAGTTCAGTGGTCGGAGCGGAGGGATTCGAACCCCCGACATCCTGCTCCCAAAACAGGCGCGCTACCGGACTGCGCTACGCTCCGACTGTTGAAATATAATGATTTTTCGGGAAAAAAGGCAAGAAGTAAAAAACATAAAATATGCCGTTCAAAGGCAAATACAGTAAATTCACAGGAATATGGCGGCATTAGCCATACTTTGCGACATTCTTCCGGACAAATTCAAGCGCCTGATCCACAGGCACGGGCTTGCTGAAAAAATATCCCTGACCGTTGTCGCAGCCCAGAGACGTGAGCATGGAAATGTCTTCTTCATATTCAATGCCTTCCGCGACGGTACTTAAGTGGAACGTTTTGGCCAGGGAAACAATCGCCCGCACCACATCGATGCTCTTGCTGTTTTTGTTGTGAATGTCGCTGACGAACGACTGGTCAACCTTGAGAATGTCGATCGAGAATTTATGCAGATAGCTGAGGCTGGAATATCCCGTTCCAAAGTCGTCCAGCGAGATCGTCAGGCCATGCGCCTTGAACTTGCGTAGCGTGGCTTCCGCCGTTTCGGGACTGCCCATCAGCGCGCTTTCCGTGATCTCGAGAACGATATGCGCCGGATCGACCTTGCTCTTGCGGACGATATCCACAACCTCGTTGGCGAAAGCTTCGGAATCAAAGTGGGCGCCGGACAGGTTGACACTGACGTATAGTTTGCGTCCGGCATGGCCTGCCGCCTTCTGGATTTCCGGCACGATCTCGCAAACCCGCTTCAGCATCATCATGTCGAGTTGGCCGACGATATTCGTGCGCTCGGCCACGGGAATGAACTCCATGGGCGAGATCATTCCCTTCTCGGGATGATGCCAGCGGATCAAGGCCTCAAAACCGGCCAGATTGCGTTCGGGCAATGACACGATGGGCTGCAGGTAAGGCCCAAGCTCGCCTTTCGCGACGGCCTCGACAATGCCCTGCGCCATGCGCAACTCTTGCAGAGCGACCTCTTTCTGCGCATTCAGGTCATCCAGGAATCCGTCGGCCTTGTCCACCTGACTCAAGTCTTCGCTGGCATGCTCGACAATGCCGGCTTCAGCCGCAAGCTCCGGCGAAACATAGCGCCATTTGCGGTAACGGTTGACCAGCAGGCTCATCAGCAGGCCGACCAGCGGATCAAGGCGCATGATGCGGTCACGCAGGATGCTCGGAAAGATACGGAACACCTCGCAGTCCTGCGTCGCCGTAGCCGTTGCGGTGTGTTTTCCGCTCCCGACAAGCGCCGCCTCGCCGAAGACTTCGCCTTCGCCGAGAATGACAAGCGGAACCTTGCTCCCATTCTTGACGACGCTGATTTCCACCTCGCCTTTTTCGATGATATAGGCGCAGTCTCTATTGTCGCCTTCCTGAAAAAGCAGCGCACCTCTCGGGTAGAAGCAACGCAACTCTTGCATTTCCTGATTTGTCAGAGGAATGTGGTTTTTCTGGGTTGTCATGAGCTCCCTGTGCGCCCTTCCGAGTGTGCTGCATTTTCCGGTAATCCGTCAAGAGACTGGCAAAATAATCCTGCCTGTACTATGACTCATATATGCAGAATAATGACTTATTCGATGACAAGGATCCTTTCGGCCTGCCACCTCAGGAAGGCAGCAATGCGCCGCCGGAGTATACCGTCAGCGAGCTGAGCCATAAGCTGAAAAAAGTCGTGGAGGACGAATTCTCTTTCGTCCGCGTGCGGGGCGAAATCTCGCGCGTGACCGTCGCCAAATCGGGGCATATGTATACCTCACTGAAGGACGCAGACGCCGTGCTGGACGCCGTCTGCTGGCGCGGCACGGTCGCGCATCTCTCGGTCAAGCCGGAGGAAGGCATGGAGGTCGTCTGTACCGGACGGCTGACGACCTACCCCGGCCGCTCGAACTACCAGCTCGTCATCGAGACGATGGAACTGGCGGGGCAAGGCGCCCTGCTCAAGATGCTGGAGGAACGGCGCAAGAAACTCGCCGCCGAAGGGCTGTTCGACGCCAAACGGAAAAAACCGCTGCCGTTTCTGCCGGAGCTGATCGGCGTCATCACCTCGCCCACCGGCGCCGTCATCCGCGACATCATGCACCGATTGGACGAGCGCTTCCCGCGCCGCGTGCTGCTCTGGCCTGCGCTGGTACAAGGACAGACGGCGGCGCAACAGGTGATCGCCGCAATCAAAGGGTTTAATGCGTTGGAGGGCGAATTGCGTCCCGACCTCCTGATCGTCGCACGCGGCGGCGGCTCACTGGAAGATTTGATGCCATTCAACGACGAAGCGCTGGTGCGCACCGTGGCGGCAAGCGAAATCCCCATCATCTCCGCCGTCGGCCACGAAACCGACACGACGCTGATCGATTACGCTGCGGACTTGCGCGCGCCGACGCCGACCGCCGCCGCCGAAAAGGCCGTTCCCGTCCGCGCCGAACTGCTGACACAGACGCTTGACGCCGAGCGGCGCATGGTGACGGCTACGCAACGGCTACTGCAACAACACCGCACGCATTTGCAAGGGCTGGGGCGCGGGCTTGTCGATCCGAAACGCCTGCTGGAAATCAGCATGCAGAAACTCGACCACCTGTCCTCGAAACTCGACCACGGCCTGCAAAACTGGTTGCAAAAGCGCACAGCAGCTTTAAACGAACTTTCGGCAAAACTTTCACCACACCCCCTGCGCCGCCAGATCAAAGACGCACAGCGTCTCGTTTCCGGCATGGAGGAGCGGTTGGCGCAAACAGAGCGGAAAATTTTGCACGATCGCGCCATATCTTTGAAAAACCTCGCCGCGATGCTGGAAAGCCTCTCTTTCAAGCGCGTGCTGGAGCGCGGCTACGCCGTTGTCCACGACAGCAAGGGGAACATCGTCACCTCCGCAAAAGCGCTCAAAGCGGGACAGGACATCTCCATCCAGATGAAAGACGGCCAAAAAGCCGCCACAGTCAAGGAATAACGATTACTTCAGATGATTGCCGCGCACTGACCAAAGCCCGACAAGGGCAATCAGCGCAAAAACCGCACCGGCGATAAAAGTTTCCGCAGGGCCGAAACGCACCCAAAGTTCACCCGCCAAGGCGCTTGCGACCAACCCTGTAAACCCCTTCAATAGATTAAACATGCCGAAAGCCGTGCCGCGCAAATCATCCGGCGCCTTGTCGGCGATCAGAGCGGACAAAAGCCCTTCCGTCATGCCCATATGCAACCCCCACAACGCGGTGCCCGCAAAAACCAACACCAGTCCGCCGCCCCGCGCCAGCATCAGATCGGCCACCACCAACACGGTAAGCCCTCCCGCCAAAAGACCGTTTTTGCCGATGCGGTCGGAGAGCTTTCCAACAGGATAAGCCGAAGCGGAATAAATGATATTCATGACGATCAAAATCAGCGGCATAAGCGCCGGATGAAGACCCGCCGTATCGGCGCGCAAAATCAGAAACGCCTCGCTGAACCGCGCCAGCGTAAAGGCCGACGCAAAAACAATCGCCACCCAGAAAGACGCCGGAAGCTTGGCAAGTTCGCCTTTTTGGATCGGAAACGGCTTTTTGGCGGCGGCCTTGTGTTTCTCCGGTTCCTTGACCCAGAAAATGATAAAGAGGATGGCGGCAAATGCGGGAATAAACGCAATCCAGAAAACGGCGCGGTAATTGTCCGCCGTCAGGAACATCAGCCCCATCGCGATAATGGGGCCGAGGAACGCACCGATGGTATCCATCGACTGGCGTAACCCGAAGGCCGCCCCGTGCTGTTCTTTGGTCACAAGGTCGGTAATCAGCGCGTCGCGCGGCGCGCCGCGAATCCCCTTGCCGATACGATCTATGAAACGCGCTACCAGAACCGCGTGAATACTGTGCGCCAGCGGGAACAACGGTTTGGTGAAAGCAGCCATGCTGTAGCCCATAAGCACCAGCGGCTTGCGTTTGCCGATCCAGTCGCTGATGACGCCGGAGAAAATTTTGGTGACGGAGGCTGTCGCTTCGGCGATGCCCTCGATCACACCGACAGCCAGCGCGGTCGCCCCCAGCGTCGTGACCATGAACACCGGCAAAAGACTATGGATCATCTCGGACGAGGCATCCATGCACAGGCTGACGATGCCGAGCGCGATAACACTGCGCGGGATGGATTTTAAAGCCGTATTCGAGGACATGCGTAGCCTTTCTGTTTCGGTCAATAATAGACTTTTCCCCCCGGACGCAAAAGGATATACTTGACGGAAAAGGCAAGGCGTTTCCATGACAACCAAGGAAATCATCGGCGGACTGGCGGTGGCGCTCACCGTAATCAGCGGTTTACTCTACTTGTGGCAGATATACGGCCGCACCGTAAAGCCGCACGCCTTCAGCTGGATTGTCTGGGGCACGCTTGCCCTCATCAGCTTCGCCGCACAGTTTGTCGAAGGCGCGGGGCCGGGCGCATGGGCCATGGGCCTTTCCGCACTGAACTGTTTCGCCATTGCCGTCTTAGGCCTGTTTTACGGCGAAAAGAATATTACCCGCAGCGACTGGATCGCCTTTGTCACCGCTCTCCTTGCCATCCCCGTCTGGCGCGCGACGCACAATCCGCTTTGGGCGGTCGTGATCGTCTCCTGCATCGATGCCATTGCCTTTTATCCCACGTTCAGGAAGTCGTGGCGGCGCCCGCACGAAGAAGGGCTGACGGCCTTTTCGATCATCTCGTTGCAAATGCTGATTTCCATCGCCGCACTGCAAAAATACACGCTGACAATTATCCTCTATCCCGCCGTCATTATCTTTTTGAACCTCACACTTATAGTGGCGCTTCTCTACAGGCGCAGGAAAGTGCCCGCATGACGAATATCCGCATAGCCACCGCAGACGACATCGCCGGACTTTACCGCGTCTCGGAGGACATGAATGCGATAAACGAACCCGACTACTTCGACCGCTGCATCGCCGAGCAGGACGAGAAAAAACGCATCATCTATGTCGCCGAACAAAAGTCCGGAGACGACATGCGTCTGGTCGGCTACGTGCAACTGGTCTGGGTGCCGACCTATGCGACGTTCAGGCGGCTCGGCATTCCCGAAATACAAGATCTCAACGTCATCCCCGATCTGCGCGGACAGGGCATCGGCAGCAGACTGATCGACGCCTGCGAAACAGAGGCCTGCGCGGCGGGCAAAACGGAGATGGGAATTAGCGTCGGCCTTACGCAGAGCTTCGGCCCCGCACAACGCCTCTACGTGAAAAAAGGCTATATCCCCGACGGCACGGGCATGTGTTACGACGATGTCCCCGTCCGTGCGGAAAGCCTGCGCACGACCCTCTGGCATAGCGCCCCGATGCTCAATAACTTCCTGACGATTAAAATGGTCAAAGAGTTATCAGTGTCTCTAAAGCCATTTACCCCTATATAAAAATGAAATTTAATTATCCCAGAAATTAATAAATTTTTAATAATTGCGGCCTTATAAAATATCCTCACTAGGGAAAATGATTCTGTTAAATATAAGGTACCAAGGGGGATAAGAGATGAAAGAAAATATCGTTTTATTTGAAAAGCGTATCTGTGAAACTTCGTCTGGAAATTTAGCTTATGCGGTAGGACGCTTGGCCTTCCGCCAAGGCCGCCCTATGCTTGTAGAGCACACAGGAAGCATTTATCTGGAGCATGATTTGCAAGGCAAGGTTCTGACAGAAGGCTACGGGCCTGAATTCAATATCGTTTATGTCTGGGCAGAGGAAGCCATGTGCCCGTCTGTGGTCCTCGCCCAAAGGCAACGCTGCGGGCAATGGCAGGACGGTGGCGGATGATGGACGGGCTGACGCCGGACATAATACTGCAAGCCTACCGCGCCGGAATCTTTCCGATGGCAGCGCACCGACACGATACGGAGATCAGGTGGTACGATCCGCCACAGCGCGGTCTGCTGCCGATCGCCGACCTGCATGTGCCAAAACGCCTGCGCCGTACCATTCTGAAAGAACGCCCCTACCGCATCACTTTCGATATGGATTTTAAAGGCGTGATACGCCGGTGCGCGGATATTCGGCCTGAAACATGGATCAACGATGAAATCATCGCGCTCTACACCGCCCTTCACCGCCGGGGCCATGCGCACAGCGTCGAGACCTGGCACGATGACCAACTCGTCGGTGGCGTTTACGGGATTGCCATCGGCGGCGCTTTTTTCGGCGAGAGCATGTTTTCCAGCACAACGGCTGCAAGCAAGATCGCGCTGGTTTATCTCGTCGCGCGGCTCTGGCGCCGCGGGTTCGAATTGCTTGATGCGCAATTCGTCAACGATCATTTGCTGCAATTCGGCGTATATGAAATTCCACGCGACGAATACCATCGCCGCCTGCAAAAAGCCCTCGCGAAAAAAGCAGATTTCAATCAGTCGGGTTTTTTGGCAGGCACGGGCGGCTTGACAGGTTTAACGGAGACCGCAGGCTTGCCTTCAATCGGCGCTTCATCCGGTGCCTTCTCGGAGGAGAACTTCTCCGGCTTCGACGACGTCGCCTTGTTCTTGCAATCCAACACCCAGATATCATAGACCGGATTTTCCATCGCCGAGAGCGACGGGTTTGACGAGAACATCCAGCCACTGAAGACCCAGCGCGATTTCCCGTCGGACGCGCTTTTCTCCCAGATCTGCAGGAAGGCCGCGTTTTCCGGCCGTTCCAGCGGCGAGGATTTACGGCAGGCGCGCACGCGGATAAAGAGCGACTGTCCGAAACGGACCGTTTTGTTGACCGGCACGTCAAACGTGCGCGTCCGTGCCGACACTTTGTCGATCGTGCGCAGAACGGCGATGTTCATATCAGTCATCGATGATAGCGAAGACGATGTTGCCGGTTGCGGTGCGGGCGCGGCATGCTGCGCAAAGGCGGGAGCCGCCGCACAGCATAACAGAATCGTCATTATGAAGAGAAAACGGGACATCAAATATGGCCTACCGGTCCCGCCATTACTTTTTCTTACTGGTCAGGCCGTAGATCGCCTTGCCAATCACTTCCTCGAGACTGGGGCTGTATTGACCGATAATCTCGTCGCCGGACTTCAACATCTTGCTGTCCCCTCCCGGCAACAGCGAGACATAGCGCCCGCCGAGCAAACCCGAACTGACGATATTGGCGACAGTGTCATCTGGCAACTTGACGTTATCATCGATATCCAGCCGCACAACTGCAGAATAGGTTTGGGGATTAAGTTTGAAATCCAGCACCTGCCCTACCTTGACGCCGCTCACCTTGACGGGCGTGCCCGCATCAAGTCCGTCGATCTGGCTGAAAGAAGCGCTGACGACGTATCCGCCCGTAGGATTGATATCGGTTGTCTTGTAAAAAAACGTCAGGAAGCCGCCCGCCACAAGCAGGACAACGGCACCGAGTATGGTTTCAACAAGATTTTTTTGCATTGCTTATAGTTCCTTCGGCTTCGATGAGGTTATTGCGGCGGCGACCAGGCGACGTAATCACCCGTCGCGTGATGACGATGCCCGCCTGCGCGGGGATCGCCCGGCGGGAAATAGGCCTTGTCCGTCGCCGTCAGGTTCGGTTGGTGCGGCTTTTGCCATGACTTGCGGTATTTGCTGTCCCGTTCGGGGATTTCATCCGTCTGATAGTGCAGCCAGCCATGCCACTCGGACGGGATCAGCGACGCTTCCGACTCTTCCTTGTACATCACCCAGCGGCGTTCATGCGTCGTGCCGCCGCGAGGCTTGCCCGTGTAATAGACATTGCCGTACTGATCCGTACCAATGCGCTTGCCGCAGAGGGCTGTCTTGAGCAGCATCTGAACATTCGACAAAACGCCTTTTATCGTCACCTTTGCCACGTGCGTTCCTTTAATTTGAGAATCTTCCCTCACAATAATGCTGACCTATTGAAAAATCGCAATGATTTTATTCAGATTATGATGGCGTAAATTACATATTATCGTTTTTGGTGCCATGTTTGGGGGAAAGTCCGGTGGCGACTTGCGCAAGCCCCAGCGCCTGCACGATTTTCTCCGCCGCATTCCCCACTTTTACGGGAGTTGCCTGCTGCTGCGGATGACGGCTGACACCCAATTTTGAACCTGAGCGTGCCTGCAAAACGTCAATGCCGCGTTTGTTGTATTTTTCGATATTTTCCTGATGCTGCCCCGTTTCATCTGCGTATTGCACATTGGAGGGGAACATGCCGAGCAGCTTTTTCCTGTTATCGATAAACATCACCGCGCCATCCATCGTGCTGTATCCCTCGCTATTGGAGATAAACGCAACACAATTGTCGCGCCCGCCCAGAATATAGCCAGCCTTGACGATGTTGTAAGAAAGCCCCGGTTTATAAAATTCG
>JAJZFS010000028.1 GCA_021805245.1 Pseudomonadota bacterium | reverse complement strand
TCGTCCCACGCCAGCGCATCGGTGATGACGCCGGGCGTGAGATTGCCCGCCTTGATGTAGCGCGCCAGTTTTGCCTCCGGCGTTTCCACCGCGCCATCGTCGCCGCGAAAGGCGATGCGGCGCTTGACGATATCGGCAATCTCCGCGCTTGTCTCGGGGTCGAAGTCGTCGCGCCGCGCCAGCACATCCAGCACCTTCTGGCTGACAAATCCAGCGAAACGCTGCGCGAGATCAAGCGACAGTTCCTTGCGCACGGCGATATCCTCCTGCCAGTCGGGGTATTCGCGGGATTTTTCGATGATCTTCAACAGCAGGTCCTTGGTGAACTGCGCGCCCTTGTTTTTGATCAGCGCGAGGCTCGCCGGAATGTCATCGGTGCCGATCACGGCGTCCGAGACGCGCGTGCTCACCGCCGGACGGTTGGCGATCGCGGCGACGGCCCAGCCCGACGGATGGTCGGCGAGAATCTCCAGCAAATCCTCATCCGACAACGCAAGGCAAAAGCGCAAGATCGGCTCGGACACTTCGCGCTCCACGTCGCGCGCCAGCTGCCCCACCACTTTCGGTGGCGCCTTGGCGTAGTCTTTCAGCGCGGAAGAGAGCGCCTGCCGTATTTTCAGCACTTCGTCGTGCGCCAGAACGCTCAAGGCCTGCACGGCGTATGCGTATAACTGGCTCTGCTTCTCCGCCGACAAATCGGGCAAAAGCTCCACCAGCCTTGCGGCGAGCGCGAGACGCACGTCCGGGCTTGTGTCGTTGGCGAGCAGCGCGCTCGCATGCACCGGCGTCGATTTGTTGACCGCGACGGCGCGGCGCACGTTCGGGTCGGCGTCCTTGGCAAGAAAATAAAGCGCTTCGGGGTGCGTGTCCGCATCCCCGGCGATTTGCAGGCGCTCCGCGGGCGTGCCGGTTTGGAGAATGCTCTTCTGCTTCTCGTAGAGCTTTTGGTCCAGCCCGAGCATCTTTTTCAAAAACTTCAGCATCACTTCCCCCTGTATTCATGCGACTGCATCTCGATCAGCCGGCTCGCCGTGCGGGCAAAAAGCTCCGCATTGTCCTCGCCGTGGTACAACTCCGCAGGCGGCGCGGCGGCGGACATCACCAGCTTCGCACGATGATCGTACACCGTATCGACAAAAGTCACAAAGCGCACCGTCGCGTCGCGGCGGTTGTCGTTCAGTTTCGGCACGTCACGCACGATGAAAACATCGAACCTTTTGGCCAGTTCGATATAATCCAGCGCACCCTTGGCCTCGCCGCACAGTTCCTCGAACGTGAAAGCGGCGACGTCGCGCGCGGCGGCGGGCACGTGAATCACGCGCTCCTTGACCGTGAAATCGACCGGCAGGACCGGCGCGCCGCCCGCCATGGCGGCGAAGATCTTGTCCATCTCGCGGCCGGCATCGGCATCGTGCGGCCAGAAATAAAGCTGGCGTTCCCGCAATGTGTCCAGCCGGTAGTCTTTTGCGCCGGAGAAATGGAACACATGCAGATTTTCCTTCAAAAGCGCGATAAACGGCAAAAAGCGGTCGCGCTGCAGACCGTCCTTGTAAAGCTCGTCCGGCGTGAAGTTGGATGTCATGACGAACACCACCCCGCGCCTGAACAGCGCGGCGAACAAACGCCCGAGGATCATCGCATCGGCGACATCGCGCACCTGAAACTCGTCGAAGCACAGCAGCTTCGTTTCGCTGGCGATCTTGTCCGCGCAGGCGATCAGGTCGCCGTCGATGCGCACGGCCGCGCCGCCCGCCCGCGCCGCGCGCGCGGCATGCAGAAAATCATGCACTTCGAGCATAAAGGCGTGAAAATGCACGCGGCGCTTTTTCTCCACCGGCGCGTCCGCGAAAAACAAATCCATCACCAGTGATTTGCCGCGCCCGACCCCGCCGTAAAAATAATAGCCCTGCGGCGCTTTCTTCCTGATGAGCCCCCGCGGCGCCTTGAGCGCCTCGCCGAGCGCCGCCAGCGCTTCGAGCGCCCGCGCCTGGTCCGCATCGGCCTGCAGCATGCCCGTTTCCAGTTTAAGGCTATAAATATCCAGTAATTTTGTCATAAGTTTAAAACATAGTCCCTTGATCAAAAACGATATGAGTATAGAGTATAAACCACCAGAAAAAACTTAACCCCAATGAAGGAGAGACAAAATGAAAGCATGTAAAGGCGGTTCCTGCAAAAAAGACTTCGATCAGAAGAGCGCCTGCCCGCACCATGACGCAGATAAAAAAAGCGCCTGCCCGCGCCATGACGCCGATAAAAAAGCGCATGGCCACGGCAAAGCTGCTCCGAAGCAAGACGGTGCTTGCCACGGCGGCGGCAAAGGTCATTCCTGCAAGTGCGGCTAAACACTTTAGTCGTTCCGTTATAAATTTTCATATTCATAACGGCGGCATAATTCGTCCTTGAGGACACACCTTCAGGATGTCATAGTGCCAAAACACGAAATGAAAAATAAAGGAGACACACACATGAAATGCCCTTTCAAAAACCTCAAAACCCCTTTCTGCAAAGCTGCGAAGAGTGAAGATAAATGCACCGAGAAGAGCAAGCATCCGCATCTGCACAGCATTGCGAAGCATCTGAAAATTTTCAAAAAAGGCTAAGCGCTTTTTGAGACTTTAAAGAAAGCCCCTGATCATCGTATCAGGGGCTTTTTTTATCGAGACCCTGACCGCCCCGGGCCTGTTTTGGACGGACCGGCTGCACGGCCATGTCGTTGTCATTGACGGCAGGTTTTTCCACGGCTTCCGTGAAGGTCTCGGTCAGCGGTTCGGGCAGCGCCGCAGGCTTCTCGACGGGCTGCGCAGGCACAGGCGTCTCCGCCAGCGCGGGCGTTGCCGCCTTTTTCTGTTGCGCGTGCTTTCTGCGCTGCAACGCTTTTTTCTGTCTGGAGGCCCTTCTCCGGCGCACCGGTTGCTTCTTGTTCTGATCAAGCACGATCAGTTCCGCCAGCAGATTCTCTTTCAGGGCAGGCTCTTCTTTGCACTTGATGCCGGAAACCTTCGAGAAAGCCTTGCAAAGACCCTTGCGCGACAAGCCGCTCTTCAGTTTTTTAGTCGCACTGCTGTAGATCCCGTTTTCGCGCCGCTTCAGGAACCCGTGCACGCCCTTGACGGACTTGACGCCCGCATAGCTGATGATCCCGCCGACGAGGCCGGTGGATATATCCATGGCGACGCCGAGCGGTCCGGCGACCCAGGGCGCCGTTGCGCTCACAATCGCTTTGCCGGTCGCCGCCAAAGCCTCCGGCACGCCCGGAATGTAAGCCGCGAGCAAGTGACCGCCGACGAAGAACAACGCGGCCATGCCCACAAGCGCGATCCCTTTCATCATCGGCGCCGAAACGCCGCGCAGCCCCCGTCCCAACGCCCGCTTACTACGCGCGCCGCGGCTTTTGCCTTCCTTGTTCGCGAGTTTATGCGCGAGATAGTTCATGCCGATAATGCCCATCACCGTCGTATAGAGCGCGGCTGTCGCGCCGATGCTGATGGCGCTGATGACCGCCAGCTTGACCGCCAGCGGCGCGGCGGCCGCCACGCCCACCTGAAAGCCCGTCAGTTCCAGCGACAGGGCGGCATCGGTTTTGATCGCCTGCGAGATTTTTTCCTTTTCGTAGCGCAGCAGCGTTTCCTTGCCGCCGAGGGTCGCCTTCATCAGTTCCTGTTGATGACGGGCATGAGCCTCCGGATTTCTCCGCGTCTCCAGCCTTTTCATGCCTTCATAAGCGATATAGGCGCCGCTGCCGATGCAAAGCGGCATCACCGCCCACGGTGCGAAGGCCGCGATGGCGAAGGTGGTCGGAATAAAATAGAGAAGCTTGTTCTTGAGCGCGCCTTTGGCGACCTGCATCACCACGGCCATCTCGTGGCGGTGGTCGACGTTGACCTTTTTGTCATGCGCTTCTTTAATATCATCTATCAAGCCGCCGTGCGCGAGCTTGGTCGCCTTTTCGGCGCCGATTTCCTCGAGGCTTGAACCATCGTCCAGCATCGCCCCTATATCATCGAGAATTGCGAGTAATCCACTTGCCGCCATGACGACATTTCCTTGGTGTTTTCGTTCTTGTTTCTTGTTCTTGTTTATCGAACTTCTATTCGAGACTAGCGCCGTCTTTGATTTTTCGTCCAGCGCATGACTGCAAATAAACGGATTGTTACTGCGGCGCAGCAAAACGCTTCATAAAATTTCAATGCGGGTCGGCAAAATGCAACTTCGTATTTTGACCTTGGTCAATTCCTGCCGCGACTCGGGAAAAAGCGTCTTTTTCGATAAATTATTATTATTTTTCAAATACTTAAGTTTTACGCACCCCAGACAGACACGGCCCGCTGCCCGCCCTTGACAGGCCCCACAAGGCCGTGAACCTGCGGCAAAATGGCCTCTCTGAAGAACTGCGCGATGACAATTTTTTCTTTATAATCATCAACTTCCGCCGCCTTTGCCATTTTTTCCATCATATAGCCGCCCGCGACGGTGGCAAAAATCCGCAAATACGGCACGGCGGCGGCGGAAACCGTCTCCAAATCGCTTTTGGCGTTGGCGAGCAGCCACGCCGTGGTCTCTTCCAGCGCCTGAAGCGCGCCTTCCATCGCGGCATTGCCGATGCAAAAATCTTTCATCTCGCCGATGAACCGTTTCGCTTCTGCGCCACCGTCGCGCAACACCTTGCGGAAGACGAGATCGTTCGACTGGATGCCGTTGGTGCCCTCGTAGATCGGCAGGATGCGCGCATCGCGGTAATATTGCGCCGCGCCAGTTTCTTCGATAAAGCCCATGCCGCCATGCACCTGAATGCCAAGCGACGCCGTTTCAACCGCAAGATCGGTCGACCACGCCTTGACCAGCGGCGTCAGAAGATCGACGCGCGCGGCGGCAAGCTTTTTCACTTCATCATCTTTTTCATGGCGCATGCGGTCGATCATGCTGCCCGCATAATAACTCAGTGCGCGCGAAGCTTCCGTCGTCGCCCGCATCGTCAACAGCATGCGGCGCACATCGGCATGTTCGATGATCGCGACACGCTTGCCCGACTTGTCACCCAGTTTGAAGCCCTGCACACGCTCCTTGGCGTAAGCCAGCGCATGTTGATACGCCCGCTCCGCCAGCGCCACACCCTGCAATCCGACGGAAATGCGCGCATTGTTCATCATCGTGAACATGCACTTGAGGCCGTTGCCCTCGCCGCCGATCAGATAGCCCGTTGCACCTTCGTTTTCGCCGTACATCATGACACAAGTGGGCGAGCCGTGGATACCGAGCTTGTGCTCCAGCGAGACGGCATGCGCGTCGTTGCGTTTGCCGAGCGAGCCGCCGGCATTGACCAGAAACTTCGGCACGATGAACAAGCCCAGACCGTCGTTGCCGTCCGGCAGACCGTCGATATGCGCCAGCACGAGGTGAATGATGTTGGGCACAAAACCGTGCTCGCCATAGGTGATAAAAATCTTCTGTCCCTTGAGCAGATAATGATCGCCGTTTTTCTTCGCGGTGGTGCGGATGGCGGCGAGATCGGTGCCCGCCTGCGGCTCGGTCAGTTGCATGGTGCCCGTCCACGCGCCGGAGACGAGTTTTTCAAGATAGGTTTTCTTGTGTTCTTCCGCGCCCCACTTCTCGATCGCCTCGATCGCCGCCTGCGTCAACAGCGGGCACAGACCCAGCGCAAGGTTCGACGACTGCCACATTTCATTGACCGCCATGCCGAGCGCCCAGGGGAGATTTTGACCGCCGTGCGCTTCCGCGCAAACCAGCGCGTTCCAGCCGCCTTCCGCAAATTTTGTATATGCTTCTTTGAAACCGTCGGGCGTTTTGACCGTATCGCCCTCAAGCCTTGAGGTCTGGCGATCGCCCGTCACATTGGTCGGCGCCCAGACCTCGCCTGCCAGCTTCGACGCTTCCTCCAGCACGGCGGAAACGACATCCGCGGTTGCGTGTTGATAAGCCGGAAAGGCGGCAAGTCCGTCCATGCCGGCGATGTGCCGGAGGACGAACTGCATATCCCTGACTGGCGGACGATATTCCATGGCGGAAAGTGTACTTTAATTTCCGTCCAATGAAAAATCTATTTTTACAGCTTAAAGTTTCGGGCCTTTATGCTTGCGTACCGGCTTCGGCGCGTTCTGGTTCGCCGCGGCCTTTTGCTCGTAGAACTTGCTCACCAGCGTATCGAGCAGGAACACGCCCCAGCCTTTCAACTCGGTCTTCGGCATGCCGGGACCGGCGATGTCGAGGTGCATGAACTTGCGCTTGTCCGAGCCGTTCTTATTCTTCTCGATGAACTCGCGCAGGAACGCAGCGGCGGTCAGCGCGCCCGGCGCGCCGGAATTGTTTGTGAGGTCGGCATGCGGCGTGTTGCGCACGGCGGCGGCGGCCACTTTCGATTCCGTGAGCGGCATTTGCCAGACACGCTCGCCGGATACGGCGGCGGCTTCGTTGAACTGGCTCATCAGGCCCTTGTCGTTGGTGAAAGCGGCGGCGAACTCGTCACCGAGCGCCGCCGCGGCGGCGCCCGTCAGCGTCGCGAGATCGACGACAGTATGCGGGTTATACTTCTGCTGCACGTAGGCGATCGCGTCGGCCAGCACGAGGCGGCCTTCCGCGTCGGTGTTGCCGATGAAAACCGTTTTGCCGGAGAGCGACTTGACGATGTCGCCCGGACGCGTGGCATGACGGCCCGGCATGTTCTCTGCCAAGGCGAGAACGCCGACGACGTGCGCTTTCGCGCCGCGCGACGCCAGCGCGCGCATTGCGCCCGCGACGGCGGCGGAACCGCCCATATCCATCGTCATGTTGCCCATGTTGGTGCTCGGCTTGATCGAGATTCCGCCGGAGTCGAACGTGATGCCCTTGCCGACCAGCGCCAGCGGCTGCTTTTCCGCGCCTTGCGTGCCGTCATATTCCAGCACGACCATGCGCGGCGGCGTGACGCTGCCCTGCCCGACGGCGAGCGCGGCCCCCATGCCGAGCTTTTCCATCTCGTCGGCTTCGATCACGCGCACGGTGATACCCAGCGGCTCCAGTTCCGCTTTCACGCGGTCGGCATAAGTCGCGGGATTGAGAACATTGGCTGGTTCGTTGACGAGATCGCTCGCCCAGAAGGAGCTCTCCGTCGTCGAGCGCAGCGGCGCAAACGCTGTTTCGGCCGCTTGCGGCGCGGAGGTCGTGATGGTGACGTCCTGCGGGCCTTCTTTTTGCGACATGGTCTTGTATTTGTTGAAGGTGTAGGACGCGCGCAGGAGGCCGTCGGCGAACTCTGCCGCGACGTCGGGCGCCATGCCGCCCATGTCGAGCGCGACCGTGTCCAGTTTCTTGGCTTGCAGATATTTGTAGAATTTTTCGCCGTCCGCACGGGCGGTTTCAACGCGCATCTTGGCGGCGGCGCCGATGGTGACTTTTTTGGCGGAGGAAGGAGCGGAAGCGGCAAAGGATACTTTTGTCATGTGCAATTCCTTGATTCTTTTATATGGGCAATAATCGAGATGCGCCATCATGCAGACCCCTTTTATATATGTCAATATCCGTTTTTCCGGCTGGCATATAGATTGCACCGTTTCCCTTATAAGAGGCCAAAAGGCCCTCAGGTGGATAAAGGTTGGGAGTCGGATATGACGGCACTGGCACAACAAATTATCGAAAAATATCAATGGTCTGCGCCTCAGCGGATCATTTCTGCCGTCGAAAACGCTGCCGCGCGCACCGGGGCAAATTTTTCCCAATTGATGGAAAATGCTGCCACCGAGAGCGGCTTTAACGCTTCAGCCAAATCCACCAGTTCGTCAGCCACCGGCCTCTTCCAGTTTATCGACAGCACATGGCTCGGTATGGTCAAGAAATACGGCGCGAAGTTCGGCCTTGGCCAATACGCCGCGCAGATCACGATGAAAAACGGCAAGCCCTGCGTTGCCAACTGTGCCGTTAAAAGCGCGATCCTCAACCTGCGCAAGGACCCGAACATTTCCGCACTGATGGCGGGCATGATGAACAATGAAAACCGCCAATATCTTTCGGCACATACGCACGGCCCCGTCGGCACGACAGAAATGTACCTCGCGCACTTTCTCGGCGCTTCGGGCGCGGCGCAGTTCCTCAACGACCGCGCGCAAAACGGCGGCATTGAAGCCGCGAAAGCTTTCCCCGAGGCCGCCGCCGCCAACCGCCACGTTTTTTATGATGCCAAGACCGGCGCCCCGCGCACGCTCGATCAGGTTTATGATTTCTTCGCGCAAAAGCTGACTGGCACGCAATTTGCAGAAAACAATAACGGAAGCCCAGCCGTGCCCCCGGCCGGTTCCGTGACTACGGCGCCTGCGCTCTCAGCGCAAGAAGCCCTCCCGCTCTCAGACAGCATGCCCCTCATGCAAAGCCTGATGGCGCAGGCGCTCCCCTCTTCTTCCGCGATGATGATGGGCGGCGGCTTTATCGCCGGACAGCCGCTCTCCGCCGACAGCATCTATCTTCTCGCGCAGATGCAGCAAGGCATGAACGGCATGGGCGGCGCGGGAAATTACATCTTCTGATTTTTAACGCGGTAAAACGCCTGACCGCTGACCGGCGCGAGTGCGGCGGAGGAGGCCAACGTCTTTTTCACCGACAAGCCTTTGTCGCCCAGAAAGTGGACGGGGATTTTTTTGCTTTTGGCGAATTCGGAGAGCGTTTGCAGCGCAGAGAGCGGCAGCGTGCCGACTGCTTTGGCGGGCAGCTTCTTTTCATCGCGGCCCTTGGTGTAAACCCACGCGGCCTCGACTTTTCGCGCGCCGAACGCCGCCGTGGCGACGGCAACCGCCGCCTGCGCCGCGTTGATGTCGACGAAGGCCGCCTCTTCGACGCGCGCGCCTGCCACGTAATAGCCGTTGTCCAGCTTCACCACCATGGCCTGCGAGGTTTTCGTCGCGTAATCGACCGACTGCAGGCTTTTGAGCCAGCTTTCGATCTGTTTTTCCGTCAGCGGGCCTTTGCGTAAGAGTTTTTTCTGCACCGCGGCGGACGTGGGCGCCTTGTCTTTGCCGAGGTCTTTGGCAAAATCGGGAATGAACTGGCGGAAGGTAAACAATTCGGGCAGGAATTTTCCGACCGTCGTCGTTTCCACCGCGCCGTTCACCGACATGTAATGGATTTTGGCTTTTTCCTGCGCCAGTCCCGCGATCTGCTGGCGGCATTTGCCGCAGCAGCTGGCGAAAGCGTTGGCAGCGGAGCTTTTGTCGCCCGCTTTCACGGTGCTGGGCGCGCCCATCACCCAGCCCTCGACGATCTCGGCGTTTTTGCCGAGCGCGGTGACGATGCCGGAAATCGCGCCTTCCTCGCCGTGGGTGGAGAGGCGGTGGTCCATGTTCTCGACGTTGACGCCCGCAAAGTAATAATCCTCCGCATCGCCGGCACGGACGCGGAACACCGCCGACACGGCAAACCCGCTCTCCGGCACGTGCGGATTGTCGCGCAGATCAAGCAGCCATTGATGCACTTCGGCTTCGGACAGGCGGCCTTTTCTGAAATTATCGGGCGCAATATCCGGCTTTTTCGTCTTCATGCCGCTTTCCTTTTGAGAATCTTCTTCCTGATATGCGCGCTGATACGGCTGCGCAATACGCTCAGCTCCGATGGCGGCTTGTAATTGGTGAGATAGCGCGCGGCCTCGAGCAGCGACGAGAATTTATACATCCGCTCGTCCGGAAGCGCCGCTGTGGTCTCGACCGCCCAGTTGTGCGCCTCGATCCAGATGGCGTGCATACCTGCCGCGACCGAGGGCGTGACATCGGACTTCAGACTGTCGCCGATCATCACCGTCTCGTGCGGCGCATAGCCGAGTTCGTTCACAATGCCGGAGAAAATATCCGTCCGTTTCTTTTCGACGACGAACACGCCGGTGAGCTTCTTCTTGAACGGCAGATGGGACACGCGCGTTTCCTGCACTTCCTTGTCGCCCTGCGTGATGATGTAGACGGGGAACTTCGCTGTCAGAAGATCGACCGCCTCGATCGTGCCGGGCTTGACCTTGGCGACGGTGCTGAACACGTCTTCTGCGAAGCCACGCACCGTTTCAATCCGGGCGGCGCCGGCCTTCGGCACATAGTGCAGCAAAACTTTTTCAAACACGTCGGGATAACGCTCGCGGGAATAGCCTTGCGTCTTGAACAGTTCCTTGTCCACCTTCGCCAGCATCCGGCGCGCCTCCGCCAGCGGCACATCGTAGTGGTGCAGGTAGCCCGACATCACCGCCGCCGCCTCTTCGTAGAGGACGGTGTTGACAATCAGCGTGTCATCCATATCCAGAAAAATGGCTTTGATCATGTCATAACTTATAGCAAGCCTTATGCATTAAGAAAATACTATATGAGTGCTACAGCCCATTTTTACACATAAAACTGTAATAATCGCAATAAAAGACGATTACTTTGTTTCATATTCGGTCTAAGCCCTTGCGGCAGGGCTGATTTTATGGCCTTTATCTGACACAACAACGTTTATTAATTTTATGTCTATTATTTGCCAAGAAATCACCGATCCGGAAGAAATGAAAGTCTGCTTTGCCCTGCGGCACGCCGTGTTCGTCGGCGAGCAGAACGTCGAGCCGACGCTGGAACTGGACGGGCTGGATGCGGAATGCCGCCATTTCGCGCTCAAGGACAATGACACGATCATCGCCACCTGCCGCGTGCGCCGCCTCGGCAGCGCCGCCAAGATCGAGCGCATGGTCGTCGCCAAAGATTCCCGCCGGCAGGGCATCGGCCTCGAACTGATGAAATACGTTCTGCACGATCTCATGCACGCGGGCGATGTTCAATTACTGAAGCTGAGCGCGCAGTCCGACGCCGTGCCGTTTTACGAGCGCCTGAGCTTCCAGAAACGCGGCCCCGAATATATCGAAGCCGGCATGCCGCACTACGAAATGATCAGAGAGCTATAAATAAGCCACTGTTATTTATAACGATTGTTCTTATTTTTCATAGACATTGACATTCCCCACCCACGCTCCTATAAACCCTATGACAATAACAATAAAGTTCAAGAGCATGTGCGCAGATATCGTATTCGTAGGCGGCGGGCCAGTCGGCCTCTGGACGGCCATTCAGGCCAAGAAGAACAATGCCGCGCTCGATATCACCGTCTATGAACGCTATCCCGAATACCAGCGCTCTCATGTGCTGCGGCTGGAACACGTCTCGCTCCTCCTCTGGGCGAAAATGAAGAATGACACGGCAGAGGCCGCGTTCATCGAAGACGTCACGGGCAAGAAGAAACTCTCGCAGGTCTTTGCCAAATCCGCCACGGCGGGCGCGGTTTATATCGCCACCAACGATCTTGAAAACGCACTGAAAGACTATGCCGCCAAGCTTGGCATTAATGTGGTTTACAAAAAAATCGAAAGTCCGGACGAAGCGGAAGCCCTGCACCCCGAATGCTGCCTGTTCGTCGCCGCCGATGGCGCGCACAGTAAGATGCGTGAGGCCGTTTTTGGCAAGGACATTCTCGATGAAACCACGCTGCAGCATATCGTCGAAATGAAATACAAGGCCGACGGCAAGGCGGGCAGGCTCACCATGGCCGAAACCCTCAAAACCGCCAAGCTGGTAAAGAGCCAGATTTTCGAATACGTCGGGCGTGAAAGAAACGGCGAAACCCCTGTTACGCTGCGTTTTTTCGTCGACGATGACACTTACGCAAAGATGCCCGAAGCCACGTTCAAAAAGCCGCTGGCGCATGACGACCCGCAGCTCCCCGCAACGCTGTCCGAAGACATCAAAACCTACATGGCCGTGCGCCGCGAAAAAGCGGGCGAAAACTATCAGCAAGGGTCGGACAAACTCAGCAAACTGACGCTCTCCGTTTACAAGGCCAAAAAATTCGCCGCGAACCGCGGGCAAAAGGCCTGGTTCCTCGCCGGCGACGCCGCGATGGGCCTGCCCTATTTCCGCTCGCTCAACGCCGGCATGATCATCGGCTCGCAGCTCGGCGGTATCCTTGCACAGGGGTTGCTGTCGCGCACCGCCAAGGTCGGCGCTTACAATCTCCTCCAGCCCGCCGACACCATGATCGAATTCATGGGCGCGAAAGCCAAAAACCAGGGCATCAAGGCGCTCGACGCCTTCCGCAAACTCGACGCGAAAAACCCCTTGAGCCCGCTGAAATGGGGCAAGGGCGACAAAAAGAAATTCAAAAAACGCCACGACCCCTAAATAATTGACATATCTATAATATCTTTTATATTGCGGGGGGACACGCTATCCGCATAATACTTACAAAAATGGATGAGGAACTATGATCAAAAATAAGGGCGACGGTGGAAATGACGACAGCAACCTGCTGATCGATTCCAAAATCGAGAACATGAAACAGTTGCAGGCGCGCGGCGTCGACCCCTACCCGTATCATTTCGACGTCACGCACCACGCGGCGGAGCTACAGGAAAAATACAAAGACCTCGCCAACGGCGTTGAAACGGACGACCGCGTCACTGTCGCGGGCCGCATGATGTCGAACCGCAACAGCGGCATGTTCATCGACCTCAAAGACGGCTCAGGGAAAATCCAGATTTTCAGCCACAAGGACCATCTGCCGCCCGAGGAACTGGAAAAACTGTCCTTCTTCGACATCGGCGACATCATCGGTGTGGAAGGCCTCGTCCGCCGCACGCCGCGCGGCGAGCTCAGCGTCAATGCCGAGAAAATCACGCTGCTCACCAAATCCATCCGCCCGCTGCCGGAGAAATATCACGGCCTCCACGACGTCGAGCTGAAATACCGCAAGCGCTACGTCGACCTCATCATGAGCGACGAGAGCCGCGAAACTTTCAGAAAGCGCAGCCAGATCATCACCTTCATCCGTCAGGCGCTGCTCGATGAAAACTTCATGGAAGTCGAAACGCCGATGCTGCACCCGATCGCGGGCGGCGCGAGCGCCAAGCCGTTCCTGACCCACCACAACGCGCTCGACATGCAGTTATACTTGCGCATCGCGCCGGAGCTTTATCTGAAGCGCCTTGTCGTCGGCGGGTTCGAGCGCGTGTTCGAGATCAATCGCTGCTTCCGCAATGAAGGCATCTCGGTCAAGCACAACCCCGAGTTCACCTCGGTTGAAATTTAT
>JAJZFS010000003.1 GCA_021805245.1 Pseudomonadota bacterium | reverse complement strand
ATTTCCCACGGGTTTTTGAAATGACCCGCAACATTCGTCTTGACCGGCGCGGCGACGCTGCTGCCGACAGACGCCGCGGTCGGATAGGGCGCGTAGGAAATGCCGGCCTGGAAACCGTTGAACTTCGGCGTCAGGTAGGTCAGACGGTCGGTGTGGGTGAAGTCGGACAGATGATAGTCAAGCACGAGGCCGGCGAGTTTCGCGTTCCAGGCTGCCGTGTCGAGGTCTTGCACATAAACGTGCAGGCCGTCGATATTACTGTCGGCCGAAGGGGCGGCAACCTGCAGCAGATAGCCTGCGCCGTAATGATCGCCGAAGTTCGCCCGCCCCCAGTTGCCGGAACCGTAGATGTAAGCGTGGTCAACGATCGTTCCGTTTCCGCCGGCTGCAAAATCGGCAATGAACAATTCGTAGTGCGCACCGACCGTCAGGCCGTTGTCAAGTGTGGTTTCGCCGTTGACATGCAGTTCGCTGTAGCGGGTGAATTCATACTTGGCAAGCGCCGTGCCGGCCGCCGGATGATTGTCGGCATAGATGCCATAGCCATAGAAGTAGCCGCCGAGGCTCATCTTGAGCGCTGCGTGCGCGGGCGTGGCCATCAACGTCGCACCGGCGAGCGCCGCGGTTGCCAAAAGAGTTTTTTTCATTCTGTTTTTCTCCTGCTTGCAACGGTTAGATCAAAATGCGTGTTTTCCTTTAAACCGGCAGCAGAAGATTTCGTCACGCTTTTCTTCGCGCGCAGATCACGCCCTGTCGGCGTATGCGGAAATGTCCGTGTGAAAAAATATCCCAGGCAGGCATGAGGCTGTAAGACTGAATAGTAAACCCCTTTGATTCGGTATGAGCAGGGGCAGGCTAATAAAAAATAATTTTCAAGACAAGCGATACTTTCAGCGTACCGGGATTTTGTCATCTACTTATGACATGGTTTTGTAAGGCTGCTCCGACATTTGTGCCGGAGCTGAAGCGCACGTCTCGTTTTTCGAGGTGCGCGCTTATTTCTTTTGTCAGGCCATTCATCTTTGCCGGGCCGCTTTCTTGCCGAGGATATTCAGCTTTGCAGGTAATCTACCTCGGTCATCATGCCAGCGGCGAGATGCACGTCGTTGTGGCAATGCAAAACCCAGTGGCCCGGCGGCGACGTCGCCTCGAAGAGCCATGCGCCCGTCCCGCCGTTCGGGGGAATGAGCGTCGTATCCTTCGGCAGCGGATATTTCAGCGACTGTCCGTTGATCTCGACCAGTTTGAAGACACGTCCGTGCAGGTGCATGGGGTGCGCCATGTCGGTATGGTTTTTGAAGCGCACCAGCACGCGGTCGCCGACCTTGACCTTAAACCGGTTTTGTGTGCGGGTATGCCGCGCCGTTGACACAATGGGCGAGGTAGCCGACTTCATCGCCCATAGCCATGTGTTTCATGTCCATATGCTGCATGGCGCCCATTTTCATGTTTTTCATCTTCATCTGCCCGTGCAATCCCGGCGGCTCGATCATCGGCGCATTCGACATGCCTTTGACGGCGGCGCGGAAGCTTTGCATGTTTGGCACGTCGTGGAACACCAGAACGGCCTCGACGTCGGCTTTGTCGTCGCGCGGGTCGTCGATGATAAAAGCGCCGAACAGCCCCAGCGCGGTTTGCGGCGAAACATGGCTGTGATACCAGCGGAAGCCCGCCGGCGCGGGCATGAAATCGTATATGAACGTGCCGCCGTCCGGCACTGGCTTTTGCGTGATATTGGGCACGCCGTCCATATCGTTGGGTATAATCATGCCGTGCCAGTGCAGCGTGCTGTCGGTGCCGGTGCGGTTGAGGAAGCGCGCACGAAAGCGCTGGCCCACGCGCTCATGGGCGGCAATACCGCCGCGCTCATCACGCCAAGCGCGCTGGTCGACATCCATTTCAGCAGATCCCGTCTGCTCATTCCGCAATCCTTTCATGCGATACGGCCGATAGTTTTCTCTTTTTATCCGTCCAGATGGCCGTTAAAATAACCGCTGATATTCAAACAGTGATCAGTCGCCTTGTTAATCTTCTGCATCACAGCGTCAAATCCCCCATAGGGTCGAGAGAATAGGACCGTCATGGTGATTTTACCAAAATTCACAAGCCCCCATATCTTGAAGTTTGCTGTTAAAAGTTACCATTCCACCTGCATAATTTAAACTTTTTTGCCTCATATAAACAGAATCCCTGCCGGCATGGGCAGATTTTCTTTTGAGGGCGATCGCCCTGACACACCGGCCATCCACATTTTTGCACGCTCTTCGGAAGAGGCCGTGGAACAAAACCTTTTTTATGCAATAAAGCCATTATGATTTTGGGTACGATGGTTTCGACGTTTGCCACAGCGTGCATGTCAGTCTTGAAAACGAGTATTGGCGTCATGTGATGCGGTCGTAAATCAGGGCCCTTTATTCTTAGTGTTCGGGTAAATTAATTCTTTGGCTCAGAAGTCTTTAAAATATCGTTAAATTTCATTTAATATCAAACTACGCTTTCTTCTTAAGGTTGGAAATTGAAATGAAGATAACTTTTCTCGGCGCGACAGGGACGGTCACCGGCTCCAAGTATATGGTCGAGGACGGCGACCGCAGGATCCTTGTGGATTGCGGCTTGTTTCAGGGGCGCAAGGATCTGCGTTTGCGCAACTGGGCGCAGCTGCCCGTCGATCCCGCCTCCATCGACGCCATTATCCTGACACACGCGCATCTGGATCATAGCGGCTACATCCCGCTGCTGGTCAAGAACGGTTTCAAAGGCACGATCTACTGCTCGGAGGGAACACGCGACCTTTGCAGCATCCTTTTGCCGGACAGCGGCCATATACAGGAAGAGGACGCCGAGGCCGCCAACCGCCACGGCTATACGAAACACAGCCCCGCATTGCCTTTATATACGCAGCAGGAAGCATTGGATTGCCTGGGGCGCTTCAAGGCCGTGCCTTTCGGCCAGACGGAACGCGTCGGCTCGGAAATGTCTTTCATGCTGCATCGCGCGGGGCATATTCTCGGCGCCGCCATGATACAGCTCACCAGCGACGGCGGCACGTCCATCCTCTTTTCCGGCGATCTGGGACGGCTGCAAAACCCGATCATGAAGCCGCCGGCGATTATTCAGGAGACGGACTGTCTTGTCGTTGAATCGACCTATGGCGACCGCCTGCATCACGATCACGACCCGACCGCGGAGATCGAGAAAGTCGTGCATGAAACCGTGAGCGGCGGCGGCACGGTGGTCATTCCCGCCTTCGCCGTGGGGCGCGCGCAGGAGGTCATGTATTACCTGCATACGCTCAAAGCAAAGGGGAGGTTGCCGCACAGCCTGCAGATTTATCTCGACAGTCCCATGTCCATCAACGTGTCCGAACTGCTCGCCAAACATGTCAGCGATCACCGTCTTTCGCTTAAATTGTGCGAGGAAGTGTGCAACGCCGTGACCTATACCCGCACGCGGGAAGAATCGAAGGCGCTGGACGAAAACCCGTCCGTGCCGAAAATCATCATTTCCGCCAGCGGCATGGCGACGGGCGGGCGCGTCCTCCATCACCTGAAGTGCTATCTGGGCGACCGGCGCAATACGGTCCTGCTGACGGGTTTTCAGGCGGAGGGAACACGCGGCGACAGGCTGGCGCACGGCGAGCGGGAAGTCAAAATCCACGGGCATATGTATCCCGTCCACGCGCGCATCGAAAAAATCGACGGCTTGTCGGCGCATGCGGATTACAGCGAGGTCCTGTCATGGCTGAAGAATTTTACGCGCCCGCCGAAAAAGACGTTCATTGTGCATGGCGAGCCGGCCGCGTCGCAAAGCCTCAAGCAAAAAGTGGAAGAGGCGTTCGGCTGGAATGTCTTTATCCCCGAATACCTGCAGCAAGAAGAGATCTGACCGGCTTTCCTGCCGTATCATCGGCCTTTGAAAGGCGTCTCCGCTTGCAGATGCTGGCGGTACGCATTGCGTGCGGCAACAGCTTGCCCTCCTAGTGGGGCGGCTGGCCCTCGGTGACCTCGGCAAGACCGTTCGGGCGGATCCATTCGGCAAAGGCTTGCTGGACTTGCTGCGCGGTCATTTTGACGTAGCGCCGCGCCGCGCGTATCGGTTCATCCAGCGGCAGCCCCATGGACGAGAGGTGGATCAGGTTCAGGGCGATATTTCCGGTGCTTGCTTCCGAAAGAGGAATTTCCCGCAGTATCATCGCCTTGGCCTGCCGCAAGTCATGTCCGCTGACGGGTTCGTCCTGCATCTGCTTCAGGTCGCGGATGATAATGGCGCGCGCTTTGGAAACATTCTGCGGATCGCAGCCGTAACTGACCATGTAGATCGCGCGCTTCTTGCCGAATTCAAAAGAAGACCCGACGTAATAGGCAAGGCCGGAGTTTTCGCGCAGGTCCTGATAAAGGCGGGTGGCGTAAAACCCGCCGCCGAGCACATGATTGCCGAGTTGCAGCGGGTAGTAGGCGGGGCTGAACCGGTTCAGCCTCAGCGTTTCCGCGAGAGTGACGCTGTCCTGCACGCGGCTCTTGTCCGGCACGACGGTCGCGGAGGGCGCATTGTCCGGCACCAGCGGAAGCACGGTCGGCGGCTTGGGGCCTTTCGCGCTCCACGCGCCGAAGTATTTTTCGATCATCTTCTTCGCTTGCGCGGGATCGACCTTGCCGATGACGACGATGGTGGTCATGTCGGGGCGGAATACTTTTTTGTAATACGTTTTGACGTCGTCCAGGCTGAGCGCCGAGACGGTCTCCGGCGTCGCCTGCCGCAAGGTCGGGTCGGTCTCGGGGAACAGGGCTTTGCGCAAGGCGTGGCCCGCCAGATAATCCGGGCTTTGCAGGCGTCCCGCCACGGTGGCGGCCAGTTGTGCGCGGGTGATTTTTAAGGCTTTCACCGGAAACACGGGGTGCAGCTCATTTTGCGCCAGAAGATCAAGGCCGCGGTTCATGTCGTTTGCCAGCACGTTGAGCGAAAAGTCCGCCCCTGCGGATTCCGCGGCGCCGATGTCGTCGAGCGCTTTTTGGAACGCAATGCGGCCGAGGGTTGTCGAGCCGTAGGAGAACAATTGATCCAGCTCCTCGGAAACGCCTTCCTGTCCCTTCGGCGCTTCAAGGCCGGCGTTGTTCTTGATATGACCGTAAACCTCCACCGTGTTGCTGATGGATTCCGGCTGCACAATAAGCCTGATGCCGTTCGGCAGGGTGCTGACCACGGGATGTATGGTCGCTTTGGGAATGGAAAGCCTTTTCAAGGCGGCCTCGGCCCAGGCGGGAAGCTTGACGGCCGTGGTATGCTTGGGCGCAAAGGACTCTTGTCCGCCGAATGATTTCGAGCCGATCGGCTTGCCGGACACCTGCGGGTTCAAAACGGCTGTCACCGCGTGCTTTTCCGCCAGATACGTGCGGGCGGCGCGGTTGACCTCCGCCACTGTCACCTTCTGGATGGCGGCGGCGCCTTCATCGGGCGATTGCCAGCCTTTGTTGGCGAGCGCGTCCGACCAGGCCATGGCCAGGCCGGGCACCGAGTTCTTTTGAAATTCGACGCTTGCCAGCGCATGGCGTTTTGCCGCCCTCACAAGGCTGGCGGGCACGCCGTCTTTAATATCTTTCGCTAGAATGTCGCGCATTTCACCGACGAGTTTGTCTCCGTCGGCGCCTTTGGGAAAGCCCGCAATTACATAGCCGAGGCCGGCCTTCTGCATGGAGCTCAGGTCAAAGCCCGCGAACAAAGCCTTGCCCTCGGGCACCAAAGCGTAGAGGCTGCCGCGCTGGCTGTTGAGGACAAAGGAGAGGACCCTGGCGGCGGCAAAGTCGGGGCTGCTTGAACCCGGCATGCGGAACGAGATCAAGGACATGCCGTAGGGCATATCCGTCTTCAGGCGCAGCGTTTTTGCGCGAACCTTGCGAAAGACGAAGGCCGGCCTCGCGGGGAGTGTTTTGCGCGGTATTTTGCCGAACAGCGTTTTGACTTCGGCAAGGGTCGCCTGCAGGTCGACGTTGCCCACGATCACCAGAATGGCGTTGTTGGGCGCGTACCATTGGTCGTAGAACTTGTGCAGCATCGCGCCCGTCGTTTTGTCAAAGGAAGGTTTGGTGCCCAGCGCATCGTGCGCGTAGGGCGTGCCGCGGAACATTGTCGCCAGCAGCTTGGTATAAAAAACGTATTCGGGATTGGAAAGGTCCTGCGCGACTTCCTGCTCGATGGCGCTGCGTTCATTCTTCCAGAGCTTGTCGGTGTCCAGCACGCCGCCCATGCGGATGGCGGAAATGTGGAGAGCGGTATTCAAGTCGGCGACGGGAACGGTGAAAAAATACTGCGTCACGTTCTGCGTGGTGTCGGCGTCGAACTGTCCGCCCATGCCGGCGGCGATGTCCGCCATCTGTCCGGCGCTTAAGCCGGGGCTGCCGCGGAACATCATATGTTCCTGCGCGTGCGCCATGCCGGGGAAGCCTTCCGGCGCCTCGTTCGAGCCGACTTTGTAATTCATCACCGTCGTCACCACCGGCGCGAGCGTATTGCGCACGATGACGACCTGCAGGCCGTTCGGCAGTGTGGCGCGCAGCACGTTTTGGCTTTGCGCGGCCTGCGCGGGTTGGCTGAAGCACAAAACGGCAAACACAAATGCCGTGAGGAGTGCGGGGAAAATGCCCGCCCGCTGTTGCCGGTGTTCACGCATAAAGGCCTCTCATTCTTTTTAGGTATTGAAACTGCAATTCATACATAAACATATTTTGATGAAATATTCCTTGCAAACCTGACGGCTTACACAGGAAATAATTTTTCTCAATTAAATCAATAATATATCATCGTTCGCGGTTGTGCATAAACCTGCGCGCCATTTGCATTTTTCGGAGTCTTCTTCGTCAAACAATCCGTTCGCAGATATTTTCGTTCAATCCGCCATCGCAACGCAGCTGCGCTCAGAACTGTTTTTCTGCTTTGTGACAGGGGAAGTTAAAACTGGCGCCGGCGGCTGTTCCCGTGCCCATTTGCCGCAAGTTTCCGGTCATGCGGTTCAGGGTGAACGTAAAGTAGAAATGCGGATTTTCGTCCCAGCTGATTTCCTCATCTGTAATCCGGGCCATGTAGGTGCCGGAGGCAGCGGGGCGGCTGTCGAATACGGTTTTTTTATCCGTATCGATCTTGATTATAAACGGCGCACTTGACGGGTCATTCGCGCCGGGCTGGCATGTAAGAATGATCGTCTTTGCCTGCGCTTTCACGGTGCCCGCCGCCAGTACCGCCAAGGCCAGGAGAGCCGCGCAAGCACTGGTTTTCAATTTTGTCATCTTTCTCTCCTAAAAATCATTATTTAGCATTTTTGTTTTAGAAAATATCGCCGCTGTGGCGCCGGCGCTCAGTCCTCCAGAACGACGAGCGCGTGCTTCTTCTTGCCGGCCGAGAGCTTGATGGTTTTGTCGGCGGTGAGGTGGTCGAGATTGACGACCACCTTGTCGTTGGCGACTTTTTCATCGTTGATCTGTGCGCCGCCCTGCGCGATCAGCCGCCGCGCCTCGCTGCCGGAGGACGCCAGCCCCGCGTCCTTGAAGAGAATGAAAACCGGAATGCCCTCCGCAAGCTTTGCGCGGGGGAGCGTGATGGTCGGCAGGCCCTTGGCGGTAGCGCCTTCCTCGAACGTCTGGCGCGCGGTTTCAGCGGCGTCTGTGGCGGCTTTTTCGCCGTGGCACAGTTTCGTCACTTCGAAGGCGAGGATCTTCTTGGCGTCGTTGATCTCCGCGCCCTCGAGTTTTTCGAGTTTGGCGATCTCGTCCATCGGCAGCACGGTCAGAAGCTTCAAAAGTTTCGCCACGTCCGCGTCGTCGCTGTTGCGCAGGTATTGGTAGAAGTCGTAAGGACTGCACATGTCGTCGTTGAGCCAGATCGCGCCGGAGGCGGATTTGCCCATCTTCGTGCCGTCGGACTTGGTCAGGAGCGGGCAGGTGAAACCGAAGGTTTCCTTCTGCGAGATGCGGCGCGTCAGCTCGACGCCGTTGATGATGTTGCCCCACTGGTCCGAGGCGCCCATCTGCAGCGTGCAGCCGCGGCGCTTGTTGAGTTCGAAAAAGTCGTAGGCCTGCAAAATCATGTAGTTGAATTCGAGGAAGGTCAGCGGCTGCTCGCGCTCGAGCCGCGCTTTGACGCTTTCGAACGTCATCATGCGGTTGATGGTGAAGTGCGGGCCGAACTCGCGCAGGAAGTCGATGTACTTCAGTTCGCGCAGCCAGACGTCGTTGTTCAGCATCAGCGCGTCGGTCTTGCCGTCGCCGAATGTGAGGTATTTGGCGAAAATCTTTTTGATGCCGTCGATGTTCTTTTGGATATCCTCTTCGCCGAGGATTTTGCGGGTCGCGTCCCTGCCCGAAGGGTCGCCGACCTTGGTCGTGCCGCCGCCCATCAGGACGATGGGCTTGTGGCCGGTTTTCTGCAGCCAGTACAACAGCATGACCGGCAGCAGGCTGCCGATATGCAGGCTGGAGGCCGTGGCGTCGAAGCCGATATAGGCCGTGACGGTTTGCGCTGACAGAGCCTTGTCCAGCCCTTCCAGATCGGTGCATTGGTTCAGGAAACCGCGTTCCTGCATAATTTTCAGAAATTCGGATTTTACGGTGGTCACGGCTTTGCCTCATTTATATAATGAGGCATACTATATAATGAACGGGGGCAAATGCCAAATGAAGATATACAGGGTCATAGGGCTGATGAGCGGCACCTCTCTCGACGGGGTGGATGTCGCCTTGCTGGAGACGGACGGCGATTCCCACATCGAGCGGGAAGCTTTTTTAAGCGTGCCCTATGACGCGGCCTTGCGTGCGGATATCCGCGCCTGTTTCGGCGCATTGCCGGACAAGCTGGACGACAAGGCCAAAACCGTGGCGCGCGGCCTGACGGAGGTTCATGCGCGGGCGGTGCAAAAGCTGCTGGCGGAGCGTTCGCTGGCCGCGAACGACATCGACCTGATCGGCTTTCACGGCCAGACGGTCAGCCACGCCCCCGACAAGGGCTATACCTGCCAGATCGGCGACGGCAACCTGCTGGCGGAGATGACGGGCATTCAGGTCGTGTCGGATTTCCGCACCGCCGACGTCAAGGCGGGCGGGCAGGGCGCGCCGCTGGTGCCGGTCTATCATCAGGCGCTCGCCGCCGCACAGGAAAAACCGCTGGTCTTTTTGAATATCGGCGGCGTGGCGAATGTTACTTATATTGGTGAAAACGGAGAACTGATCGCTTTCGACACCGGCCCCGGCAACGCGCTGATCGACGACTGGATGTTGAGCAAAACCGGACAGTCCTGTGATGAAGGGGGTAAAACGGCCCTGTCGGGCAAAGCGGACGCGGCGTTGCTCAAACAGTTGCTCGCCCATCCGTTCTTTGAAACCGAGCCGCCGAAGTCGCTGGACCGCGGCGCGTTCGGGTCGGAGGCATGGAAACATCTGGATGTGGCGGACGGCGCGGCGACGCTGGCAAGTTTTACGGTCGAGTCCATCGTCCGTGCGGCGCGGCATTTCCCGGCGCAGCCGAAGCAGTGGGTCGTCGCGGGCGGCGGACGGCATAACGCGTTTCTGATGCAAAAACTGCAGGAGAAACTCGGCGTTCCGGTGCGCAGCATCGACGCGCTGGGCCTGAACGGCGACGCGACGGAGGCGGAGGCCTTCGCCTATCTCGCCGTGCGCAGCGTGCGCGGCCTGCCGCTCAGCTTCCCGATGACGACGGGCGTGCCGGAACCGGTAACGGGCGGGAGACTGCATACGGTGGAAGCCTGCCAGGAGAAAAAATGTCGTTGATCTTCGAAGCGACGGAAGAAAACATCACGAAAGCCGCCGAACGTATGAAAAACGGCGGACTTGTCGCCCTGCCGACGGAAACGGTCTACGGTCTCGGCGCGGACGCGACGAACGATCGCGCGGTCGCCAGCATCTTCGCCGCCAAGGGGCGCCCGTCGTTCAATCCGGTGATCGTGCATTTCAGAAGCAAGGAAGAAGCGGCGGATGCCGTGGTCTTCAATTATCAGGCCGAGCTTCTGGCCGCTTTGTTCTGGCCGGGGCCGCTGACGATGATCCTGCCGCGCCGCGACGATACGGATATTTCGAAGCTGTGCAGCGCGGGTCTGCCGACGCTGGCCGTGCGCTGCCCGTCGCATCCGGTGGCGCGCAAGCTCATCAAGGTGCTGCAAAAGCCGATTGCCGCGCCGAGCGCGAACGCCTCCGGTTCCCTCAGTCCCACCACGCCGCAGCATGTTTTGCTCAGTCTCGGCGGCAATGCGGGGATGATTTTGGCGGGGGGGAAGGCCGCCGTCGGACTTGAGTCGACCGTGGTCGACCTGACGGGCGAGGTGCCGGTGCTGCTGCGTCCCGGCGCGGTGACGCTGGAGAATTTACAACAGCATCTCGGCGAGGTGCTGTTGGAATTTTCCGTCACAAGCGAAAAGCCGAAGTCGCCCGGGCAACTTTTGAAACATTATGCGCCGAAAACCCCGCTGCGCCTGAAGGCCGTGGACGTGAAGCCGGGCGAGGCGCTGCTGGCCTTCGGTTCCGCGAAGTTCATGGGCGTTGCGGGCGGCGGGGCGGCGAAAGATCTGCCGCAGGAAGCCTATCAAAATCTGAGCGAAAAGGGCGATCTGGAGGAAGCGGCGGCGCATTTGTTCTCCATGCTGCATTACCTCGATGCGGGCGGTTTCGAGAGCATCGCGGTGATGGATATTCCCGATACCGGCCTCGGCGTCGCGATCAACGACCGTCTCCGTCGCGCAGCGGGCGCGCAAAAGCATCCGTGATAAAGATCAGCCTATACATTCCAGCCATATCACGCCGGCGAGCAGGGTGAGAAGCGTGACCGGCAGGCCGACGCGCAGATAGTCGAAAAAGCCGATTTTTTCCTCCTTGCGCGCCTGCTCGATGACGATGATGTTGGCGACCGATCCGGTGATCGTGAGGTTGCCCGCGAGCGTGCTGGACATGGCGAGGAAAAGCCATCCCGTTTGAGGATGCGCAAAGCCTGCCGCCCAGGACTTGACCAGCATGACGGCGGGAACGTTGCTGATGACGTTCGACAGCAGGGCGACGGCCATGGTGAAGATTTCCGGCCTGTGCAGGTTCCAGTGTTTTGCGATGTCGAGAAGATAAGCGTCGAGGCCGGTTTTTTCCGCGCCGCCGACGATGATAAACAGGCCGATGAAAAAGATCAGCAATCCCCAGTCGATTTCCTCGTATACGGTGCGGGGATCGTTGGTGCGGCTGATGAGCAGGGCGGCGGCTCCGGTGGCGGCCGCCAGCGCGGGCGGGATATTGACCAGAAATCCGGCCAGAACGGCGGCGAGAATGAGCGCGGGTTTCAGCAGCCGTTTGCGGTTGACGGGGCGCGCGGGATCAAGCGTCTCCGCAGGCACCGCCGCGCCGCCCCATTTCGCGCGCATGTAATGGATCACCGCCCAATTGATGAAAAGTCCGATAATGGCGACGGGCGCGAGGGCGCACATGAACCTGATGTAGGGAATGCCGGAATAGGAGCCGATGAGAATGTTCTGCGGGTTGCCGGTGATCGTGGCGACGCTGCCGATGTTCGAGGCGGTGGCGACGGCGAGAAGATAGGGCAGCGGCTTCAGGTTCATGCGCCGCGTCGCTGACAGCACCAAAGGCACCATCGCGAGGCAGACGATGTCGTTGACGAGGAATGCGGAAAGGATGCCGCTGGTGAAGATCACCGTCGGCAGGAGGTGGCGCGGCTTCAGCTTTGTCACCACCAGATGCGCGATCCAGTCGAAGAAGCCGGACAGATGCAGGCTGGCGACAATCAACATCATGGAGAACAGCAGGACAAGCGTCGGAAAATCTATATAATGCAACGCTTCATTTGGCACGAGAATGCCGAGCGCCACCATGCCTGTCGCGCCGATGATCGCCGCGCCGGGGCGGTCGATTTTTATGCCCGGAAATCTGCCGAGGGCGAAAACCAGATAGCAGGCGCCGAAGATCGCGTAGGCGGCAACGGCTTTGAAGGGCAAAAACATGGTTTTAAGGCCTTAACCCCGGAATGAGCGTGCCGATGTCTTCAAGCGCGGCGGTGAGGCCTCGAGACTGCGCTTTTTGCACGAAGCCGTTGAAGTCCGCATAAGACATGCCGCCGTTCGGCATGAAGCGCCGGGCGAGGCGTTCGGCTTCTTGCACGCTATCGTGGTTCGCCTGATCGAGCATCTGGCCGCTGGCGATGTGATTCTTCACGAGTAACGCCATGCTGCCCAGATCGACGGCTGCCGATTCCATTTCCTGCCCGGAGATTTTGCCGTCTTTGTTTTGATCCGCGGCGTCGAAGAGCGCATGCGTGCAGGTAGAGGTCATGTCTGCGTGGCAGGCGGCGTCTATCCCGTCGATATGCTTCATGGCGCTGACCAGCGGCGGCGGCAAAATCTCCGGAATTTCCGCGCAGGCCATATATTCCTGCCGGTCGTTCAGCATCAGGTCGCGCCACCTGTGTGGCCAGCGCGCCGGATTCTGGCCGGCGGGGATGCCGATGGTGAGCTGGCCGTCGGCGGTCACTTTGACGGGGCGGACGACCCCTGCGACGGGCATGACCCAGTAGTCCTTCCTTTTGGCGATCGGGGCGATAAACCGGAATTGGCTGCCTTGCCGGTCGGTTTGCAGGTAAAAATGACGGGTAATGATCAGGGCTTTGCTGTAGGAGCCGCAGTCCGGCAGCGCCCAGTAGCCGCGCATGCGGGGGGGCATGACCCGCACTTTTGACGCTTGTGCTTTTGCCGCAGACACTGTAAAAAGGGCGGTACAAACAAGAATAATAGGTAAATGCTGCAACCAGCTTTTCATGACCGCATTATAGCATGACCACAGAACAAAGAAATATCCGGAATTTTGCCATCATCGCCCACATCGACCATGGCAAGTCGACGCTGGCCGACCGGCTGATCCAGACGTGCGGCGGCCTGACCAGCCGCGAAATGAAAGAGCAGGTTCTTGATTCGATGGAGCTGGAGCGCGAGCGCGGCATCACCATCAAGGCGCAGACCGTCCGTCTGACATATAAAGCCAGGAACGGGCAGGAATACACGCTGAACCTGATGGATACCCCCGGACATGTGGACTTCGCCTATGAAGTCAGCCGCTCGCTCGCCGCCTGCGAGGGCGCGTTGCTGGTGGTTGACGCGTCGCAGGGCGTGGAGGCGCAGACGCTCGCCAACGTCTATCAGGCGCTCGATAACGATCTTGAGATTATTCCCGTCATTAATAAAATCGATTTGCCCGCCGCCGAACCGGACCGCGTGAAG